>NZ_JAIWOT010000001.1:2402500-2702500 GCF_021295335.1 Komagataeibacter sp. FNDCF1 | reverse complement strand
GGGTGGCGAGGGCCGCGTTCCGGTCGGCCGGTTCACCCCATATGCCGGGGCCGGTGATGCGCATGGCGCCAAAACCAAGCCGTGTGACCTCCAGGTCACCACCAATCATGAACGATCCGGACTGCCGTGCATCGGGCGTGAACATGCCATTCTCCTTGCGCGTTGGGCCATCGCGCACCCGCGCGAGCGCAGGGCGCGTGTGGCTGGTCTGTGCCCTTCCATTAAGGACCGCCAGCCGCGCGGGTTGCATTGCAATCCCGTCGCCTCAGCCCAGCATGCGGCCGATCACGCGGGCGGTATAGTCCACCACGGGAATGATGCGGGCATAATTGATGCGCGTGGGTCCGATCACCCCGATCGCGCCAACGATGCGGTTGCTGTCGGTGCGTGCGGGCGCCACCACCACCGACATGCCCGCCATGCCGAACAGCCCGCTTTCCGCCCCGATGAAGATCCGCACCCCTTCGGATTCGCGCGCAAGGTCGAGCAGGCGGAGCATGGTCTCCTGCGTCTCCAGCCGTTCGAACAGCATCTGGATGGTGGTCAGGCGCTCGATCTCGGTCACATCGGCCAGCAGGCGCCCCTGCCCGCGTATGAACAGGGTGCCCCCGCGCTCGTCCGCGTCACTCCATGTGGCGAGGCCACTGGACACGACTTCCGCCGTCAGGTGGTCCAGTTCGTTGCGGTTGGCCGTC
Source organism: Komagataeibacter sp. FNDCF1 (assembly GCF_021295335.1). Classification (NCBI taxonomy): domain Bacteria; kingdom Pseudomonadati; phylum Pseudomonadota; class Alphaproteobacteria; order Acetobacterales; family Acetobacteraceae; genus Komagataeibacter; species Komagataeibacter sp. FNDCF1. The sequence goes on along the minus strand of NZ_JAIWOT010000001.1, from coordinate 2,701,805 downwards.
ATGGCGGTGCTGACCGTCTCGCGCAGGCGGTCCAGCGTCTGGCCGGACAGGTGGGCGTTGAGGTAGTTCCCCGCCTCCACCAGTGCGGAAGGCGGCAGGCCGGGCGGAATCTCGATCACGCGGTTTTCCACCTGCCCGTCGGCACTGACCAGGATGACCAGTGCCCGCCCCGGACCAAGCGCCACGAATTCGATATGCTTGATGGTGGCGCCATCGCTCTTGGGCGCCATGACCACCCCCGCCGCCGAGGACAGGCCCGACAGCATGGAGGACGCCTGCGCCAGCGTATCCTCCAGCGAGCGGCCCTTTACGTCCAGCATGCCCGCGATGCTCTCGCGCTCGTCCTCGCTCAGGCTGCCAAACTGCAGCAGGCCATCGACAAACAGCCGCACGCCCTTCTCCGTCGGCAGGCGCCCCGCCGAGGTGTGGGGGGAAAACAGCAGCCCCGCATCGGTCAGGTCGGCCATGACATTGCGAATCGTGGCCGGCGAGAGCGAAAGCGGCAGGCGCTGCGAAAGCGTGCGCGAGCCCATCGGCTCACCCGTTTCGACATACTGCTCCACGATCTCACGCAGGATCGCGGCAGATCGCGGGTCAAGCCCGGAGAGCAGGGCCGGCTGCGATACCGGTGGTCGGGTTTCCATCGCCATGCCTCCTGTTTTGCGCATTCATCCGCCATGCGACCATTCGCATGCCCACCAGTATAACAGATGATCCATGCCCCTGCCCACGCGGGACTGGCAATGCAGGGGGATTGCACGCTATGCCGCCCCATCACCTTGCGGAGTTACCCCCATGCGCCCATCCGGCCGTGCCATTGACGCCCTGCGTCCCGTCTTCATCCAGACCGGCTTTGCCCGCCACGCGGAAGGTTCCGCCCTGATCCGCATGGGCGGGACCGAAGTCCTGTGCGCCGCCAGCGTGGAGATGCGTGTCCCGTCCTTCCTGCGCGGCAGGGGACAGGGCTGGGTCACGGCGGAATATGGCATGCTGCCGCGCGCCACCCACAGCCGTGGCCCGCGTGAAGCCGCAAAGGGCAGGCAGAGCGGCCGCACCCAGGAAATCCAGCGCCTGATTGCCCGCTCGCTGCGTGCCGTGACCGACCTGAAGGCATTGGGGGAAATCTCGATCACGGTGGATTGCGACGTGCTGAATGCCGATGGCGGCACGCGCTGCGCCGCCATTACCGGGGCATGGGTGGCGCTGCGCCTTGCGCTGGAAACGCTTGTGCGCGCGGGCACGCTGGATACCGTGCCGCTCAGGGGGCAGGTCGCCGCCGTATCATGCGGGCTGACGGAAGATGGCGCGGTGCTTGACCTGGATTACAGGGAAGACAGCAACGCGCGCGCCGATTCCAATTTTGTCCTGACCGCCGATGGCGGTATTGTGGAAATACAGGGCACCGCCGAACAGGACCCCTTTACCGAGGCCGAGTTCAATACCCTCATGCGGCTTGCCCGCACCGGAACCGCGGAACTGTTCCGCATCCAGACCGCCACGGTGGAAGAGGCGCTCAAGGCATGACACGACATTCCAGCCGCCTGAACCGGGGCGATACACTGGTGCTGGCTACCCATAACCGGGGCAAGATTGCGGAATTCGCGGCGCTCCTTGGCGGCTACGGCATCCATGTCCGGTCCGCGGGGGATCTTTCGCTGCCGGAACCGGAGGAGACGGCCGACAACTTTGCGGGTAACGCCGCGATCAAGGCCGTGGCCGCAGCAAAAGCCGCGAACCTGCCCGCACTGGCCGATGATTCCGGCTTCTGTGTTTCAGCACTTGGCGGCGCGCCGGGAATTTTCTCCGCCCGCTGGGCCGGGCCGGGCAAGGACTACCCCGATGCGATGCGCCGTATCCATGACCGGATTGGCGATAACCCCGACCGGGGGGCATGGTTCATTTCCGTGCTGTGCCTGGCATGGCCTGACGGACATACCGAAACATTCGAGGGCCGGATTGACGGCCATGTCGTCTGGCCGCCCCATGGCACGAATGGCCATGGCTATGACCCGCTTTTTGCCCCCGGCACGGGCACCCGCACCTTTGCCGACATGACGGACGGGGAAAAGAACGCCATCAGCCATCGCGGGCTGGCCTTCGCCCTGTTCCGCAATGCCTGCCTGCCAAAGGACGCGGCATAGCCTGCCGCATCCAGCATAAAAAAGGCCGGCCTCATGAGGCCGGCCTTCAAAGCAGAAAGAAGCTTTGGTGAAGCCTTTTGAAAAAGGCTTCAGGGAATGCCGCCTTTCTGAAAAAAGGCGGCACCCAAAAACTTTCATTCTTTTTTATCAATAATGGTGCTTAGCGACCGGTCATGATCTGTTCCAGCAGCTGCGCCACGGTGGGCACGAAGCCATTGGCATAGAACGGATCGGTCGCGAACCGCCACGCATTGGTGCCGCCAAACATGAGGTTGTTGTCAATCACCGCATCCTGATCCGGCCCATGGGCGTGGGCTGCCGCCTGCAGGGTTTTCTGGATGCAGTAGGAACGCGGGTCCGCCTTGTGCCCGTTGGAATAGGCGGGCGGGCGCTGCGACCAGTTGGAGAAGCGGCATTCGGACAGGCAGCCCATGCAGGCCCCCTGATCAGCCAGGATCTCACGCGCCTTTTCGGGGCTTACGAACACCAGCGTGTTGTCTGGCGTGCGCATGGCCTCGGTATGGCCTTCTTCCATCCACAACTGTGCGTGCTGACGGTCGGCGGGAGTGACAAAGACCTGCCGCCCGCGCGCGCCAATGGCCAGGGCTGCGGTATGCTCGCCCACGGCCTCGGGCGAGAACGGTACCTGCCGCTCCGACCGCCCGCGCAGTTCGCGCAGGAAGGTGTTGTTCACGGCAGAGGAATAGAAACCCGTAGGCGAGAAGCGGTTGAGGAACACATCCCCCTTCTTCAGCGTCAGCAGGCGGCGCTTCCATGCATCGGGAATCGGGCTTTCACGCGTCAGCAGCGGGCGGGTACCGAACTGGAAGACGATCGGCCCCAGTTCGGGACTGTCGATCCAGTCCTGCCATTCCTCCAGCCACCATACGCCACCGGCCATGATGATGGGGGTGTCATCCAGGCCAAAGGCACGCATCTGCTTGCGCAGCGCCAGCACGCGGGGGAACGGGTCTTCCGGCGCCAGCGGGTTTTCGGTGTTGGACAGGCCATTATGGCCGCCAGCGCGCCACGGGTCCTCGTACACCACGCCGCCCAGCAGTTCCGCCGTCTTGTTGTATGAACGGCGCCACAGGGCGTTGAACGCGCGGGCGGAAGATACGATGGGATAGTAATGGATGCCGAAGCGCGCCGCGATTTCCGACAGGCGGTACGGCATGCCCGCGCCACAGGTCAGCCCCTGGATCAGGCCCGGAGCCCCTTCCAGCACACCGGTAATGACCCGTTCGGCCCCACCCATTTCCCACAGGATGTTGGCGTGTATCCGCCCCCTGCCGCCGGCAAGTTCATGCGCGATGCGGGCCTGGTCAATGCCGCCACGAATGGCGTAATCGACCAGTTCCTCATGCCGTTCACGCCGGGTCCTGCCGTGATAGGTCTGGGGAACGATGTTGCCGTTCTCGTCATAGGAATCGGCATTCACGATCGAGATCGTGCCGGCACCGCCCGCCGCCGCCCAGTGCCCGGCGGACACACCGGTCGAAATCGAGACGCCCTTCCCCCCTTCTACCAGGGGCAGAATATCCGTTCCGCCCATGCGGATCGCATTGATCGGCTTCATCACCATTCCATCGTCATGTATCTGCCCGGCGGCAGGGTGCGGCCTGTGCTACCCCCATCCCGCCGGGTTAAGTAGGCCGGGGCCCGCGTCTTACCGCGCGCCGGGGGCACGGCCGGGCCTGGCGCCCACGGTGTCGGTAATGTCGGCACCGGTCTTCTGGTCAACCACGCGCATGGACAGCTTGACCTTGCCGCGATCGTCAAAGCCCAGCACCTTCACCTTCACCTCGTCTCCCTGCTTGACGACGTCGGTCGTCTTGGAAACGCGCCCTTCCGCCAGTTCGGAGATGTGAACCAGCCCGTCACGGGGGCCAAGGAAGTTCACGAACGCCCCGAAATCGGCGGTCTTGACCACCTTGCCGTTATAGATGTGGCCCACTTCGGGTTCGGCCGTGATGCCACGGATCCGCTCGATGGCCTTTTCGGCCTGATCGTCGGAGGATGCGGCGATCATGATCGTGCCATCATCGTTGATGTCGATCTTGGCACCCGAATATTCAACGATCTCACGGATAACTTTACCGCCCTGACCGATCACATCACGGATCTTTTCCTTCGGAACCGAGATCGTGGTGATCTTCGGGGCGGAGGAGGAGACATCCGTGCGGCCTTCGGTCAGCGCCTTGGCCATCTCACCCAGAATGTGCAGGCGACCCTGACGGGCCTGCCCCAGCGCGATCTTCATGATTTCCGGCGTGATCGACGTGATCTTGATGTCCATCTGCAGCGCGGTGACACCCTGCTCGGTGCCGGCCACCTTGAAGTCCATGTCACCCAGATGGTCTTCATCACCCAGGATGTCGGACAGGACGGCGAAATCCTCGTCTTCCTTGATCAGGCCCATGGCGATACCCGCCACCGGGCGCTTGAGCGGCACACCCGCATCCATCAGCGCCAGCGACGTGCCGCATACGGTCGCCATGGAGGACGAGCCGTTGCTTTCCGTGATCTCGGACACCACGCGCATGGTGTACGGGAAGGTGTCCTTGCCCGGCAGCAGCGGGTGGATCGCACGCCATGCCAGCTTGCCATGGCCGATTTCACGGCGACCGGGAGAACCCATGCGCCCGCACTCACCCACCGAGAAGGGCGGGAAGTTGTAGTGCAGCATGAAGTTGTTGCGGTATTCGCCTTCCAGCGCATCCACGATCTGCTCGTCCTGCCCGGTGCCAAGGGTCGCGACCACAAGGGCCTGCGTCTCCCCACGGGTAAACAGGGCGGAGCCATGGGCACGCGGCAGGATGCCGACTTCGGACACGATCGGGCGGATCGTTTCCAGATCACGGCCATCGATGCGGAAACCGGTGTCGAGCACTTCGGTGCGGACCACATCGGCTTCCAGATCCTTGATCATGGGCTTGGCGGCAGCGGCATCATCTTCGCCAATCTTCGCCAGGATGGCTTCACGCGCCGCGGCAACCTTCTTGTAACGCACCTGCTTGGCGCGTTCCTTGTAGGCATCGGCGATCAGGGCGCGACCGGCCTTGTCCACCTTCTTGCGCAGCTTGACTTCCTCAGCCGTCGGCTCGGCCAGGTCCCACGGGGCCTTTGCCGCACTTTCGGCCAGGTCGATGATCAGGTCGATCACCGGCTGGAAGGCTTCGTGGCCGAAGGTCACGGCGCCCAGCATCACGTCCTCGGACAGTTCCACCGCCTCGGACTCGACCATCAGCACGCCTTCGGACGTACCGGCCACGACCAGGTCCAGTTCGCTTTCCTTGAGCTGGGAAATGGTCGGGTTCAGTACGTATTTGCCGTTGCTGTAACCCACGCGGGCCGCACCCACGGGGCCGAAGAACGGAATGCCCGACAGCGTCAGCGCGGCCGAACAGCCGATCAGCGCCACAACGGCGGGGTCGTTCTCCATATCGTGGCTGAGCACGGTGGCGATGACCTGCACTTCGTTGCGGAAGTTCTCGGGAAACAGCGGGCGCAGCGGGCGGTCGATCAGGCGCGAGTTCAGGACCTCGGCCTCGCTCGGGCGGCCTTCACGCTTGAAGAAGCCACCGGGGATCTTGCCCGCGGCATAGGCCTTTTCCTGATAGTTGACCGTCAGCGGGAAGAAGTCCTGCCCCGGCTTGACGCTCTTGGCGCCAACGGCCGTGCACAGCACCACCGTATCGCCATAGGTCACGACAACTGCACCGTCGGCCTGGCGGGCGATCTTGCCCGTTTCCAGCACCAGCGGGCGGCCGCCCCATTCGATTTCCTTGCGAAAATAATTAAACATCCAGACAACCCTGTCCGTTGACTGCCGCAATGCAGGCGGGCCGGACATGGGAACGTATGATGGCAGCGCCTCGGACGGCATGGAGCGCGACGGCACGGCCGCCAGAACACCATGTGGCCTGAAACGCTGCGATCCGGGTCCGGACATCTCCGCCATGGCGTGGCAGCGTGTTGGCGGCGCCCCTGGTGGGCGCCTGAAAATATCCGGCCCGACCGGACACGGGCATGCCCATGCATGCGCCGTGACCGTTCAGACCGTGCGGGTACGCATTATGGACGCGTTCCCGCCATGCCGCAAATCAGCGACGCAGGCCGAGGCGCTTGATGAGCGTTTCGTAACGGGCCTGGTCCTTGCGCTTGACATAGTCCAGCAGGCGGCGACGACGGCCGACCAGCATCAGCAGGCCACGGCGGGAATGGAAATCCTTCGCGTGGGTCTTGAGGTGGTCGGTCAGGTTCACGATCCGCTCGGTCAGCAGCGCGACCTGCACTTCCGGCGAGCCCGTGTCGGTCTCGGCATTGCGGTATTCGCCAATAAGCGCCGTGCGGCGTTCAGCAGTAATCGACATCATTCTCTCCATTGATCATCCGGTTCAGAGCATGCGCACGGATCGCAGCCACCCACCCTCGGGGCGGCACAGCCCGACCACGCGCGCCCCATCCATCGCACGCACGACACCCGAGCGGGGATCGGTGTGTTCCGGCATCCGGTCCGCCAGCTGGTTCAGGTCAATCGCCTGGCCAAATGACAGGGCATCCGCTTCCTCCCGGGTCAGGGCCAGCGCCGGGATGTCGGCCAGCGCGGTCGCGACCGGAAGAAGCAGATCCGGTGGGGCAGGCGCGTTGTCGGCGCTCGGGACAATTTTGTCCAGTGGAATCGCATGGGATTCATCAAAAGGCCCCACGTTCAGCCGCCGCAGTGCCGCCACATGGCCCACCGTGCCGCAGGCCAGCGCGATATCGCGTGCAAGCGAGCGCATGTACACCCCCTTGCCCGATTCCACCTCGAACACGGCCGTATCGGCGTCGGGGCGCGCAATCAGTTCGAAACGGTCGATGCGCGCGGGTCGCGGCGGCAGGTCGGGCGCATGGCCCGCGCGCGCCATGTCGTAAGAGCGTTTTCCCCCCACCTTCAGCGCGGAATAGACCGGGGGCACCTGCATGATCTCGCCACGGAAGGCCGCCAGCGCCGCCTCGAACGCCGCATTGTCCGGACGGATGGCGGATGTGGCCGTCACGGCACCTTCGGCGTCATCACTATCGCGCGCTTCACCGATACGCAGGGTGAAGTGGTAACGCTTGGTGCCATCCATGATGTAGGGCACGGTCTTGGTCGCCCTGCCAAAGGCTATGGGCAGCAGGCCGGTAGCCAGCGGGTCCAGCGTGCCGCCATGGCCTGCCTTCGCCGCATCGAACAGATAGCGCACCCGGCCCACGACCTGGGTGGATGTCATGCCTGATGGCTTGTCGATCACCAGCCAGCCATCAAGCGGGCGTCCACGTTTGCGTCGCATTGCAGGGCACCTTGTACGGGGTAAGGGGGGTGGGCAGCGTTTAGACGAGGCACGCATGCACGGCAATGCCCCATTCCGCCACGGGGGCTGGCGGCCTGCCCCCTACATGGTAAAAGGCAGGGCGGGCACATGCCTGCCATCCCCGTATCCCGCTTTGTTTCGGGGAAAGGTGGTGTCATCTTGCAGCAAACGGGCGCATGGCTGATTGTGTTCGGGAGTTTTTTTCATTCTGCGTCTAGGGAGACCTGAACACCATGGCTGAACGGCAGACCACGGTCGGTGCATTTGTGTTGGGTGGGGCCCTGCTTGGTGTGACCGCCATAGCGCTGTTCGGACAGTTTCATCCCTTTTCCCCCACCAACCACGCCATGGTGATATTCGACAGCCCGGTCAACGGGCTGGGTGTTGGCGCGCCGGTCACCTTCGATGGGGTGCAGGTGGGGCATGTGGAGCATATTGCCGTTCAGTTCGATCCCCAGACCCATCAGGCCTACATTCCGGTCACGCTGGAGCTGGAGGCCAATGGCGCGCGCATGGCAGGCGGCCACGGCAAGGCACTGGACACGCGGGAACTGCCGCGCCTGATCGAAAACGGGCTGCGGGCCGAAATGCACATGCAGAGCTTCGTGACCGGGCAGGAAGAAATCGACCTGACATTCGACCCCGGCGTGCCCGCCAAGCTGCATCCCGGCCTGACCAGCATGATCGAAATTCCCGCCCGTGAATCGGACATGCAGAAGCTGACCGATGCGCTGACCGCGCTGCCGCTCAAGAACATTGCCAACAATGCCGATGCCATGCTGGTCAGCATCCGCACGCTGGCCGACAAGCTGGACAAGGATCTCCCCCCGCTGGTGGACAGCGTTCGCGCCACGTCCGACCACACGCGGGTCACGGTCGATACCGCGACCGATGCCATCCGGGATCTTGACCACCGGATGGACAGCACGCTGACCTCCATCAATCATCTGGCTGACAGTGGCACGGCACAGCTGGATGCGCGCGGCAGTGAACTGCATACCCTGCTGGTCAACTCCAACGATACGGTAACCGAGGCACGCGGGGCACTGGCCGGCCTGCACGACATCACGGCCCCCAGTTCTGCCGACCGTTCCAATATCGATTCGTCGCTGCGCGACCTTGCCGCCGCCGCCGCCGCCCTGCGTGGCTTCGCCACCGATGTGGAACGCAACCCGCAACTGCTGCTGATGGGCCGACGCAATTAGGCCACGCCCTGCATGGACAGGCAGCAAAAACCCGGTCAGGCAGATGCCAGAACCGGGTTTTTTATTAGCAAGTGACAAAGGGGTTCTTGGTGAAGCTTTTTTGGAGAGCTTCAGAAGAACGTCATCTTCCTGAAAAAAGGTGACCCCTGAAAACTTTTATCATTTTTTATGACAGGATGACCTGCGAACGCGCTTCAGTCTTCGTCCTTCAGGTCCCGCTGGACTTCAGGCTGACGCAGCATGGTGTCCACTTCCATGGCGTAATCCAGCGCGGTATCGGGCTGGAAATGCAGGTCGGGCACACCGCGCAGGCGCAGCGCATGCGACAGGCGCGTACGGAGGAACGGGGTCACACGCTTGAGTGCAGGCAACAGTTCCGCCACGTCGCTGCGGCCAAGGCGTGCAACAAATACGGTTGCATGCTTCAGGTCGGGGGAAATACGCACTTCGGTCACGGTAATGCGCACATCCGCCAGATCCGGGTCCCGGAACTCCGTACGGGCGAAGATTTCCGCCAGCACACGGCGCACTTCTTCCGCCACACGCAACTGGCGCTGCGAGGGGCCTGACGCGGAATGGCCGGCAAGTTTCCCTGCCGGCCCGCTCTCGCTCATCCCTTTTCTGGATGCATTACGGCTCATGCCGGAACCAGTTCCATTTCATAGCACTCGACCACATCCCCCTCACGCAGGTCGTTATACCCTGCAAAGGACAGGCCGCATTCATAGCCGCGCGCTACTTCCTTGACATCGTCCTTGAAGCGCTTGAGCTGGCTCAGGTCACCTTCATGGATCACCACGTTGTCACGCAGCAGGCGTACGCCACAGCCACGCTTGACCACACCCTCGGTCACGTAACAGCCAGCGACCTTGCCAACCTTGGTGATTTCGAAAACCTTGCGGATTTCGGCGTAACCCAGGAACTTCTCGCGATGCTTGGGCGCGATCTTGCCGCGAACCAGCTGTTCCACATCATCCGCCACCTGGTAGATGATGGAATAGTAGCGGATATCCACGCCCTCACGCTGTGCCAGTTCACGGGCCTGCGCCGTGGCGCGGACATTGAAGGCCACGATAATGGCACCCGATGCCTTGGCCAGCTGCACATCGCTTTCGGTGATCTGCCCGACGGTGGCGTTGAGCACGCGGATCTTGACTTCTTCATGCTCCAGCTTCTGCACCGTGGCTTCCAGCGCCTCGGCCGAACCCTGCACGTCCGCCTTGATCAGAACGGCGACTTCCTTCTGCGCACCCGCCTGAATACGGGCCAGCATCTGGTCCAGCGTACCGCGCGCGGCGGTCTGGCCCGCGGCCATGCGGTCCTTGATCACGCGCTGGCGGAACTCCGAGATTTCGCGGGCGCGATTCTCGTTTTCCACCACCACGAACGGCTCACCTGCACCCGGAACCCCGGTAATGCCCAGGATCTCGACCGGCATGGACGGCCCGGCTTCGGCAAGCTGGCGGTTACGGTCGTCAATCATGGCGCGCACACGGCCCCATTCGGCACCGGCCACCACAATATCGGAGCGACGCAGCGTGCCCTTCTGGACCAGTACGGTCGCAACCGGACCACGGCCACGGTCAAGGCGGCTTTCGATCACGGAACCTTCGGCAACCCGGTCGGGATTGGCTTTCAGGTCAAGGATTTCGGCCTGCAGCAGGATCGCTTCCTCAAGCTTGCCAAGCCCGGTCCGCTTCAGGGCCGAGACCTCGACATCCTGCGTATCACCGCCCATGCTTTCCACCACGATCTCGTGGTTCAGCAGTTCCTGGCGCACGCGGTCGGGGTTCGCACCCGGCTTGTCGCACTTGTTGATCGCAACGATAATCGGAGCATCCGCCGCCTTGGCGTGCTTGATGGCCTCGATCGTCTGCGGCATCACGCCGTCATCCGCCGCAACAACCAGCACCACGACATCCGTCACCGACGCGCCACGGGCACGCATGGCGGTAAAGGCTTCGTGGCCCGGCGTATCGATGAAGGTGATGCGCGAACCCGATGCCAGTGTGACCTGATACGCACCGATATGCTGGGTGATGCCACCGGCTTCACCATTGGCGACATCGGTCGTGCGCAGCGCGTCGAGCAGAGAGGTCTTGCCGTGATCGACATGACCCATCACGGTCACGACCGGCGGACGCGGCTTGAGGTCCTCGGGCCTGTCCTCGATTCCCTCAATACCGATTTCCACATCGCTGTCGGATACACGGCGCACGCGGTGGCCAAATTCCTGCACGATCAGCTCAGCGGTATCCGCATCGAGCGACTGGGTCACTGTGGCCATCACACCCATTTTCATGAGCGCCTTGATGACTTCGCCCTGACGGGCGGCCATACGGTTTGCCAGTTCCTGCACTGTAATGGTTTCAGGCAGCACGACATCACGCACCACGCGCACCTGGTCGGAGCGCAGGCGCTCGAGCTCGGCCTGACGGCGTTCACGCTCACGCTGGCGGCGGACCGAGGCGAGCGAACGGGTCTTGTCGTCATCCCCCTCGATTGCGGCCTGCACGTCGATACGACCGGCCCGGCGGCTGTCACTGTTCTTTTTCGCACCACCCGAGGGGCGGCGGCTGGGCGTGGCGCTGCCGGGACGGCGGCTGGGGCGGCGTTCTTCCTCGCCCCCTTCCGCACGGCCTCCACGCAGGCGCAGCGTCTCGCCTGCCCCTGCAGTGGCACCGGCGGCACCCGCCGGGCGCGCGGCCCCGCCGCCCGTAGCCGGACGTGACGGACGAACCGGCTGCGCCGGCATGATCGCACGTTCGGCCAGCGGACGCAGGCGCTGCATTGGCGGCGCGAGCGTGACCTCACCCGGAATGGGCACGGACGACACGACAGGACCGGGCGGCTCCGCCTCGGCTGCGGGAGGAGTGGCTCGTGCCGCGCCCTGGGCTTCCCGCCTGCGGGCTTCTTCCTCTGCCGCGGCGTCTGCCTTCGCCTGTGCCTCTTCTTCGGCACGGCGGGCATTTTCCTCTTCCTGGCGGCGAGCTTCTTCCGCAGCGGAGAGAATGGTGATCTTCTCCTGCTCGCGGGCTTCCTTCTCACGCTGGATGGCAGCGTTGCGCTGCTCTTCCAGCACGCGCTGGCGGGTCGCCAGCTCCGCTGCCGTCAGGGCGCGCCCGCCCCGGCCACCGGCGCGACCGCCAGCCGGCCCCGATCCGTTACCTGCGGCCCCGGCCCCGCGCTTCTTGCGCACCTCGACCTGAACCACCTTTGATCGACCATGGCTGAAGCTCTGCCGTACGGAGCCGGCATCCACCGTCCGTCCGACTTCCCTCCGGCCCGCCGGCCGCAGGGACAAGCGTCCCTTACCCTGATCCTGATCGTTGCCTTCGCTCATGTACCCGCCTGTTCACACCGTCCGGCGGAACACTCCGCCGAATTCGGGCCAGCCCTGCCGGACAGGCCCGCAAAACGTTCACTCTCGATACGGAAACGGCGTGCCAGTTCACCATGCAGCATCGCTGCATGAACAACATGGTCACGGCCAAATGCCGCACCCAGACCCGATGCCGTAGGAACAACCGTAACCGGCAGGTCCCGTGCACCAGACAAAACTCTCTTCCTCTCGTCGGGACTGCCATCGGCCGCCTGGATGACCAGACCGGCACGACCGCCCACAACCCACTCACGCACCTTGGCGAACCCGCAGACAATCTGTCCGGCCCGCCGTGCCAGCCCTACGACATCCATCATGCGCCGCAGCAGCCCATCCGCTACAAGATGGGTCAGGTCAGGGTGAATAACAACCCTTCCCCTTGCCGCACGGGCAAATACGCCACGTGTGCGTGCTGTTTCTAACACATCCGCACGTGCGCTCAACCAAATTCCCCGTCCGGGCAGACGTGCGGAAAGATCAGGGATCACGACTCCATCAGGGGAAATGACGAATCTGATCATTTGCTCCCTGGGCAGCCGGACACGGGTAACGGCGCAGCGGCGGAGCGGGCCACGCTCCTCTTCCGCCATGTCTCCCGCGTCTTCCGCGTTCAGATGATCCCGCTCAGACGTCGGACGTCTCCCCTGTTTCGGCCTTTGCATCACCCGTCTCGTCGCCTTCAAACCAGTGGGCACGGGCCGCCATGATGATTTCGTTGGCCGCATCCTCGTCTATGGCATCGCTGCCAAGGATCTCGACCAGTTCGTCACCTGCCAGGTCGGCCAGATCATCAAGCGTCTTCACGCCCTTTTCACCCAGCGTCACCAGCATCTGGTTGGTGAACACGCCCAGCACCGCGATATCGTCACTGACACCAAGTTCACGGCGCTTTTCATCCAGCTGCTCTTCCTGGTGGGCGAGATGCCGCTCGGCACGCAGGACGAGCTCACCGGCCACATCCTCATCAAAGCCTTCGATGTTCGCCAGTTCCTCGGGGTCGGCAAAGGCCAGTTCCTCGACGGAATGGAAACCTTCGGTCACCAGAAGCCCGGCAATCACATCATCAACATCCAGCGAGCTGACGAACTGGCCGCTGCGGCGACGGAATTCTTCCTGCCTGCGCTCCGATTCCTCGGCTTCGGTCAGGATGTCGATGTCCCAGCGCGTCAACTGACTGGCCAGACGGACATTCTGCCCGCGGCGCCCGATGGCAAGGCTGAGCTGGTCATCGGGGACGACAACCTCCACCCGACCCGCTTCCTCGTCCATCACCACCTTGCTGACTTCAGCCGGGGCAAGGGCATTGACGACAAAGGTCGCGGCCTGCGGGCTCCATGGGATGATATCGATCTTCTCGCCCTGAAGTTCCTTGACCACTTCCTGCACGCGCCGGCCGCGCACGCCAACACAGGCGCCGACCGGGTCGATGGCGGCATCACGCGAGATGACGGCCATCTTGGCGCGCGAACCGGGGTCGCGCGCCACGGCCTTGATCTCGATGATGCCATCGTAGATCTCGGGCACTTCCTGCGCGAACAGCTTGGCGAGGAAGGCCGGATGCGTGCGCGAGAGGAAAATCTGCGGGCCGCGCGGTTCGTCACGCACATCATAGATGTAGGCGCGCACGCGGTCGGAATTGCGGAAGCTCTCACGCGGGATCAGCTCATCACGGCGCAGCAGGGCTTCGGCATCGCCGATTTCAACCAGCAGGTTGCCATATTCCGTGCGCTTGACGGTACCGTTGATGATCTCGCCCACGCGGTCCTTGAAGTCATTGAACTGGCGGCGGCGCTCGTATTCACGCACGCGCTGGACAATGACCTGCTTGGCCGTCTGCGCCGCAATCCGACCGAAGTCGATGGGCGGCAGCGGGTCGATCAGGTATTCGCCCAGCTGGATCTCGGGCTTGAACTTGCGCGCGATGTAGAGCGGGATCTGGGTTTCCTCGTTCTCCACCGCCTCGACCGCTTCGGTCCAGCGAGAGAGGCGGACATCGCCGGTCTTGCGGTCGATGGTGGCGCGGATATCCTTTTCATGACCGTACTTGGCGCGACCGGCCTTCTGGATGGCCTGCTCCATCGCTTCGAGCACTTCCTCGCGGTCAATCGACTTTTCCCGCGCTACGGCATCAGCCACCAGCAGCAGTTCGGGACGGGCAACGGACGTATCCATCAGTGTCTCCACAACATCGTTCAGTTTGCCTTGCGGGCCGGCCTGCGGCCCGGCCTGACGCCGGGCCTGCGCGTTCCGGCCGGGGCGGCCCCTTCGGGGGAGTGCTCATCTTCCCGTCCGGGACCGTCTCCAGGCCCATTTTCCTCACTGGCGGCGTCCGGCTGCATCATCCGGGCGCTTGCCTCGATCAGTTCGTCCGTCAGGACAAGGCGCGCCTTGCGCATTTCGGCAAAAGGCAGCGCAACCTCGGTTCCATCATCAAGCCGCATCAGGCCATGGCCATCACGCGCGCCCAGCACGATTCCGGCAAAGCGCTTGCGGCCCTCGATGGGCATGTTCATCTCGGCACGGGCAAGGTGTCCGGCAAAACGCTCCCAGTCCCTGGCGCGGGTCAGCGGCCGGTCAATTCCGGCCGAGGAAACTTCCAGCGTCCACGCCCCGGGCAGCGGATCTTCCACATCCAGGATGGCACCGACCGCATGGCTGATCTGCTCACAGTCCTCAATGGCGATGAGCGTACCGTCGGCCCGGTCGGCCATGATCTGGACCGTGGGGGATTCACGCCCCAGCACCGCCACGCGCACGAGGTCATACCCCATGTCGGCCAGCGCGGGGGCGACCATCGCGGCAATGCGGGCATCAAGGCCCGTCAGGAAAGGAAGATCAGCGTCCAATGCAAAAAAGGCAGCCCTGCGGCCACCCCCCAAAGAAAAAACCAGAGATGAAGGAATTATCCGCAACATAGGTCACGACCATCATATCCGCAAGAACTATATATACGCTGCAGGGTTACATTTCCTGCTTCTTAACGTCTTGCCATGCCCCCCTCCTCACCCGCATTATGAAGTGATGACGCCCTTGCACTCACCCCCGGAACCCGCACGGGACCGCAGTGAACGCCCGGCCAGCCGCAAGCTGGTCGTGGTGGGGCTGATCGCGGCCGTGGTGGCGGCAGGCGGGCTGGGCAGCGGCGGCTTCCTGACGGCGCGCGAGGGGGGCAGCGGCAGCCAGACACCCCCTGTCGCGGCCGAAGCCGGGGGCGGGGGAACCGGCGACGGCAATCACCTCACGCTCAACGCCCCGGTGCAGAACCAGCCGGACATGATGGGCGAGATGCCCATGATCTCCCCCGAGCGCGCGGTGGACATGCTGCGCCAGACTTCCTATTCCATCCAGCAGCAGGCCGAGATCCTGGCTGCGCTGAAACGGCGGGAAATCGTGCTGGCGGACATGCCGATGTATGACATAACGGGCGGCAACGCGGTTGTTAACGTGCAGTCGCTCGGGCTGGTGCAGACCGTACACCTGGGCGCGCAGCCCAAAAGCGTGATCCTGCCCATCCGCATTGCCGGGAACGTGACCATCGCCGCAGCTGGCGACCCGGGTCCGACCGGCATCCATGCGGGTGCCGTGTTCGTGCCGGGGCCGACGCCCCTGCCGGTGCTGACCCGGGGTACCGAAATCGTAATCGGGGTGGTCGTGCAATGAAACCGCTCTATCCGGGACTGATGGAACGGCTGGTCCCCTTCATCATGGTCATTTTCCTGGTGCTGGGCAGCTTTCAGGCAGCCATGGCGTTGCATCTTTCGCTCGCCAGCCTGCGGCATTTCATGGAATGGTGTGCCCCGGCCTATCCGGTCGTGGCAGCGGCCAGCGCCCTGCTGGCGGTGGCCGGGCTGTGGTTTGAGAACCGGGCCGAAAAACTGGCCCGCAAGGGGATCCGACGCAGACGGGGATGGATAATGGACGTACTCGCCAGGCTGACCAATCGCAGCGCGCTGGAGGAAATGCTGGCGCGCGAACAGAAAGAAACCGTGATCGACGCGGAGGAACTGGCCGCAAGCCTGCGCGCGCGCGTGATCGGACAGGACCAGGTATGCGAGGACGTGGCGACCCAGCTGCGCCGCCGCCTGGCGCTGCAGGTGCGCGGCAAGCCGGTCGGGATCTTCCTCCTTGCCGGGCCGCCGGGCACGGGCAAGACCTATCTGGCCAAGCAGCTGGCCCGCCAGCTTGACCGCCCGCTGCTCAACTTCGACATGACGCAGATGAGTTCCCCCCATGCCGCGACCCAGCTGTTCGGCTCGCCCAAGGGGTATGTGGGATCGGATACCTACGGCAAGCTGACCGGCGGCCTGAAGGAAAAGCCTGACGCGGTCGTGCTGCTGGACGAGATCGAGAAGGCGCACCCCGATGTCTTCAAGAAATTCCTGACCGCATGGAACGATGGCCACGTGACCGAGGCCTCGACGGGGCAGCAGATCTCCACCGTGCGCTGCATCTTCATCCTGACATCGAACATCGCCACCGATGCGCTGTCCGAAATCGCGGACCGGCTGGCGGATGAGCCCGACAAGATGCGCGCCGAGTCGGTCGAGGCGCTGCGCCAGGCGGGCTTTGCACCGGAAGTGCTGAACCGGCTGGACCGCATTTTCGTCTTCCGGCCGCTGGAGGGGCTGGACATCGCCCGTGTCTCGGCGCTCGAGATCGAGGCGATGATCGACAGCTATGGCCTGAAGGTGGAAACCGGCGGCATCGACCCCGCCCTGCTGTTCGAGGTCATGCGCCGCCAGGACCGCATGGGCCCGGCCGCCAGTGCACGCGACCTGGCCCGCTCCATCGAGGACATGATCAGCGATTCCCTCATCACCGCCCGCCAGCAGGGTGCCAAGCTGGTGCGCGTCGTCTCGAACGAGGACGGGATCGTGGCCGAAATCGCGGACCAGGACAAAGACGCCCAGCGCGCGCGGATCAGTTCCTGACCCATGCCCGCCATGACCCGCACCCCGTCCCGACATGGTCGCGCGCCCGGCTGTCTTTCCCCGCACCTTCCTGTCCGGAAAGGCATGGCCGTGCGCGGCTTGAACGGCTGAATGTCCGCTTTTTCACGCTTGTGGCAACGCGCGCCCCTGTGGCGGCTCTGCCTGTACCTCATCGTGCCGTTCGGGGTGCTGACGGTCATCTTTCCGCCAGCTTACCTGACGCGGCTTCTGCCTAAACTGGCTGCAGTTTCCGCCTCCATCCACAACCGGCTGGGCATGCACGACGCCCCGGCGGAAGGCGATGCCGGCAGTGAAAACAATGGCAGTGATGGCGTGGTCACCATGATGCCCATTACCGACCGGCTGACAAAGGCGATTCCCTTTGCCGGCCGGATCCTGCCGCTACCGGCGGGTGTGTGGCATCCGGTCATGAATGTCATCAACGGCCCGCATGGCGAGGTGCTGGAAAATGTGCTGGTACGGGTGGAGGGCCATGTCGTGACCGGCCTGATCGGTGCGGAAGGCAGCACGCAGCCCGTGCCGGAAACAGCCACCGCATCCATCGACTCCAGCTGTCATGATGACCGCAACTTCATGTCGCGCGTGCTGTCCGCCCATCCGCCCGCGATGGAATGCTGGTTCACGGCCGCGGTCTATCCTGCTTCCATCAACCGCACGGCGATCATTGCCACCCGGCTGAAGGAGGAAGGATTCATCCTGCCGCCGGTCTTTTTGAAATCGGGCTGGAGCTACAGCACGCCGGCCGGTGACCATAACGTCAATGTCGAGACGGTGACCATCTTCCTCAACCCGGTCAATACCGACAGCACCAAGATGCTGCGTACGCCCGAGTTCTGGAACAAGGATACGCTGGGCCAGCAACCGGCGGCGGCTGACTTCGTCAAGCGCACCAATGTATGGATGGCTGGCTGGGCGCAGGTCCTGCATGACGGGTTCAACAGTGACATGCTGGCCTCCAGCGAGGAACAGCGTGCCCGTCTTTCACGCGACCCGGCGGCGACCGCTCCGGGGCAGGGCAGCCCGCTGGACTGAACGGGCTGCGCCAGCAGCACCCATCCGCAGGTCATTGAAGACGTCGTTTGCGGTAAAGCTTTTTTCAAAAAGATTCAGGAAACATTGCCTTTTTGAAAAAAGGCGACTTTTGGAAATTCTTGTTTTCCCGCCAGTTTCCTGTCTCAAAATGGTTTTTATCGATTCTGTCAGCCCTGGCGCAGTACGTTCGAAATCTCGATCAGGAAATCAAGCACCGTGCGCGTGCGCAGCGGCAGGGTGCGCGGGCCAGTATGCACGGCATAAAAAGGCAGTTCCGGAATCGTCCATTCCGGCAGCAGATGCTTCAGCTTCCCGGCCGCGATGTCTTCCTCTACCTGGAAGGTGGGAAGCATGCCAATACCGAGTCCCGCCCGGACCGCCTGCAGCACCGCCTCACTGCTATTGGCGCGAAAGGGACCGCTGGCCGCCACCGCCGTCTCGCCTTCACCCCTGCGGGTAAACTGCCAGTCATGGCGTGAGCCACCATAGCTGTAGGCGATGCATGGGTGGTTGAGCAGGTCACGCGGATGTTCGGGCGTACCACGACGCGCAAGGTAGTCGGTCGAGGCAATGACACAGCGATGCACCGACCCGAGCCGGCGTGCGATCAGTGAGCCTTCGGCAATCGAACCGATCCTTACGGCCAGATCCAGCCCTTCTTCTACCAGGTCGCCAAAACCGTCGCGCATGACCAGTTCGACCGACAGGTCGGGATGTTCTTCCAGCAGGCAGTTCAGCCGACTGGTCAGATAAAGGCCGAACGCCGTGGTTACACCCAGCCGCACCAGCCCGGAAACCGAAGCCCGCCGACGGCCCAGCGCCGTTTCCGCCGTTTCCAGGATTTCCAGCACTTCATAGGCATGGGGCAGCAGGCTGCGCCCGTCTTCCGTCATCATGAGGCTGCGCGTGGTACGGGCGAACAGTGTTGCGCCGTAATGGGCTTCCAGCAGGGCAATATGACGCGAGATGGTTGGCTGGCTCGCTCCCGTCTCACGCGAGACTGCGGAGAACGAGCCCGTGGCAGCCACACGGACAAAGCTGTGCAGGGCAGAAAGCAGATCCATGGGGCTCCATCACATCCAAATGTGTTATTACACAACCATAGCTGTAGACGGCATCTTATTTATGCACAATACAGAGAAAAAACACCACGGATATGTGTGAAACGCAACGGTAACCGCTGGAACCTATGCTGAATACGCATATATGCCCTGCCCATAAAAAAACGGCGACCCGCTTCACACGGGCCGCCGTCTGATCAGTCCATTCCGGCCGGGGCCGGAATGATCCCTATGCTCAGGCTGCCTTGGTCATGCCACGCAGCACGGTCTGGAGAATGCCGCCATTGCGGAAATACTCCACCTCGTCCAGCGTATCGACACGGCACAGCAGGGGCACGTCCTGCTTGGAGCCATCGGCGCGGGTGATGGTCATCGTCATCGTCATGCGCGGCGTGATCTTGTCCAGGCCGCGGATCTCGAAGGTTTCGTCACCCTTCAGGCCCAGCGTCTTGCGCGTCGTGCCTTCCTCGAACAGGAGCGGCAGCACGCCCATGCCCACCAGGTTGGAACGGTGGATACGCTCGAAGCTTTCCGCCACGACCGCACGCACGCCCAGCAGCAGGGTGCCCTTGGCTGCCCAGTCGCGCGAGGAGCCCATGCCGTATTCCTTGCCGCCGATCACGACCAGGGGCACGCCCTCCTTCTTGTATTCCATCGCGACATCGTAGATGGAGCCTTCCTTGCCGTCCGGGAAGTGCTTGGACACGCCCCCTTCGGTGCCGGGCAGCATCTCGTTCTTGATGCGGATGTTGGCGAATGTGCCGCGCACCATCACGCGGTCATTGCCACGGCGCGAACCGTAGGAGTTGAAGTCCTTCTTCGCGACGCCATGCTCTTCAAGATACTTGCCGGCGGGCGAGCTTTCCTTGATCGCACCGGCAGGCGAGATGTGGTCGGTGGTGATGTTGTCACCCAGCAGCGCGAGCAGGCGCGCACCGATGATGTCGCCACGCGACTTGGGCTCGGGCGTGATGTCCTGGAAGTACGGCGGGTCCTGCACGTAGGTGGAGGACGCATCCCACTTGTAGGTCTCGGAACCGGTGGCGACCTTCAGCGCCTGCCATTCCTTCGTGCCCTGGCTTACGTGCTTGTAGCGGTTGATGAACTCCTCACGCGTGATGGCGGAGCCCATCAGGGCGGCGATTTCGTGGTTGGTCGGCCAGATATCCTTCAGGTAGACGGGCTTGCCGTCCTTGGATGTTCCCAGCGGCGTGGTGGTGATGTCCTCACGCATCGTGCCAAGCAGGGAGTAAGCGACCACCAGCGGCGGGCTGGCCAGGTAGTTGGCGCGCACGTTGGGCGAGATACGGCCTTCGAAGTTACGGTTGCCCGAAAGCACCGAAACCGCGACCAGCTTGTTGCCTTCGATCGCATCGACGATGTGATCTTCCAGCGGGCCGGAGTTACCGATGCAGGTCGTGCAGCCATAACCGACCGTGTTGAAGCCCATCGCATCCAGCTCATCCTGCAGGCCGGCGCGGTTGAGGTAGTCCGTCACCACCTGGGAACCCGGTGCGAGCGATGTCTTGACCCACGGCTTGGGCTTCAGGCCCAGCGCGCGTGCCTTCTTCGCCACCAGACCTGCCGCGATCAGCACGGCGGGGTTGGAGGTGTTGGTGCACGAGGTGATGGCCGCGATCACCACGTCGCCGTGGCCGATCTCGTAATTGGTGCCAGCCACCTTGGCCTTCTTGTCCTTGTCGGCCGCGGGCACACCCAGGCTGCCGGTCAGCTCGGTCTCGAACGCCTTGTCGGCACCCTTCAGCACGACGCGGTCCTGCGGGCGCTTGGGGCCTGCGATGGACGGCACGATGGAGGACAGGTCGAGTTCCAGCGTATCGGTGAACTTCGGATGGGCCGAGTCGGCATGGCGGAACATGCCCTGGGCCTTCAGGTATTCAGCCGTCAGCTTGATACGGTGTTCTTCACGGCCGGTCTGGCGCAGGTAATCCAGCGTCAGGTCGTCAACGGGGAAGAAGCCGCAGGTCGCGCCATATTCCGGCGCCATGTTGGCAATGGTCGCGCGGTCGGCCACCGGCAGGTGGTCAAGGGCGGGACCGAAGAACTCGACAAACTTGCCGACAACGCCCTTCTTGCGCAGCATCTGGGTCACGGTCAGCACCAGATCGGTTGCCGTAGCACCCTCGGGCAGCTTGCCCGTCATCTTGAAGCCGATCACATCAGGGATCAGCATGGCGATGGGCTGGCCCAGCATCGCGGCTTCCGCCTCGATCCCGCCAACACCCCAGCCCAGCACGCCCATGCCATTGACCATGGTGGTGTGGCTGTCGGTGCCGAACAGTGTATCGGGGTAGGCGTAGTCCCTGCCACCCACGTTTGCCGTCCAGACTGCCTGCGCGATGTATTCCAGGTTCACCTGATGGCAGATCCCCGTGCCGGGCGGCACGACGGAGAAGTTCTCGAACGCTTCCTGGCCCCAGCGCAGGAAGGCGTAGCGTTCGCCATTGCGCTCGAACTCGATGGTCACGTTGTCCTGCAGCGCATCGGGCGTGCCAGCCACGTCCACCATGACCGAGTGATCGATCACCAGGTTGACGGGAACCAGCGGGTTCACCTTCTGCGGGTCACCCTTGAGCTTGAGGATACCGTCGCGCATCGCGGCCAGATCGACCACGGCGGGAACGCCGGTAAAGTCCTGCATCAGGATGCGCGCGGGCTTGAAGGGAACTTCCTTCGTGCTGCGCCCTTCCTTCAGCCATTCGGCAATCGCCTTCGCGTCCTCGACCGAGTAGGAATGCCCGTCCTCGAACCGCAGCACGTTCTCCAGCAGCACTTTCAGGCTGACCGGCAGGTGGGTGACGGAGCCGATCGTCTTTTCAGCTTCCGGGATCGAGAAATAATGGTAGGTCTTGCCGTCCACATCGAGTGTGCGGCCCGTTTTCATTGAGTCGTGCCCAACCGTCTTCATTGGCTTTGTTTCCTCCGAGGCATCAGCAACGGATCATCCCGTATGACCGCTTTCCCCCGGCCCATTTCCATGGTGCGGGGTTTGCGACCTTGTCGGGGACAACCTGCTTGATCTCCCAACGGGGGTAGAACATACCCGGACGCGGTTGCGACACAAGCTGGCCTC
Organism: Komagataeibacter sp. FNDCF1; assembly: GCF_021295335.1. NCBI lineage: Bacteria > Pseudomonadati > Pseudomonadota > Alphaproteobacteria > Acetobacterales > Acetobacteraceae > Komagataeibacter > Komagataeibacter sp. FNDCF1. Next base: position 2,679,596 of record NZ_JAIWOT010000001.1, on the reverse strand, counting down.
GGTAACAAGAAACCGGGAGCAGGCATTTTTTTCGCATGGGCCGCCCTGTCATCCACTGATCGGAGGATTTCCGTCATTCCTGCCTTTACCCCCCCCGGCCGCCCATTGCTGGAAGTGGAAAATATATCGGTTTTCCGCGGTGAACGGCTGGTTCTGGATCGTGTCGGCTTTACGCTTGAGGCAGGTGACGCCCTGCTGCTGACCGGGCCGAACGGTGCCGGAAAGTCCACCCTGCTGCGTGTGCTGGCCGGATTGCGCAAACCGGAAGGCGGCCATGTGCTGTGGTCTGGCGTGGATGCGCTGGCCGACCGCAGCCAGCATGCCGAACGGGTTGCCTATCTGGGCCATCAGGATGCGCTCAAGCTGGGGCTGACCCTGCGCGAGAACCTGACCCTGGCCATGCGCGCAAGTGGCGGAAATCCTGACTTGTGTATGAAATCACTCAATATTCTTGGGCTGGCCGACCTGCCTGCGCGCATGCTCTCGGCGGGGCAGAAGCGGCGGGCGGCACTGGCGCGCGTACTGCTGGCGCAGGCCCCGCTGTGGCTGCTGGATGAGCCGAGCCTGGGGCTGGATATCAGCACCATGGACCTGCTGGGCAGCCTGTTTGCCGCCCACCGGCAGGCTGGCGGAATCGTGATCGCAACCACCCACGTTCCGCTGCCACTCCCCAACGCCCGCACGCTGGCGCTGCCGGGCCTGAACGAATCCGACATCTCTCAACCGATCGAGGATTTCCCCGAGGACGACCTGCTGTGACATTCCGGATTCCCTCCCTCATCATGGCCATTCTGGAACGTGACCTGCGCCTGGCCCTGCGCCATGGCGCGGATACGCTGGGGGCCGTGCTGTTCTTTATCCTGGCCGGCGCGCTGTTCCCGCTGGCCCTTGGTCCCTCGCCCGAACTGCTGCGGCGCATGGCGCCGGGGATTGTGTGGGTCTGCGCGCTGCTGGCCGCACTCCTGCCACTGGACCGGCTGTTCGGCTCGGAACTGGAGGACGGCTCGCTTGACCAACTGCTCATGACCGGGCTGCCGCCATCGCTGATCGCGCTGGCGAAGATGATCGCGCACTGGCTGACCACCGGCCTGCCGCTGCTGCTGGCGGCGGGTCCGCTGGCCATCATGCTGGGCATGCCCACCACCAGCATGCTGGTGCTGCTGACAGGGCTGCTGCTTGGCACGCTCATCCTGTCGCTTATTGGCGGGATGGCGGCATCCGTGGTGCTGGGTGCGCGGCGCGGGGGCGTGCTGCTCCCCCTGCTGGTGCTGCCGCTGACCACGCCCGCGCTGATCTTTGGCGCGGCCGCGCTGGATGCGGCACAGACCGGCCTTTCATGGGGGCCCGACCTTGAACTGCTGGGGGCGTTCCTTGCGGCGGCGATTCCGCTATGCCCGATGGCGGCGGGCGCGGGCCTGCGGGGCGCGGTGGAATGACCCGCGCTATTTCCCCGATACCGGGGCGGCGGCCGTAACCGTCGCGGGGGCGGTTATCGGGGCTGCCGCGGCCGCAGCGGTGCCGACATCGAATGGCAGCGTGCCCTGCACCGGGCTGCCACTCTGGCCACGCATGCGCCAGTGCAGCACGTAATGCCCTGGCGTCAGGGTCACGGTCGTGGCCAGGCCATGCTGTTCGTCATCCGCAGGCGATGCGGGCAGCAGCTGCGGTACCCCGCTTGGGCCAAGCAGCAGCAGGCGGGCACGGAAAGGGTCGATCACGCTGTCGAACGACAGTTTTACCGCCACATTGCCCGCAGGCACCTGCTGGCCCGCCGCCGGTTCCGCATGGACCAGAACCGGCGTGGCGTATGCCCGCGCGGCAAGGACGCCCATCAGGACGGCGGATACGCCAATCCGGCGCAGCATTGTGGGAACGGACACGGGCGGGATACCTCCGGTATTGGACTGGACTGCCGCCTGTATCCCCCTGATGGACGCAGGGCGGCAAGACTTTCGTCCCACCGCCCTGAAATCGCATTCTTCCTGAAAGCGTGTTTTGAAATAACTCATTGATAAAAATTACAAGTTCTTGGACGCCGCCTTTTTGAAAAAAGGCGGCGTTCCGTGAAGCTTTCTGAAAAAAGCTTCACCAGAAACATCCCTACATTTCAGCAGGGCATTTCGGGAACAGGGTTCAGATATAGTGTTCCATGATCGGCTTGAGCCCATTGAACCCGGTGGAGCAGTAGGTCGAGACATACGCACCGGTGGACAGCAGTTCGATCCGGTCCCCCGACTCCAGCCCCAGCGGCAGGGCATAAGGGGTTTTTTCATACATGATGTCCGCGCCATCGCAGGTGGGGCCGGCAATGGCGACCGGGCCGGTTGCCATGCCATCATGCGGGGTGCGGATGCCGTAGCGGATGGCCTCGCCCTCGGTCTCGGCCAGGCCACCGAAACGCCCGATGTCGAGATAGACCCAACGCACGCCATCTTCCATGCCACGACGGCTGACCAGCACCACTTCCGACGAGACCACACCCGCGTCCCCCACCATGAAGCGGCCCGGCTCGATGATCATTTCCGGCAGGTCATTGCCGAAATGCTCGGTCATGGCGTGGCTGATCGCCACCGCGAAGCGGTCGATGCCCGGTACGTCATCACGGTAGCGGATGGGGAATCCGCCACCCAGATTGACCATGCGCAGGTCAAGCCCCGCCGCCTTAAGGTCGGTGAACAGCATGCCGACACGCGAGATCGCGGCTTCATACGCCCCGGTTTCCGTCTGCTGGCTGCCAACGTGGAAGGACAGGCCATACGGGTCCAGCCCCAGGTCACGGGCGCGCAGCATGAGATCACGCGCATTGTCCAGCGTGGTGCCAAACTTGCGTGACAGCGGCCAGTCCGCCCCTTCGTTTTCCACGATCAGGCGGCAGTAGACGCGCGATCCCGGCGCGTGGCGGGCCAGCTTGTCCAGTTCCTCGGCGCAGTCGAAGGCAAACATGTCCACGCCCGCCTTGTGGGCGCGGGCGATGTTGGACGCCTTCTTTACCGTGTTGCCGAACGAGATGTCCGCCGGGCGGGCCCCCGCTTCGAGGCACATGGAAATCTCTTCCCACGACGCGGCATCGAATGCCGAGCCAAGGCTGACGAGACGGCTGAGAATCGGATTGGCGGGATTTGCCTTGACCGCATAATATATCCGGGCCAGCGGCAGCGCTTCACGCAGGGCGCGATAGCGTTCCTCCACCCGGTCAACGTCAACGACAAGGCAAGGCGTTGCAGGGGACTGCTCAGCCAGATAACGAGCGATTTTGGGAGTCATCGCACCCAAATCCCTTCTGTTCTGCCGCCCGAATGAATACAATTCTGGAATTGCACAAACGGACAGATGTTGCGAAACGGTCTAACGGACCAGCGACCAATAAGGACCCCCACCTGCGTGGCGGCCCGATTGCCAGAACGCTTGACGTCGTTGCGTAACCTCAGAGGGCCAGTGGCACGTGCGTTGTTGCGTAGGAAGCGCATATGAGGACAATACGCGCGCCATGCAATAGAAAAATCATCCCGTTACGCAGTTTTTAGCCTAGGCTCACATCATCGTGGCACAATACACACAGGGGCCGGCCCTGATTTCCGGCCGGCGCCCCAGACTTCACAGCAGGACAAGAAGCCCCCCTTGATTGGTTCCACATCCACTGAAATCGATATGACGGAAACCACGTCACCACCCCCCCACCTGCCCCAGTTTTCCTGGACCCAGGTCAAGAAGGTGCTGCGGCAGGTTGCCCACAACATCGTATCCGACCAGATCACGCTGGCTGCGGCGGGGTGCGCGTTCTATGCCACCCTCTCGCTGTTTCCGGCCATGAGTACGCTCATCTCGCTCTACGGGCTTCTGTTCGACCTGCAGACGGTGGAGCCGCAGCTTGTCGTGCTGCGCAACCTGCTGCCGCCCTCCGCCTATGATGTGATCGGCGACCGGATCCACCTGCTGGTGGCCGAATCGCATTCCTCCCTCACGTTCAACCTGATCGTGTCGACCACGATCGCCACATGGTCGGCCTCGGCGGCCACGCGTTCGCTGATCATGGCGATGAACGTGGCCTACAATACCCCCGAGACACGCAGCTTCCTGCGCTTCCAGGCCATGGGCATGGCGCTGACCTTCTGCTCGATCTGCGGGGGAATCCTTACGCTTGCGCTCATGGTGGGGCTGCCGTTCCTGATCGACTACCTGCCGCAGCACCTCTCGCTTGCGCCGCCGCCGGGCTCGGTGGAACTGCTGATCCGCATGGGGGGGCCCATGCTCATGCTGCTGTTCGTGCTGTCGCTGTGTTCGGCGCTGTACCGTTTCGGGCCGAACCGGCCCCATACCTACTGGCGCTGCATCCTGCCCGGCTCGGTCGGGGCCACGATGCTGTGGCTGCTCTCGTCCACCGGGTTTTCCTATTATGTCAGCCACATTGCGGGCTACAGCGCCACATACGGGCCGCTGGGGGCGTTCATCGCCATCATGATGTGGTTCTATGTCTCGGCCTATGTCGTGCTGCTGGGCGCGGAACTGAATGCCGGGCTGGAAATCGAGATGCAGCTGCGCTGCTCACCCGACAGCAACATGGAAGGCTGGACCAAGCACCAGAAACTGTAGGTGCGGGCGTGGATCAGCGCGGCGCGCTGGCCACCTCCTCATCCGCAGCCATGTCGGCGGGTTCTATGTCGACCGGGGCCGTGCCCACGCCCAGAATGCCAAGCTGGCGCGCCGCCTCGGGCGAGAGATCAAGGATGCGGTGGCCACGGAACGGCCCCCTGTCATTGACACGCACCACGACCGACCGCCCGGTCCGTCGTGAATGGACAAGCAGCCGCGTGCCGAGCGGCAACTGGGTGTGGGCCGCCGTCAGGGCGTCGGGGTCGAACATCTCACCCGATGCCGTGGCATGACCCAGTTGCCGGCCGGTGCCATACCAGCTTGCCAGCCCGTGCTGGCTCCAGTGCGGGGGCACGCGTGACATGACGGGCGGCCGCCGCATCACGCCGCGCCCGCCGTGCCGCCCCATGACCGCACCGTGCCGCGCCACGGCACAGGCCACATTCACGGCCCCCGACGCCGTCAGCATCAGGCAGGCCATGACAACCGACCATGCCCGCCGTACCGTCATGGCCTGGCCGGTTTCCGCGCCACTGGCCTGATGTCCCGAATGCCCTGTCATGCCCCGGCATAGCACGACATGGTCCAATATCCTATCATTATGGACGCACGCCCCGGTTCCGCCTGCATGCAGGGCGGCCACGGATGGCGCAAAGAACGTACATGCGGGCCACGGCGCGCATCAACAGACTTGGAACACGGCGGCGAGCGTGCTAGGCGCGTGCATCATGGAGCGCCCCCTTATTGCCGTGCTGAACGGCCCCAACCTCAACATGCTCGGACTCCGGCAGCCCGAGATATATGGTCGTGCCACGCTTGATGACGTGGAACAGGTCTGTGTCCAGGCCGCCGAACGGCTGGACGTGGCCATCGACTTCCGCCAGACGAATGGTGAGGGGGAACTCGTTTCATGGATACAGGAATGCCGGGGCCGCGCACGCGGCATCATCATCAACCCGGCGGCCTATTCCCATACCTCGGTTGCGATCCTCGATGCGCTTCTTGCCGTTGATCTGCCCGTGATCGAGGTGCACATCTCCAACATTCACCGCCGTGAAGCCTTCCGTCATCACTCCTATGTCTCCCGCGCCGCCATTGGCGTCATATGCGGGCTGGGCGTACGGGGATATGCACTGGCGCTTCAGGCCATGACAGACATGATTCTGGACGAGGACGATCAATGAGCCGACTGCTCGTGGATGCGGATGCCATTCGGGCATTGGCTGAGATTCTGACCGATACCGGCCTGACCGAAATCGAGATCGCGGAAAAGGACAACCGCATCCGTGTCGTCCGCGCGGCGGCACCCGTGGCCCATGCCGTGCCGGCCCCGGCACCCGTGGCGGCCCCCGCGGCAGCGCCTGCAGCCCCTGCGGCGGCCCCCGTTGGCGACCTGTCCAAGCACCCCGGTGCCGTGACCAGCCCCATGGTGGGCGTGGCCTATCTGGCGCCCGACCCGTCCTCTCCCCCTTTCGTGACCGAAGGCCAGCAGGTCACCGCGGGCCAGACCCTGCTGCTGATCGAGGCGATGAAGACCTTCAACCAGATCAAGGCACCCCGCGCGGGCACGCTGAGCAAGGTGCTGATCGAATCGGGTGAACCGGTCGAATTCGGCGAAGCGCTGGTCATCATAGAGTAATGTTTTCCAAGATCCTCATCGCCAATCGTGGCGAGATCGCCCTGCGTATCCTGCGGGCCTGCCGTGAACTGGGCATTCCCACCGTTGCCGTGCATTCCACGGCGGATACGGATGCCATGTATGTCCGCCTGGCGGATGAAGCGGTCTGTATCGGGCCGCCAGCCAGCCGCGACTCGTACCTCAATGTCGCGGCCATCCTGTCGGCCGCCACCATCACCGGGGCGGACGCCATCCATCCCGGCTACGGCTTCCTGTCGGAAAATGCCGATTTTGCCGAAACGGTGGAAGCCCACGGCATCACCTTCATCGGGCCGACGGCGGAACATATCCGCATGATGGGCGACAAGATTACCGCCAAGACCACCATGATGGCGCTGGGCGTGCCGCTGGTTCCCGGATCGGACGGGGCGCTGGAGAGCCTTGAGCAGGCGCGCGAGGTGGCGGCGAAGGTCGGCTATCCCGTGCTGATCAAGGCGGCGGCTGGTGGTGGCGGGCGCGGCATGAAGGTCGCCCCCACCGAGGCCGACCTGGAAGAGGCATGGAGCGTCGCCCGCACCGAGGCCCGCGCCGCCTTTGGCAATGATGAGGTCTATCTCGAGAAATATCTCGACAAGCCGCGCCATATCGAACTGCAGATCATGGCCGACACCCATGGCAACGTGGTGCATTTTGGCGAGCGCGACTGCTCGCTGCAGCGCCGCCACCAGAAGCTGCTGGAGGAAGCGGGTTCCCCCGCCCTGACCGCGCAGCAGCGTGACGAGATTGGCCAGATCGCAACATCCGCGCTGACCAAGCTGGGCTACCGCAACGCCGGCACGCTGGAATTCCTGTACCAGGACGGGCAGTTCTGCTTCATCGAGATGAATACCCGCCTGCAGGTGGAACATCCGGTGACGGAAATGGTGTGCGACGTGGATCTGGTGCGCGAGCAGATCCGCATCGCCGCAGGCGAGCCGATGGGCTACAGCCAGTCGGACATCCACTTCTCCGGCCATGCGATCGAATGCCGCATCAACGCCGAGGACCCGCAGACATTCATGCCCACGCCGGGCACGATTACCGTCTACCACCCGCCCGGCGGGCTGGGGGTGCGAATCGATAGCGCACTGTATGCCGGCTACCGTGTGCCGCCGTATTACGACAGCATGATCGCCAAGCTGATCGTACGCGCGCCCACCCGGATCGAGGCCATCGAGCGCATGCGCCGTGCGCTGGACGAGTTCGTGATCGAAGGGGTCAAGACGGTCATCCCGCTGCACCGCAAAATTCTGGATGATCCCCAGTTCCGCAAGGGTGACTACACCATTCACTGGCTGGAAAACTTCGTGGCCCGGCAGCAGGAAAAGAACTGAACCCGGCCACACCTGAAAACAGGAACCATGAAAAAAGGCGGCACCATTCCGGTGCCGCCCTTTTTTTAAGTTTCCTCCCCCAACGGGGATGCACACCTGTCACGGCTTGATGATGATCACCGTGCCATCCGTTATGGTGCGCCATATCTGGTCCATCTCGGCATCCATCATGGCAATGCAGTCGCTGGCCCCGGCGAATGCCGTGGATCATGACCATTCCCTCCGGATCAACACCCATGCGTCAGCCCTGCCTGCCTGTTCCGGCGCGGGATAGCCAGTCTGCAGGCACGGCACAGGACAGAAAAAGTCCGCCGGGCACGGCCCTGCCAGCATTCCCGTCATCAAAAAGACCCGCCATCCAGCAGATAAGCCTGCCGGCTTTGTTACGGCAGGCCGATGACGGCATGACACGTCCGCCCCGCCCGCCCGGGCTCAGGCCATGACCGGGTCGAGATAGGGACTGGAGGCATCAAAGAATTTCTGGTTGTGATCCAGTTCAAAGGAAATCACGTACAGGCAGGCCAGTGCATTGTCGATTTCCAGCCTGACACCCAGATTCTCCTCCTGCCCCGCGATCTGCTGCAGATGGGCGATGGCGAATTTGGCCGCGCGCGCGGTGCGGCCATAATGCCCGCCATAGCGGCCACTGAACTGCGCCATGCGATTCATCATCTCTCCCACCACGCGCTGGGCCTCGGTTGGAAACATGTGCCGCTCCAGGATGGCGCGCAGGCGGATAACGTTCAGCCCGATTGTCATGGCAGACAGGATGCCCTGCAGATAGGCGTCGATAATCAGGTCGGGCGTGTTTTCCGCATTGGTCAGCAGGCGGACAAAACGGTCCACGTTATGCTCGACCACATACAGCGTGGTGGGCAGCGTGCGTGCGCGCGCGACATAGCGCAGCCCATGCAGGATGCCGGTACGCATCTGCCAGCGCATATCGTTCGTATCGAATGGCAGCACCAGCCGGAACGCCCACATCGCATACCACAGCCCCACCACCAGCGGCATGGCGGTGTTGAAGAACGCCACCTCATCCAGCCGGGACTGATTGCCCGGCCCAAGCAGGATCGGCAGGAACAGATTGTACGAAACCGCCCCCAGTATCAGCGCCGGATAGGCAAAGGCCAGCCCCCCCGCCAGCATGGGCAGGAACAGGCACACGGCCATGATCTCGTATGTGGTCGGCTCGGCCAGCCGCCACAGGACCAGCACCCCGGCCACGATCGAGGCAATGATGGCCCCACCCAGAAAGGCCCGCGTGGCCAGCGCCGGTTTTTCAAGCGTGGAGAACAGGCTGCACACGATGGAGACGAACATCATGAATGTCAGCCCCGCCGACCATGACGTGGTCACCCATATGACACCGGACCCGAAAATGGTGACCGATGCCCGCAGGCTGTTGGTAAAGGCCTGCTGCCAGTCCCGGAATGTCTTGATCCGGTAATGGAAATGGTCGTGCAGCAGGGGATTGCGGCTGGCGTCAAACTGGATCAGTGCCTGTTCCAGTTCCTCCAGCATCTGCCCCAGCGCGGTATTGAGCATGCGCTGCTGTGACAGCAGGCTGACCAGCTGCGGGTCGACATGCGGGCTGCCGGGGCTGCCCATTTCCTCATCCAGCGAGTCGGCAACACTCTGCCTGCATGCGGCCTGCAGTTCGGCCAGCTGGGCCAGCACGGGGGCAATGTCGTCACTGGCTTCGAGCCGGGATGCCATATCCTTCAGAAAAGCCTGCACCTGCGCCGATGTCGCGTTGAAGGCCGCGTCCGGAACCATGTTGGCCCCCTGCATCAGCGCCGCCAGGTCCAGCCCGCGTGAAAGCAGCATGGCCACGCGCGCAAGTGCCGCGCGGGCATGGTCGCCCTCATGCCCATGGTGGGCGCCCATTTCCACTTCCGCGAATTCGATCTGGTCACTCAGCGTGGTGATGTTGGAAAAGACGCCCCGCGCCTTCTTGAGAACCTGTGAATCACCTGCCAGCACGGCGGCCAGCGTCTGGCCCGCCCCATTGATGGCGGTCATGAAATTGGCGGCCAGGCGTTCCTGCGCGCGTGTTTCCAGCTTGAACTGGAACAGCGAGGAAACGGTACTCTCCAGCACGATGCCCAGCACGATATAGGTCGCGCGCGACATGGCGGTCATGAAGATGTGCTGCGGATCGGCAATCCCGTCCAGCGAGATGATGGCGTAGGTAAAGCCGCTCGCCCGCATGCCATGGATACGGTAGTTGGTCATGGTGGCGGGGCCGGGCAGCAGCGTGCCGATAAAGCAGAATGTCCCGATCCCCACGGCCAGCATGAGGATGAACATAAGCGGCGCCTGTGGAAAGGCCGCCACCAGCAGCACCGCGCAGATGGTGCCCACGACCATGCCAAACAGGTGCCACCGCGCCTTGGCCACACTCTTGCCGCGCGTGCCCTGGGCCACCATCCATACCGTCAGCGCCGCCCATTGCGGGCTGCCCAGTTCCCACCACAGGGCAATGCCCAGCGCGATGAGCGAGGTGATGGTGGTGCGTAGCGCGTAACCGAAGGTGAAGAGCCCGGGCGCGTAAAGCCAGCGCAGGTGATCCTGCCGTGGCGTGGCACCCGGCGGCCACAGCCGCCTGAAGAAACCCCGGATCTGGTCCTGGAAACGGATCAGGGAAAGTTCCAGCCCTCTCATCCCCGTACCCGGCCTCCCCTAATCCTTGCACGATCCATACACACTACATCATACCGGCAACGGCAAACAGGCGGGCAGCCGGATGGCGGCATGCAGGCACGCGTGTACCACATGCCCGCGCACCCGGCCTGCCGGTCATTCGTCGTAGGAAAGAAGGGTCCTGACCGGAATGTCCAGCCGCCCGCGACCACCCAGGCCCGTCAGTTCGATCAGGGTCGCGGCCCCAACCACATCCGCGCCCACCTTGCGCAGCAGGTGCACCGACGCCGACAGCGTGCCGCCCGTGGCCAGCAGGTCATCCATCACCACCACGCGCTGGCCCGGTTTGATCGCATCGGACTGGATATGCAGCGAATCGGAACCGTATTCCAGGTCGTAGCTGTAGGATACGGTGCCACCGGGCAGCTTGCCGGGCTTGCGCAGCATGACCAGTCCGCAGCCCAGGCGGCTGGCAAGTGGTGCCGCCGTCAGGAACCCGCGCGATTCGATGGCGGCCAGGATGTCCGGCGCCCACGGCGCCACGGCGGCGGTCAGGCGGCCCATGGCGATCTGCCACGCATCGGCATTCCGCATCAGGGTCGAGATATCGTAGTACAGGATACCGGGCTTGGGAAAGTCCGGAATGTTGCGGATGTATTGTTTAAGGTCGATCTTGGCAGTCGTCATGATCGGTGCGCGGCCCCCGTTGCGTGGTCATACAGATCCGGGACAGATGTGCCCCGTTCATGAAAATGTCGCCCGTACGGACGCCCCCCGCTGTAGCCGTCACACGGCGGGGCGACAACCCCGCGCAGCGCCCTCCGGCATGCTTTGGCGCGCAGGCGGGGACGAACACGGGACAGGAAGATTTTATTCCTCCGCAGCGGCGCCGCCGCCTGGCGGACGAGCCGGGCGCAGCAGCACCATAAGCAGCATGATGGCGGCCCCCATCAGCATGACCCCGGCCATGGGAATGGGTGAATTGGCGGGCAGCATGCCCACGAACGCCCCTGCGATGGCCCCCAGCACATATTGCAGCGTGCCGACAAACGCCGAAGCACTGCCCGCAAAACGCGGATGGTCGGCCAGCGCCCCCACCGTGGCGTTGGGGCCAATGATGCCCGTGGTACCCAGTGACACCATCATGGTCAGGATCAGGACGCCCAGCATCCATAATGGCGGGTGCCCCCCATGCTGCATGGCAAAGGTGATGACCGTGGCCATGGCGGTCATGGCAATGGTGCCAAGCAGCGCGACCATGACCGATACACCCAGGATGCGCGATGCATCGATCCGGCCCACCAGCACGCCATTGAGCTGCGACGCCCCGATCATGCACACCGCGAACACGCCGAACAGCATGCCGAAATGCGCGGCCGACAGCCCGAACTGGCCCCGGAACACCGAAGGGGCGGCCGACAGGTAGGTAAAGGACATGAAGCACGAGAAACCCGCGATCATGGCATGGGTGATGAACCCGCGGTCGCGTGCCAGCATGACATACCGGCTGAACAGGGTGACGGGGGAGAACTCACTGCGATTCTCCGGCCGCAGCGTCTCGGGCAGGACGCGCCAGATCAGCACGATACAGACCAGCCCGTACACCGCCGATGCCCAGAAGATCGACCGCCACGAGGCAATGGACAGCACCATCCCCCCAAGCGTGGGGGCCAGGATGGGCACGACCCCCATCACCAGCACCAGCCGTGACATGAGGCGCGCGGATTCATTGCCATGCGACATGTCGCGCACGCAGGCGCTGGGAATGATCAGGCTGGCGGATGCCCCGACCGATGCGACCAGCCGGAACAGCGAAAAGGTGGGAATGTCGCGCGCCATGGCACACCCGACGGAGGCCAGCGTATAGACAATCGTGCCCAGCAGCATGGGCCTGCGGCGGCCAAAGCGGTCCGACAGCGGCCCCATGGTGATCTGCCCGATCGCCAGCCCCACGAACCACACGGCCAGCGTCATCTGCGCCGAGCCGGCGCGACCGTGCAGCGTGGCTTCCAGTTCGGGGAAGGCCGGCAGGTAGATATCGGTGGAAACAGGGCCGACCGCGGTCAGGAACCCCAGCAGGATTGCAATCCAGCCCATCGGGCGGGCGGGGGTGCCCTGCATGGATGTTTCGGATGCTTGACCCGCCGTTGCGGATGAGCCCATGAGGCACTCCAATATCAAAAGACTGTACGGACTAGTAGACCAGCAGGGTCCACTTTTTCACCATCTAATTAGGACATTCCAGCAATTCATTATTGCCATAACCGTCCCGTGTCGGTGGCAATGCCATCCGTACGCAGCCGCCGCATGAGCCACAGCCCCACCAGCGCGGACAGGCCGAACAGCACGGCGGCAATGGCGGTACGCCATGGCCCGTCCAGCCGCATGCCCGCGCCCACCAGCACGAACACCACGGTCTGCGGCAGGCTACCCAGCGCGGTTGCAAGCGTAAAGGGAAGTACCCTGACCCCGAGTAAGCCGCAGGCCAGGTTGAGCACCAGCGCCGACCCCACCGGCATGAGCCGCCACGCCAGCACGGCGGCAAACGGCTCGCGGCGCACGAAGCCGCCCAGCCGCGCCAGGATGCCCCCCAGCCGGGCAGGCAGGCGCACGCCACCCACCCATCGCCCCCAGCCATAACCGCACAGGCATCCGGTAACGGTGGCCACGGTGGCCAGCGCGCAGCCGGCCCCGATTCCGTAGGCGGCGCCCGCGGCGAAGCACACTGCCTGCCGCGGCAGGCCGAAGGAACAGAACATGCTGGCCGCCAGCACGAACAGCACGACCCCGTAGGGGCCGGAATGCAGCCCTGGCCCCATGACAAGCATCTGCCGCACCCACGGCACACGGCCTGCCACCGCCGCAAGGGCGACAAACACCACCAGCAGCGCAACCGGCCGCGCCAGTACGCGCAGGCTGTCCGGTGGCGGCGGTGCGGGCTGTGCCACGTGCGGTACTGTCATGCATGCATCCCGTGCTTCGGCAATATATGTCCTTCCGCGCCTAGCACCGCCTTGCAGCGGACTGCAAGGGCAGTCTAAATCCGGTTATGTCCGCATATTCCCGAACCGGCTCCCTGATGGGCCGCACGCCCCCGTCCGCGCAGGCGCTGCGCAACCGGCAGCGTATCTCGACGTGGCTGTTTGCAATCTGCTTCATGCTTGTCGGCATGATCGCCCTTGGCGGCTATACCCGCCTGACCGGGTCGGGCCTGTCCATAATGGACTGGCGGCCGATTACCGGCATGATCCCGCCGCTGAGCCATGCGGAGTGGGAACGGCAGTTCGCGCTGTACAAGACCATCCCGCAGTACAAGATCCTGCATGATGGCTTTGGCCTGGCAGGGTTCCAGCAGATATTCTGGGCGGAATGGACGCACCGCTTCTGGGGGCGGCTGATGGGCATGGTGCTGCTGGTGCCGCTGGTGTGGTTCTCCATTACCGGGGCGCTGGACCGGCGGCTTGCGCTGCGGCTGGTGCTGTTCTTCGTGCTGGGGGGGCTGCAGGGTGCGATCGGGTGGTTCATGGTGGCATCGGGCTTCAACCCGGACAGCACGGCCGTGGCCCCGGTGCGGCTGGTGCTGCACCTGTGCTGCGCCTTTGCGCTGTATATCGCCATCCTGTGGACTGCGCTGTCGGTGCGCACACCGCAGCCCGCCTTCATTCCCGCAACGCCCGAAGTGGTGCGCATCCACCGCATGGTCTGGGCGATCTGCCTGCTGGTGGGCATTACGGTCATTGCCGGTGGCTTTACCGCCGGCACCCATGCGGGCTTTGCCTACAATACCTTTCCGCTCATGGACGGGCACCTGATCCCGGCGGGCTATGCCCGGCTGCATCCGTTCTGGCTCAACTGGTTCCAGAACATTCCCGCCATCCAGTTCGACCACCGGTTGCTGGCCACCACCACTGCTGTCGTGATCGGTCTGACCATCCTGCTGGGGCTGCGCACGCCACAACTGGGCAAGTCCGTGCATGGCGCGCTGGCGGTGCTGGGCTGGCTGGTGCTGGTTCAGTATGCGCTGGGCATCACCACACTGCTGCTGGTGGTGCCGGTCTGGGCGGGAACGGTGCACCAGACCTGTGCGGCCATCGTGCTGACGGGGGCCATCGTCACCCTGCACCGGCTGCGCGGGGTCGGCCGCCCGTAAGGGCCATGCGGCGCGCGGGCCCGTGCCCGCGCGCCGCCTTCATGGCGTTACGATATAGGCCGCACCCTGCAGGCGCACATGGGTATAACGCGTGCGGACAATACGCCACAGATCCGAGAACTCCCACACATCGCCCGGCGCGCCAAAGCGGGAACTGCTCACGAATGCCGCGATGTCGCGCCGGTTCACGGCCCGCTCCAGCGCCGTCGCGTCATGCGTGACCGCAACATGCTGGGAGTAGTTGAAAAAATCGATCACCGCGGGCTTGTGCGCCCAGTAACACAGGGCCAGTGTCTCGCACGCCACGCTGCCATCAATATCGTGCACGGCGGTAATCGTTTCGTTCCATGCCCCTTGATGCCGGGCGATGTCGGCCGCAGTCGTGCGATACAGGTAGGGCAGGTAGCCCGGCAGGCTGACCACCACGGGCAGCAGGTTCAGCCCCACCATTCCGGCCAGGACGGTGCGTGCGGGCAGGCGGCCAGGCGGCCCGCCCGCTTTCCCCTGCAGGTACGACACCGCAAGCCCCGCGCACAGGGCCACGGCGACCAGCGCCTCGAAACAGGAATTGTGCGATACCCCCATGCCCATGCGCTGCACGATGGCCGATGCAATCGACAGGAACACGAACAGCCCCAGCAGCAGGCCGAAGCGGCCGGGCAGGCGCATCCGGCGCAGGAACACGCACGACACCGCCATGCCAGCCAGCCCCAGCGTGTTGCCCACGCCCTTGAGCATGCCATGCAGGTAGAAAACCCGCTTGTGACCAAAGACACCATGAATGAAATCGGGCCCGAAGGCTGCATAGAACATGCCCCCCAGCACGCAGGTGGCCAGCAGGCAGCCTGACAGCCAGGACATGGCGCGACGCCAGTCGACCAGCAGCAGCCACACGAAGGTCGCGACCGGCAGGGCGAGTATGTTATGCTTGACCGTCAGCCCGGCCACCATCAGGCAGCCCGCGCCAAAAGACCGCCACGTGGTGATCTGCCCCGGTCCGCATCCCTTGCCCAGCAGCAGCAGGAACCCCAGCATGACAATGGCCTGCCCCAGCCATTGCGGGTCATCCATGGCAACATAATCGCTGTAGAAGACCGCGCTGTAGAGGACCACCAGCAGTCCCGCGAACCATGCCCCGGTCCGTGTGCCGCCACAGATGCGGACAAGCCGCCCCGCCGCACCGGCGCATGCAAGCAGCGCCAGCAGCGAAATGATGCGCCCCGCCACGATCATGTCGCCCAGCAGCCAGCCAAACAGACCTACGATATAAAAGGAACTGGGCGGATAGTTGTTGAACACCATCTGATCCGCCGGCGGGTAAAGCGGCACAGGGTCCAGCCCCATGGCGCTGCGGGCCAGATAGGCATTCCAGCCTTCGTTACTGGATAACGAGACATGGCTGGCAATAAATACGACATGCGGCAAAAGAAGGATAAAAACAAAAATTATTCCGGCAGAAATCCATATCAGATGGTTGTTTTTTATTTCTTTTATTTTAGAACTCATAGTTTATATGCGACTTTTCTCTTTCAGAATAATTCAATGCCTCACAAACCATAAAAAAGGCAGGGATATGACTCATCTGGATATTCTTTTGCTCCCGCACTGACAATGGTCCGCACACCACGGGCCGGAAGTGAATATCCCATCCTGACCCACACCGCGCCAAACCGATACCTTCGGAATGTGGCTTAATAATTCCATATGTTACGCCAGTCATTTTTCATGGCACCGTATCCCCCCTGCGTGCAGGTTCAAACCGGACGGAAAATCACCATATGGGACACATAGCACGGCTTCGGATGGCAGGGAGCATGGCCGCCGGTGGTAAACCCGGCGTCAGGGAACAGGCAGGACGCATGGTACGCCATCTCTTTTCCGGACGGATGATTTTCTACGGTACTTCGGCCTCAGATATGCAGGAATGGAATATGCACAAGCTGAAACATGTCGCGACAGGCGCGATGCTGGCGCTGGCCATGTGCGGGCTACTGACCCCGCAGGCCCATGCCGGACCCCATGGCGGCGGGGGTGGTGGCTGGCATGGTGGCGGCGGCGGCCGTGGCGGCGACTGGCATGGCGGTGGTGGTGGCTGGCGCGGGGGGGGCTGGCGTGGCGGCGGCTGGGGATGGGGTGGCTGGGGTGGTTACTATTCGCCCGCCTATGCCGGCTGGGGATGGGGGTATCCTGCCTATCCATGGGGCTGGGGTGGCTGGGGCGGCGGTTGGGGCTGGGGATGGGGTGGTGCCTATGCCGGTGCCGCGATGGGGGCTGCTGCCGCCAGCGCCAGCTACCGCGCCTCGCCTGAAATCTATAACGCTACCGGCAATACGGCGCCCGAGGATGATTCCGTGTATGACAGGGACCTGTCCACACTGGTCAGCCCACCGGCCGCCGCGCCAAAACCGCGCCCCACATGCCCGGCGGGACAGGTTTACAACGACCTGACGGAAAGCTGCGACCGGCCCTGAATTGGCCTGGACCACGCAAGCGACGGGCCGGCCAGCAACAGGCCGGTTCCGTCATGGCATGCCGCCCGGAAACGGGCCGGGTCTTCAGGCGGCGGGCCCGTGCGCAGCCCGTGGGCCGGGCAGCCAGCCCTGCAACTGCTCACGCACAAGGATTTCAAGCAGGTCGATGGCATCGGGGGAATCGTTCAGGCACGGGATCAGCGCCAGTTCCTTGCCCCCGGCTTTGATAAATGCGTCGCCTGCCTCGTTCCCGATTTCATCCAGCGTTTCGATACAGTCGGAAATGAAGCCGGGGGTAATCACGGCAATACGCTCGATGCCACGCGCGGGCAGGGATTCGATAAACGGTGCGGTATAGGGTTCCAGCCATTTTGCCGGACCGAAGCGGGACTGGAACGTCAGGGGCATCATCTGCGCATCATACCCCATGGCGCGGCGCAGGGCGGTTATGGTGCGTGCGCATTCAGCGGCGTAGGTATCGCCCTTGTCCACATATACCTTGGGCAGCCCGTGGAAGGATGCCACGATCATCTGCGGCGTGAAATCCAGTGTTCCGAGCCGCGCGGCAATCGAGCGGCCCAGTGCCGCGATATAGGCTGGATGATCCGCAAAGGCAGGCAGGGTGCGGATGGCGGGCTGGTTGCGCATGCGCATGAGCACGCGGAAAGCCTGGTCATTGGCCGTAGCCGTGGTGGTGGCGCTGTACTGCGGGTAAAGCGGGGCGAGCAGGATGCGGTCACAGCCCTGCTGGACCAGTTCATGCACCCCCTGCCTGATGGACGGGGTGCCATAGCGCATGCCCCATGCCACCGGCACGTCATCCGCCGCCAGCCGCGCGCCCAGTTGCTGCGCCTGTTCGCGGGTATAGGTCCGTAGCGGACTTTCATCACGGTCATGATGCCAGATCCGGTGATAGGCCTCGCCCGACTTGCGCGGGCGGAACGTCAGGACCGGCCCGTACAGGATCGGCTTCCAGATCAGGGGACTGGCTTCGATAATGCGGCGGTCCGACAGGAATTCGGCCAGATAGCGCCGCACGGCGGCGTAGCCGGTACCATCCGGGGTGCCAAGATTGCTCAGCAGCACCCCGACGCGTGGCGCGGCGGCCTGGTATTGCGCCGCGCGATGTACGGTAATGAATGTCATGCCACGGCTGCTACAGGAAGCGGCGGCAGGATGCAAAGCGGCGGGGACAGGTCTCCTGTCCCGGGATTACATATCTCGGCCCTGACGGCGGGTACGGACCCGTACGGGCTGCAGTGCCTGCGCTGGCGCCATGAGATAGCGCGTCAGCCCGACAAGCCCCAGCAGGGCGACAACGGGGGAAAGCATCTGGACAAAAGTGAACATCACGGTCCCTTTCCTGATCGGAATGGTTCCCAGTGAACCGCGCGTATCGCGTCCGCGTCAATCAAAAACATGCGCGGCCTGCGCCAGCGCCACACATTTGCGCATGAGCGAGGGCAGCGCGACGGCGCCGTCCCCCGCAGGGTGGACCATGCCCTCCGCCCCGACCAGGCTGTTGGGAAATGTATCCACACGGGCGGCATAGACATCGACCAGCAGGGTGAAATGGGTGAATACATGTTTGACCTGCCCCACTTTTTGCCATTGCGGACGCAGGCGGGGGGCCGCGGGTGCGTGGGCGAGGGCCTCGGCCGGAAGCCATGGCGCATCACGCCAGTGCGGGCCGGGCAGGCCCATCATGCCACCCAGCAGCCCTTTTTCAGGGCGACGGACCAGCAGCAGCCCACCAGCCGCATCCGTCAGGCAGAAATGTACCCCGTGGCGCACCGGGCGCGCCGCCTTTGCCGCGCGGCGCGGCAGGGTAGCCGCGATTCCCTGCCGGTTCGCGGCACAGGCGTCCCGCCACGGGCACAGCACGCAGGCAGGCGTGCGCGGCGTGCAGATCCCCGCCCCCAGGTCAAACAGCGCCTGCGCGAAATCGGACGGGCGGGCACGGGCCGGCGCATCGTCGTTAAGTGTCATGGCCTGCCGGGCTATGGCCCTGCGGGCGGCGGGCAGCGGATCGGTCAGGGCAAAAAGGCGCGTGGTCACGCGTTCCACGTTCCCGTCCACCGGCACGACGGGGCGGCCAAAGGCGATGGCTGCAATCGCGGCGGCGGTATAGGTTCCGATTCCCGGCAGTTCCAGCAGCCCCTCCACCGTATCGGGAAACCGGCCGCCCCGTCCGGCCACGACCTGCGCGCAGGCATGCAGGTTCCGGGCGCGGGCGTAGTAGCCCAGGCCCGCCCACAGCGTCATGACGCGATCCTGCGGGGCACGGGCCAGCGCCGTTACATCGGGGAATGCCGCAAGGAAGCGGTCGAAATAGGGAATGACCGCCGTGACGGTAGTCTGCTGCAGCATGATCTCACTTAACCAGACCCGATAGGGGTCTGCACTCTGGCCCGGCAGGGCGCGCCATGGCAGAGTGCGACGGTGCCGGTCATACCAGCGTAACAGATCGGCAGCAGAAGGTGACACGGACCCGTTTATGACGAACCAGCCGCCCGGCAGCAAGCGAAAGAATGCCCCCACCCCGCCAGAGCCGCCACGGCGGGCCATGCGCGCGCGCAGCATGGCGGCACTCCTGCCCGCGATCAGCCGTCCCGTCTTTCGCAGGCAGTCCCCCGCCGCCGTGCAGGTCATGACGGACTGGGCGGATATTGTCGGCCCCCACCTTGCGGCCATGACCGTCCCGCGCCGGCTGAGTGCCGGAACCCTTACGGTCGCCTGCTCGGGGCCCGTGGCGATGGAACTGCAGCACCTGGCCCCCACCGTTATCGCGCGCATCAACACCACATGCGGCCAGGGCGTGGTCAGCCGTCTGAAGATGGTGCAGGACATGACCGTGCAGCCCCGCCCGCAGGTCCCGCCACAACGCCCCGCCCCCCCGCCACCGGTGCGGATTGACGACATGCCGGACGGCCCGCTGAAGGACGCGCTGGAACGGCTGGGCGGGTGGGTAAGCACGCGGCGCGGTCCGGGGCGACGATAGACGCGGCCAGCCGGTTCCCTTGATGGTATGCCGCCGCCGCACGATATCATGGGAATGCTGCATGCGGCCCGTCCCGCAGGAATGCGTGCGGGGGCTGGATATTCGCCCGCGACGTGCCAATATCGGAGCAGCACGAGGTTTCGGAAAAGGAAGCGACCAGATGCGTAAATTGGCCCTTTTGCTGGCTGTGTCCGTGGGGCTGGCAGGCGTCATGCCCGCGCCTGCCGCCTATGCCTGGCGCGGCGGCGGCTGGGGTGGCGGATGGCATGGAGGCGGCTGGGGCTGGCGTCCGGGCTGGGGCTGGGGTGGCTTCGGCATGGGAATTGCCGCGGGCACGGCGCTGGGTGTTGCCATGTCGCCCTACCGCTACCGGGGTTACGGCTATCCCTATCCCGCCTATGGTTATGGCTATCCGCCACCGCCCTATGCAGCCTATGGCTACCCGCCGCCGCCACCACCGCCACCGGCTTATTACGGGGGCTATTACGGCGGTTATTACCGTTAGGCCCCGCTGCGGGCCGCCTGCACGAACTGGCGGATCAGTGACGCGGACTTGATGCCCGGGGCGGTTTCCACGCCCGATGAGACATCGACGGCGCGCGCCCCGCTCTGCCGTATGGCGCGCTGGACGTTATCAGGGGTCAGCCCCCCGGCCAGCAGCCATGGTACAGGTGCCTGCCACCGTGCCGTCAGGGTCCAGTCAAAACTGCGGGCGTTGCCGCCCGGCCGCTCAGCCCCGGCGGGGGGGCATGATTCGACAACCAGCCCGTCCACCGCGCAGCCATGCGGCAGGTCGGCCGGGCTGGCCACGCCCACGGCCTGCCACACCGGCAGGCCAAAACGCGCCCGGATGGTCGTGGCACGCACCGCATCACCATAAACCTGCAGGCCATCAAGGGGCACGTGGTCCAGGACATGCCGGATCTCGTCATCCGTGGGCCGGACAAACAGACCGATGCGCCGTGGCCCGGCGGGGAGCATGGTACGCGCCAGACTGCCAGCGCCCTCCGGCGTGACATGACGCGGTGAACGGGCAAAAAACACGAACCCCACCCAGTCCGCCCCGGCGGCACAGGCGGCATCCAGCCCCGCGCGGTCCCGCAGGCCGCATATCTTGACCCGCACCGTCATGATGTCCCCTCCGTACGGTTCAGGCCGACAGTTCGCGCGCGATGGCGGCAGCGGCAGCGGCCGGGTCGGTGGCACGGGTGATGGGACGACCCACCACGATCCAGTCAGCCCCTGCCGCACGGGCCTGTGCCGGGGTCATCACACGCTTCTGGTCCCCCACGGCGCTCCCGGCGGGACGGATGCCCGGCACTACCAGTACAGGCCCGTCACCCAGTGCCTGCCGCAATGGCGCGATCTCGTGCGAGGAGCAGACCAGTCCATCCGCACCCGATTCGATGGCCAGCCGCCCGAGGCGCACCACCTGTGCCTCCACGCTGCCCGTGACCCCGGTTTCATGCAGGGCAGCCGCATCCATGCTGGTCAGCACGGTCACGGCCAGAAGCAGCGGACGGGCATTTTCCGGAAAGGTCGCATCCACTGCGGCGCGGGCCGCCGCAATCATGGCCCGCCCCCCCGATGCATGGATGGTCAGCATGGCAGGCCGCACGGCGGCAAGGCTGCCAATGGCGGATGCAACCGTGTTGGGAATATCGTGCAGCTTCAGGTCAAGGAACAGCGGGCTGTCACCCGCGACCGCGCGCACGGCTTCCAATCCACGGGCATAGGTGAACTCCAGCCCCAGCTTGACCGCGCCCACATGGCTGGCCGTATCCTGCCGCCAGCGCGTGGCCTGCGCCGTATCCTTGGTATCGAGGGCAATAATCAGGCGGGTGGACCGTCCATGCATTGGCGGCACTCCAGAAACAGGCAGCGGGTTATGACAGGAGAGGCTGAAAAGCTCAGGAAGCCGGGGGACGTTCCGGCGTGACGGGGGACTCCGTTACCGCAGTGCCCTCGGCCACTGGCGCCGGTTGCGCTGGCGTGGCCTGCCCCGCCGCATAGGCCTGCACCATGGGTGAACTGGCCGGGGCCGAAGCCAGCCCCGGCGTCCGGGGCGTGGTCACGTCATTTTCCGGCAGGCGAGCACGCAGGGTGCGCAGTTCCTGTTCGGCGCGGCGGGCGCGGCGCATCTGGCGCAGCACCACGATCCAGACACTGGCCGACCCGGTGGCATAGAACAGGGCGGCCACCAGCAGGGCCAGCACGCCGGGTGATGACGTCCATTTCCATTCCAGCCATGACAGTTCCACCGGCGCCTGATTGCAGGCCGCGAAAACGATCAGTGCCACGATGACGGGCAGGGTAATGAAAAGACGTATCATGATCCTGTTCCCTACCCCCAACAACCGGCCCCTGCAAGAAAATCAATTCATGCCGCGCACTGCTTGCATTGCACGCCACAGCCATGCTTGCCTGAACGGCAGGGCCGTTGCCGGCCCCCTTGCAACCGGGACAGGGGCAGAACAATGGGCAAGGTTGTCGCATTCCGGACCGTGGCGCGACGTGATGAATCCTGGGCGGTGGTGGCCACAACCCGGCGCGGCACGCGCATCGCCAGCATCTACCCCACCCGCGCCGCCGCCGAGGCGGATTGTGAATGGCGCACCCGGCAGGTCGCAGCCTACCGGAATTTCCTTGAACGCAATGAAATCGCGATACCACATTACAGCATCCGCCCCTACCGCCGCGCGGACCTGCCGCGCGCATGGCGCCCCCTGCCCGCGCTGGGGTTCCTGCACGGACAATGCTGAGTGCCCGCATGGATGGAATGAAACGCTCACGGTGAAGCCTGCTGCGTCATTCCACCCTGATCTGCCGGCTGAACATCAGCACATCCGCTTCAGGGCAGTGCAGGATATGGGAAGGCGGGCCGATCTCCCTGTACAATCCCTGCATCTCATCCTTTCCATCATCGATGACGTAATTGAAATACGGGGGTTTATCAAAACGGTGCAGGCCGTGCGTATAAAGGTCCGGGTTATTGCCCCATATGAACATATGGTTCCCGCCCGTTACCTGCTCGACCTGCAGTTTCCAGTCCGATGACGCTTCTATTTTCCGCGATACCCAGTAACCGGCAAGTCCGTCCCGCAGTCCCAGCCCGTCATGATTGCGCGAGATGCAGGTTTCCAGCGGGGCGTGCCATCCATCCAGTGCATTCCTGTCGCCCTTCCAGCCCATGAATATGAAAAACAGGATGATGAATGGCAGGGATACCAGAAAAATCTTCGATATTTTCCTGACAGATTCCGAATCAATATTTGAAATGATGAAGATTATCGACCACCATGTCGCTGGCAATGCATATCTGTAAATTGACAGGTCAACATATGATACCGACAATATGAACAGGGATATGATTGATGCCGCATAGCCATGGTAGAACAGTCGTTCCCTGTGTGGCCTGATTTTATTTGCGGATATTTCTGACCGGATTTTCAGGAACGGTATGACCGACAGCAGAGCAAATACCAGACAGAAGGATGCCCGGACGCTGAACAATGAAAAATATATGATTTCTGGAAAAGCAACCAGCGGGAAATGCTTGACCGTGCCGGACAGGCTTTGCTTGTACAGAAATTCCTGACCCACGAACCCGACAAGGCATGAGAACAGCAGGAACAAAGGGATCCCGACCCCCTGGCACATGGACCTGGTGAGTGAATTCGCCCCCCTGTGCCGCACCGCGAACATACGGGTCGACAGGAAAAAGGGAACGGCGAACGTCGTGATGAACATGGGGTCGCTGAAGGTCGCGACAGCGCACAGACAGGCGGTCGGAACAAAATCCGCAATCCGGTCGCCCCGGTCACAGGCCATGTTCGCTGTCGTCGCGGCCAGCAGGGACAGCATGAATGAACTGCCATGGAAGGCGGGCAGGAATATTTCAAGCAGGCCCGATATATCGCTCAATGCACTGACATGGGCCCCGGACGACACGAACGCCACATATGCCGCCAGGGTCAGGGCAGACACGAAAAGCGCCCTGCTGAAAGACAGCGTTCCCATACGCCAGACGACGGCCCCCAGGCACAGGGTCATCAGCGACAGGGAAAAAAGGAAAAAACCGTTCCAGGCAGGACGCCAGCCGACCCCGAGCCCTTCAGCCCCCCAGAACCAGAGCATGTCCGGAAACAGGCTTGGAACACGGGGCCATTGGAAATGCCGCCAGGCATCCGGTACATGCGACATTTCCCACCCCATCTGGGGAAGGACGAGACTGTCCGAATTGATGATTATCCCGATGGCGCCGGGCGCGTTGAAAAATATTCTCGTATAAAAAAAATACGAAATAACGGTCAAGGCAAATGACAGGAACAGGTATCCTAGGTTTTTCCCAACTGTCATCTGGAATAACTTCAAGACCTTATTTTAATTCTCGCCATGATAAATGATTTCCTGCCGCCATCAATTCCTCAATTCCAGATTCTTCTTCAGGGTGTCTGAAAATGCCGGCCAAAAAGCAGGGGCACGCCGCTCCGGTCTCATGCACGGACATGAAGCGCGCCCGCCACCCCTGCGTTATCCCTGCGTGATGGCGGGCAGGCAACGGCCGGGCCGGCGCATGCTTGCCACCCCCTGTGGGTGAGTTGCTTTTACCCCCATAACAGGCAAAATCGCATACTGCCCGTCCGGGCCATCCGATGCCTGCCAGATAACGGAGAATGCATGACCAGTTCCTCCCCTTCCCTTGCTCCCGTTCTGGAACAGGCGGACCGCACGCTTGATGCGGCGCTGGAGCGGCTGTTCACCTTCCTGCGCATTCCCAGCATTTCCACCCAGCCCGAACATGCGGATGACTGCAGGCGGGCGGCGGCGTGGCTGCGTGACCAGCTTGACGAACTCGGGTTCGACGTGACCCTGCACGCGACACCCGGCCACCCCATTCTGGTCGCCCATGACCGGACGCCACCTGCCGGCCCGCATGTGCTGTTCTATGGCCATTACGACGTGCAGCCCGTCGACCCGCTGAACCTGTGGGACAGCGGCCCGTTCGAGCCGAAACTGGTGACCGGCACGAATGGCGCAAAACGCATCGTCGCGCGCGGGGCATCGGACGACAAGGGTCAGGTGATGACCTTCATCGAGGCCATCCGCGCCATCCGCGCCACCACGGGCACCATGCCGGTGCGCATCTCGCTCCTGATCGAGGGGGAGGAGGAATGCGGCGGCCCCAGCCTGGTTCCCTTCATGGACAGCCATCGTGACGAACTGCGCGCCGATGTGGGGCTGATCTGCGATACCGCCATGCTGCCCGGCGTGCCTGCCGTCACCACCACGCTACGCGGCATGCTGGGGGAGGAAATCCATCTGCGCTGCGCAAGCCGTGACCTGCATTCCGGCGTGTACGGCAATGCCGCGCGCAACCCGGCGGAACTGCTGTGCGGCATCCTGTCCTCCATCCGTGACGGGGAAACCGGCCGTGTCGTACTGCCCGGATTCTATACGGGCGTGGAAGAGCCCCCGGCCGCGCTGCGTGCGCGCTGGCGCGAGATCGCGCCCGATGACGCGACCTTCCTGGGTGAGGTCGGGCTGTCCGTCCCGGTGGGTGAGAAGGGTTATACCGCCATCGAACAGACATGGTGCCGCCCCAGCTTCGAGATCAACGGCATTTCCAGCGGCTATACCGGCGAAGGGTTCAAGACCGTGCTGCCGGGCGAGGCGGTGGCCAAGGTCTCGTTCCGGCTGGTGGCGGGGCAGGACCCCGTCCATATCCGGCAGGCCTTCTGTGCCCATGTCCGCGCCATGCTGCCCGCCGACTGCACGGTGACCTTCACCCCCTGTGGCGGGTCGACCGCCAGCGCGCTGCCCGATGACGCGTTCGGCCTGCAGCCGACCCTGCGCGCACTGGGGGATGAATGGAACACGCCTGCCGTGACCATTGGCTGTGGCGGCTCGATCCCGGTGGCGGGCGACATGCAGCGCATACTGGGCATGCCCGCCCTGCTGGTGGGTTTTGCGCTGGATGATGACCGTGCCCATTCGCCTAACGAAAAATATGAACTGACTTCCTTCCACAAGGGCATGCGCTCGTGGGTCCGTATCCTGCATGCCATGGTGCGGCACGATGGCTGAGGTCCACCCTCCCCTCGCCCTGACCATGGGCGACCCGGCGGGGATCGGGCCGGAAATCACGGCAGGCGCGTGGCAGGCCATGCGGACGGGCCCGGCCCGCTTTGCCGTGATTGGCGACGCGGGCCTGATCGGCCGCCACGGCGTGCCGGTGCGCGAGATCGGGACCATCGGGGAGACACCGGAGGTGTTTGCCCACGCGGTGCCCGTGCTGCCGGTTGCCCTTGCCACCACCGTGCTGCCTGGCCAGCCAGACAGCCGCAATGCGGACGCCATCACCACATCCATCGCACGCGCGGTGGAACTGGCCCGCAACGGACAGGCTGGCGCGGTGGTGACCAACCCGATCAGCAAGATCGTGCTGAAGAAGGCGGGCTTCGCCTATCCCGGCCATACCGAATACCTTGCCGCATTGTGCAACGTGCCGGGGCGCGAGGTGATGATGCTGGCCTGCCCGGAACTGCGCGTGGTGCCCGTTACCATCCATGTCAGCCTGCGCCGTGCGCTGGATGAACTGACCACCGATGGCATCATTGCCGCCACCCGCACCACCCATGCGGCGCTGGTCCGCGATTTCGGCATTGCGGCCCCCCGCATCGCCATGGCCGGGCTGAACCCGCATGCGGGCGAGAGCGGCAGCATGGGGACGGAAGAACAGACCATCATCATGCCCGCCATGGAAACCCTGCGTGCCGAGGGCATGGACATTACCGGCCCATGGCCGCCGGACACCATGTTCACGCCCCCCGCGCGGGCACGCTACGACGTGGCGATGTGCATGTACCATGACCAGGCGCTGATCCCGCTCAAGACCATCGACATGACACAGGGGGTCAACACCACGCTGGGGCTGCCGATCATCCGTACATCGCCCGATCACGGCACCGCCTTTGACATAGCCGGACGCGGCGTGGCCGATCCCGCCAGCCTTGTCGCCGCCCTGCACATGGCAGCCCGGATGGCCGAACACAGGAACCCGACATGAGCACATTCCCTTGCGCCACGATCCGGCTGGGCGTGAACATCGACCACGTGGCCACGGTGCGCAACGCGCGTGGCGGCACGCATCCGGACCCGGTGCTGGCGGCGCTGCTGGCCCAGCAATCCGGGGCGGACGGCATTACCGCCCATCTGCGTGAGGACCGTCGCCATATCCGCGATGCGGACCTTGAACGCCTGCGCGCGGAACTTTCCATTCCACTGAACATGGAAATGGCGGCCACCGCGGAAATGACCACCATCGCCACCCGCCTGCGCCCGCATGCCTGCTGCCTGGTGCCCGAGCGGCGGCAGGAAGTCACGACCGAAGGGGGGCTGGACGTGCGCGGGCAGGCAGGCAGCCTTGCCCCACGCATTGCCCGCATGCGCGATGCGGGGATCCGGGTCTCCCTGTTCATCGACCCCGATGCCGCGCAGATCGAAACCGCAGCGCAACTGGGGGCCGCCGTGGTGGAACTGCATACCGGCGCCTATGCCGATGCGGCGGATGACACCGCGCGCGCCGTGGAACTGGGCCGCCTGGCCACCGGGGCGGAGCACGCGGCGCGGTGTGGGCTGGAGGTCCATGCGGGCCATGGCCTGACCTACGGGAACGTCAGCCCGATCGCGGCGCTGCCGCAGGTGATGGAACTGAACATCGGGCATTTCCTGATCGGTCAGGCCATCTTTGACGGGTTGCCCGCCGTGATCCGCCACATGAAGGCGGTAATGGCGGCGGCACGAAGTGCTTGAAAAAGATAAGAAGTTTCTGGTGAAGCTTTTTTCCAGAAAGCTTCAAGGAACGCCGCCTTTTGAAAAAAGGCGGCACCCACAAACTTCTGTTCCTTATTTTTTATGGCTCAGCCGCCCGTGCCGCCCACGGTCAGGCCGGTCATCTTGAGCGTGGGCTGGCCAACGCCCACCGGCACGCCCTGCCCCGACTTGCCGCAAGTGCCAATGCCGGGGTCCAGTGCGGGTTCGCCACCAATCATGGTAACCTTGGTCATGGCATCCGCGCCATTGCCGATCAGGGTGGCGCCGCGCACGGGGGATGTGACCTTTCCGTCCTCGATCAGGTAGGCCTCGGATGCGGCGAACACGAACTTGCCGGACGTGATATCCACCTGCCCACCGCCGAAATTGACCGCATACAGCCCGCGCTTCGTGCTGCGGATCATGTCCTCGGTCGTGGCGTCACCACCCAGCATGATGGTGTTGGTCATGCGTGGCATGGGCGCATGGGCATAGGACTGCCGCCGCCCGTTACCCGTGGCCGGCACGCCCATCAGCCGGGCATTGAGCCGGTCCTGCAGGTAGCCGGTCAGGATGCCGTCCTCGATCATCACGGTGCGGCCGGTGGGGGTGCCTTCATCATCGATGGTCAGGCTGCCCCGGCGTTCGGGCAGGGTGCCGTCATCCACCACGGTAACACCCGGTGCCGCCACCCGCCTGCCCATCAGCCCGGCGAAGGCCGAGGTCCCCTTGCGGTTGAAATCACCTTCCAGCCCGTGGCCCACCGCCTCATGCAGCAGGATGCCGGGCCAGCCGGCCCCCAGCACCACTTCCATCTCGCCCGCGGGGGCCGGACGGGCTTCCAGGTTGACCAGCGCCATGCGCAGGGCCTCATCCACCGCGCCCTGCCACACCTGCGGCGCCAGCAGGCGGGTATAGGCATAACGCCCGCCCAGGCCGTGGCCGCCACTTTCGCGCCGCCCGTCCTGCTCCACCACCACCGATACGTTCATGCGCACCAGCGGGCGGATATCGGCCATGCGCTGGCCGTCGGGGCGGATGATCTGCACGGCCTGCCATTCCGCCGAGAGGGACGCCATGACCTGCACCACGCGCGGGTCACGCGCACGGGCATAGGCATCAAGTTCGGACAGCATGGCCGCGCGGGAGGCGAACGTGCCCTCCGCCAGCGGGTTGATGTCAGGATACAGGCGGTGGTTGGTCGCGCGCGGCCCCACGGCCAGCGTGCCGCTACGACCGGCACGGATCTGGGTTACGGTCTCGGTCGCGCGGCGGATCGCGCTTTCACTGATTTCATCGGAATGGGCGAAGCCGGTTTCCTCCTCCAGCACGGCGCGCAGACCGAAGCCGGATGACGTATCGAACGTTGCGGAGCGGATCACGCCTTCATCAAGGGAAATTGCCTCGCTTTCACGATATTCTAGGAAAAGCTCGCCATCATCCATGCCCGTGAGCGCCTGGTTGACCAGACGCTCGGCATCCGGGCGGCCAAGGCGCGCGCCCGCACGTTCGTAAAACAGGGCATCGGTTGCAGCCAGCGGGGTAAGACCCTGAAGGGATGAGGGCATGAAACGGCGACTCCGGTTGGCGGAATACAAAAAATACGAACGCCTCGGCCCATCCGGGCCAAAAGGGCACCCAGCATAGCCGGTTTCACCCCATGGAGGAAAGCTGGTGCCTGTTCATGACAGCCACCATGCCTGAAAATGAACTTCCCTCCATCCGTACGGTTTCCCTTTGTGATACCAGACCAAGGCAGGGCATTGTGCAAAGCTCAGGTTTTCATTGTTCGGAGAAATGGCGTCTCGTGAAAGTTTCCCTCCTGTGCGGTTCAAGTCTGTCCCGGTCCGCGCCCCGTCAGGCCGGCCTTCTGCTGGCCGGGCTCCTTTACGCCAGCGCGCCGGCCCTGGCACAGACGGCACCAGCCACCACACAGGCGGGCATGGCGGGCGCTCCCGCTTCCCTCTCCTCCGCATTGCCCGGTGCGGCGGGGACGGCAGCGGCATCCACGCCATCCGCCCCGCAGTCCGGCCCGGCGCCCGAACCGGCCGGACAGGCGGAGCAGACCTATTCCGTCCCAACGCCCGAACCACTTTCAGGGAGCGGGAACATGCCACCCGCACCACAGGACACCCCACCGACCCCGGGCACCCAGCCCCAAGGCAGCACATCCCCGGGCGCAACGCCCCAGGGCGCCACACCACAGGGTACGGCACCGCAGTCCGCGCCCACCCCTGCGGAAACGACCGGATCGGCTGATACCCCCCCGGCAGGGCAGGCCCGGCCCGCAGCGGCACCCGCGCCATCGGCAACGCCCGCCACGGCGGCCGCGCCCGACGCAGCCCGGCCCCCGGGTGGCACCCCGGCATCGGCAACACCCGCCCTGTCCCCCGCAGGCGCCACCACCAGCCCGGACCATGCCGGGACATCCGCCCCCGCCACGCCACCCGCGCCGGGAACGCAACCGGCACAGGTCGCGCACAAGGATGGACCGGCTTCCAGCGGCAGCATGCCGGTTCCGCCCGCCAATGCCCTGCTGTCCGATGCCGGGGCACCGGCGGCGCTGGCGCAGGACCTGCGCCCGCCCTCCATCGTGCTGGCGGGGCTGTTCGAGGCCATTGGCGAGGCACATATCTACACCGACGCCAAGACCGCCGCCGATGCCATACCCGACGAAGCGCCGGCCGATCTCATGGCGCAATACAATACCACCCGGCTGCGGCCCGATTTTTCGCTCAAGGATTTCGTGGCCCAGCACTTCACGCTGCCCGAGCGCAAGACCGTATCCTACCAGCGCAGCCCCGATGAGAACGTGCGCGATTACATAAGCGGCATGTGGGAAGTGCTGAGCCGCCCGCCCGACACGCAGGTGGCTTATTCATCGCAGTTGCCGCTGCCCTACACCTATGTCGTGCCCGGTGGCCGTTTCAGTGAACTGTATTACTGGGACAGCTACTTCACCATGATCGGTCTGTACGAGAACCAGAAGATCGACCTCATGCGCGACATGATCCGCGACATGGCCTCGATGATCGACCGCTACGGCCACATCCCCAACGGCAGCCGGACCTATTACCTCAGCCGTTCGCAGGCGCCGTTCTTCTCGCTCATGGTGGACCTGCTGGCCATGCATGACGGGCAGGTGGCCTACACCACCTTCCTGCCCGAACTGCAGGCGGAATACGATTACTGGATGGACGGGCAGGATTCCGTGCCCCCCGGCGGTTCGTACCGCCATGTCGTGCGCCTGCCCGATGGTACGGTCATGAACCGCCACTGGGATGACATGGATACCCCGCGTGATGAAAGCTATCCGCAGGACATCGCCACCGCCGCCCAGTCCGGCCGCCCGAAGGAAGATGTGTACCGCGACCTGCGCGCGGGATCGGAAACGGGGTGGGACTTCTCCTCACGCTGGCTGGCCGATGGCCATACCCTGTCGACCATCCACACCACCGACCTGCTGACGGTGGAACTCAACTTCCTGATCCCGCACCTGCAGCAGACCCTGGCCCATGCCTATGAACTGAAAGGCAACAAGGAAGCCGCTGCCCGCTACAACCGTCTGGCGCAGGAACGCGTGGAAGCCGCCCGGCGTATTCTGTGGGATGAACGGCGTGCCGCCTTTATCGACTATGACTGGAAGAAGGGGGAGTCCACCTCCATCCTGTCGGGTGCCACCGCCGTGCCGCTGTTCCTGCAGATGGCGACACCGGAGCAGGCCAGGGCCGTGTCCGAGACCATACGCAAGGAACTGCTCAAGGTTGGTGGCCTGATCGCTACCGAGCGCAGTGGCAGCGGCCAGCAGTGGGATTCGCCCAATGGCTGGGCGCCGCTGCAGTGGATGGCGGTCAAGGGCCTGAACCAGTACGGCTATGACACGCTGGCCAGTGATATCGCGGCACGGTGGATGGGCCGCGTGATCGGCACGTATGAAAAATCCGGCGTGCTGCTGGAAAAATATGACGTGGTCAATCCCTTCATCAGCCCCAAGGGCGGCAAGGGGGGGGGCGAATACCCGATGCAGATCGGCTTTGGCTGGACCAACGGCACGCTGCTGGGCCTGATGAACCGCTATCCGCAGAACACCCGCGTGGTGCTTGACCGCAACCCGGCGGCGGACCAGCCATCACCCGAACCACTGCCGCCCATGAATGCCTATGGCGTGCAGAGCGACAGCGATGCCCTGAGCCGCTACACCCAGCCCACCGTCACGCTTGCCCCCCGACCGGTTGCCCCGACACCGGACCTGCCACAGATATCGACCGTAGGGGCAAGCGCGCCCACATCCGCAACACTCATCCCCGGTACACCCGCGCCACAGGCCGTGACCACCCCCACGGCAGGTCCTCCGGCTCCGGCGGCGGGACAGGCGCAGCAGGCACAACCCGCCCCGGCTGAAAAGCAGCCCGTGGCAGCCACCGGCCCCACCGCCAACGCACCACCAGCCCCGCCGGCCGAAACCCAGCCGGCACCAGCCGCGCAGCCTGCTCCCCCTGCTTCCGTTCCGGCAGCGCAGGACACACAGGCCGCAGCACCGCAACAGTCCGCACCCACATCGGCTGCGACCAAAGGGGACCAGACCACGGGCACGACGCAGGATAACGCCACGTCACCTGCACCCGCACCCGCACCCGCACCCGCACCCGCACCCGCACCAGCGGATGCCCCTGCTGCGGTCCAGTCCACAATGTCGGGACAGGGGGTAAGGAACGCCCCGCCAGCCGACAACGGGCAGGCTACGGGTGGGAACGCATCCCCTTCACAATAAAATCCTTGCGGGGGCCGCGGTGAAAGGCGGCTTCCGGCCCGCGCTGGAAGAACATGCCCTTCCTGCCCACGATATCGAAGCGGGAGGGGCCATTATCTTTCATTCATTCAGAGCCCGATCCGAAAGTTTTTCAACCCTGACAATGCCTTGCTGTCCGTCGTGTGAGCATTCGGATTGAGGCGATCAATGTCCATGCGGTTGAGGAAGCAATGGATTGTTCCCAATCTTTGGCGAGCCGCCTGCATCGTCCCAGCCATGCGAATGTCCGTTCCACCACCCAGCGACGCGGCAGGATCTGAAAACCCTTCACCGTATCGGACCGCCTGATGATTTCGAGGGTCCATTTTCCCATGGAGGCGAGCGCGGATCGCAATTTGTCGCCAGCATAGCCGCCATCAGCGAAGATGTGGCGCAGCCAGGGAAAGCGCCTGCGTATCGCTGCCAGAACATCAACGGCCCCATCACGGTCCTGGATATCAGCGGCATGAACGAGGAGAAAGATCAGGAAGCCGCAGGTATCCGTCACGATATGGCGCTTGCGGCCCTTGACCTTCTTCCCCGCGTCATAGCCCGAAATCCCGCCGCTTTCCGTGGTTTTCACCGACTGGCTGTCAATCACGCCCGCGCTCGGAGAGGCGTCACGTCCCTCGATCTCGCGCAGGCTCATGACCAGCACCGTATTCATGACCTCGAACACTCCGGCATCACGCCAGGCGTAAAAATAGCGCCTGATGGTCGAGACCGGCGGAAAGCATTTCGGCAGCAGACGCCACGCACACCCGGCCGAGGCTATGTAGAGCATCGCATTGACCACCTCGCGCATATCCGTCGTGCGCGGACGACCGCCCCGTTTCGCCGGGGGCACAAATGGCATGATCAAAGTCCACTCCCCGTCCGTCATGTCCGATGGATATCGCAATCTTTCCCGGCTATACTCGCGCCGGGCAATACCAGTCCATGTCACCATTCACTCCATCTCTCTGCAAAGACGGATGAATCACAACAGGCTGGTATTGTTCAAAAACTTTCGGATCGGGCTCTCAGGCCCGCCAGCGCGCGGGAGAACTGGGTATAGTCCGGCGCCCCGTCACAGCCTGAATTGATATGGTACAGACAGACGCTGTTCTTGCAGATTATTTTCCGTGAACCCGGATTGAAAATATCATATCCATCGCCGCCGATGACATAATTGTATTTTGACTGTGGAACGTTTCCATCCGTGCTGTCCGTCAGCAGATAAAGTGCATGGCCCGGTTTCATATGGCTGTAACCGCCTGACAGCCACCAGCCGCCATCCTTGCCAACCAGCGCGATACCACACATGTCAGGCATGCCGTTCGCTTTCGCCTGCATGACCATGATGCGGTTGTTCCTGTGTATTTCATCAGCATAGGACGAGGCCAGGACACCCATTTCCATGATGGCCATCCCCCCCGCCAGCAGCGTCAGGGATCCCGCACGACCACACCGGGCCAGTGCGGAAAGCGCCAGAGCCGAGACAAGAATGATGAGCGGCACGGCCGCATAGATGAACGACATTTCCTTATGGGATATGAGCGAGTAATATAGTAATATAAATAATGGAACTGAGGCCAGATACCTGTGCGCCGACATTCCTTTCCAGAACAGCCAGCACACCGGGATCAGTGCCGCCCCCCAGAAATGGAACAGCCCGAACAGGTAGAACGCAACGGGCATGCTGCCATAACGCAGGGCGACACCTTCATTCACGTTCATCTGGAAGTTCTTGTATATGGACTGAAAAGGGTGGCCCAGAGTCTGGTAATCCACAATTCCCAATGCACAGACAGGCAGGAACACGCCCGCGGCAACGGGCAGCATGGCGCGCGGGCCCGCCAGGTACGCCACGATGGCGACCTCCAGCAGCAATGCCGGCGCCAGATGAAACCGGAATGCAAAGGAAAGGCCGACCAGCACCCCGAACCCGAAAAGTATCGGGGCGCCGACATGCCTTCTGCCCCGCGTTTTCATGGCGATGTAAATGATCAGGACGCTGAGCGCCATGATATTGCCGCTTACGGTTTCCCCCAGCGTGCGGAACGATGCATTGACCATATCGGGCCACAGGGCGGCGGCCAGGCCGCATATCCACGCCCCCTGCCTGCCCTCCGTCACCCAGCCCGCATGGACGAAGCCCGCGACAACCGCAAGCGAACCCGCCGCAAGGACGACCCGTACGAAATCCGCGCTGTATCCCAGCCCGAGCGCATGCCCGAACTTGAGTATTTCCACAATGATGTCCGGCAGCAGCCATGACCGGATCCCGACCCGCCATTCCCATGTAAAGACGCCATGACCCGTGAGATTATGGTAGGCGGGCTCCATATACTGATAGAATTCATCCGCCCGTAACGGGCCGGGAGACAGGAATATCAGCACGATACGCACTGCCAGCGCCACAAACAGGCAAACAGCCAGCGGCAGGCGCGCATTCGTGTGCACGATGCCGGAATCGGATTTCATATTATTGTCCTGCCATGACTTATCGGATGCAAGGAAGCGTGCCGCCAGTCTGGATGCCGTGGCGGCATGATCCGGTTATCTGATATCTGGGGTCCATGCTGCCGGCTTCGGGTTGGGCGGGGTGTCGGAACGGGCCTATGATAAACAGCATCAGGCCTCTACCCGACAAGTCAATAAGTGTGACCGCCCCGTTACGGCCTGCCCCGCCGGATGGCCAGGCGGGGAAAAAGGCCTTGATCCCGCGACCAGCCACTGAAAAAACAGAATCCGGTCATAAGGGCGCCATGCGCCTGCTGCTGACAGCCCCCGAAGCGAAACGATTTTCCGCCGGTGATATCTGAAAAATTTCGCCGTTTCCCGCGACGTTCGCCATCAGGCGGCGAATCTTGTCAGGAGAACGGGCGTATCATAAGGATAGCCCGTCTTATGGGGTGGAAGGAGAATACCGCTTTGGGAAAGCTGCTTGGAAGACAGGTATTTCCAGCATTGGTTGGCATGGTTTTTTTCGCCTTCATGGCGATGCTGTATTCTGCGGGCTTCACCTCCCTTTACCGCGGCATCATCAAGCTGTGGGGTATCCATCCCTATCCCATACCCTTTCTCGATACCGATACTGTGCTGTCCGCGATCCGCTGCATCAACCGGGGCGTGGATGTCTATGTCACCAACCCGTGTGACCTGCTGGACCGGGTCTATGACTATTCACCGCTATGGACCGTGCTGCGCATCTTTCCCATGACACCGGCGTGGCTGCCACCCATCGGCATGGGGTTGGACATCACGTTCATCGTGTCCCTGCTACTGCTGCCCGCTGGCCGGTCATGGCGCGATACACGGTGGATCACGGCGGGAATCCTGTCCAGCGCCACCCTGTTCGCGGTTGAGCGTGGCAATAACGACCTTGTCCTGTTCGTGCTGGCCGCCTGTGCCGCGACACTGGCCTGCCGGTCATACTGGTGCCGCCTGGTCGGTTACGGGCTGATTCTCCTGGCCGGGCTGCTCAAATATTATCCCATGACCGTGATGCTGAGCGCGACACGCGAAAGGCCCGCACGCTTTCTTGCCATCGCGGTGGCCAGCGTCGTGTCTGTCGCCCTGTTTGCCATCGCAAGCTGGCATGACCTGACGCGGGCGCTGGCGCTGATTCCCACCGGTTCCTATTTCGGGGACATGTTCGGGGCCCGGACATTCGGCGGTGGCCTGACGGAACGCATGGGGCTGCCCGCCCACGCAACACAGGTGCTGGAAGCCGCCATGTCCCTTGCGGCACTGGGCACGGGCATAAGGCTGGGCTGCCAGCCATGCGCGACGGCAGCGCTGGCGCGGCTGACCGGGCGGGAGCGTGCCTTCCTGATGGTGGGGGCCCTGCTGATCCTGGGCTGCTTCTTCACGGCGCAGAACATCGGCTACCGCGCCGTGCACCTGATCCTTGTCCTGCCCGCCCTGTCGGCACTGCGTGATACGGATGGCCTGCGCCGTTTCAGATACGCGCTCCCGCTGGCGCTGGGCGCCCTGTGGTCGGGCACATGGTATCATGACATCGTCTCCGTGGATGCCGCACTGACGGGCCGGCATGGTACCACCATCGTCCAGTGGGCAACGTGGCTGCTGCGGGAAGGAATGTGGTGGTCGCTTGTGACGATCCTGATATCCTGCGTGACGGGACTTGTGCTTGAATCCCCGACCGTGAAGGCATGGAGCAAAAGGAAAACCATGCCCGGACGTGACACCGGGCGCCAGGGGAACAGGTCGCCATCCCCGGGCGCGGACCTGCATCGGAACACATGATCCGGCCTGTCGTTACAGAAGTCCTTCCTACACAATTCGTTACAGATTATGATGAAAATGCACGATAATTATTATAAAAATGTAATTCCATTGCCCACGGGCCTGTTCCAATGAACGCATCCAAAAGCAATACAAAAGAAGTTATTCTTCCGTTACTGATTTTTTCTTTCCTGCTTCTGGCCAGATTTTATTACGCGCTGTTCCATGGCGGGCGTTTTCTGGCCGAAGAAGGCAATATTTTCTTTGAAAAGGCATGGACTTCCTCATGGTCGGAGGCCCTGTTCTATTCCTATGGCGGGTATCTGAACATCGTGGCGAATGCGAGCACCCTGCTCGCCTGTCGCCTCATGCCACTTGCCGATGCGCCCTATCTGACAATGGCCATCGCCCTGCTGTTCCAGATCTGTGCGCCGCTGCTTATTTTGACGGCGCGGGATACATGGCTTGCAACCCCCAGGGTCCGTTACATTGCGGCAGCCCTGCTGCTGCTTGTGCCTGAATCAGCCGAAGTTTCCCTGCACAGCATCCATTCCCAGTACCATCTGGCCCTGTGCGCGGGGCTGATCGTCTCGCTGGCCACGGAAACGGGGTGGCGTGAAGGCCTGCGCCGCATCCTGCTTTTTCTCGCCCCGCTCAGCGGTCCGGGCGGGGTCATATTCGCCCCCCTGTTCATCCTGCGCGCCTGCGTCGACCGCTCACGCGCAAGGCTGGTCGAATGCCTGCTGATCAATGTGGCAAGCGCCATTCAGGTGCTGTTTTTCTTCAAGAAATTTGATGATCGGGTCTACAGCTTCAATTTCTATGATTTTGTCCTGGTCTTTCTTAACCATTATATCATGTATCCGTTCATCGGCCTGAAGCATGCCCTTGTCCACTTCGGCATGCATCTGCAGGACATGGAAAGAATGGGGAATCCGCCCTATTTCTTCGTGGGCCTGACTCTTGTCATACTTGTCCTGCTGGGTGCCGTACTGGTTTACGAAGCCATCAGGCACAGCGATGCGCGCGAGGCAATCTGGTTTGCCCTGGCGGGGGGAATGCATGCCTCGGCCTCATTGTACGGGGCGCTGGGGGGTGCCATAACGGCCATTCCGGCAGGCAATGCCGAACGATATGTCTTTGTGGGCCAGTCCCTGTTCGCGCTGTGCATTCTCTGCCTGGCCATGACGGGAACCCGCGTCATAAGCAGGACATGCTGGTACCTTGTGTACATCATGCTTGCCATGGGCGCCTATCACTACATCGCATTCGGGAAAAACATGGTGCATGGCCCCTCATGGTGGGAGGAAACCGCCAGATGGAAACAGGACCACAGCCATGTCCTGCTCATCTGGCCGGAAGAACCCCAATGGACCATGCGCCTGAACTGATGCGTACGCGCACCCCGTGGCTATGCCGGAATGGCTCCCGATGGCAGCAGCCCGAAGGAAACCGGCCATGTGGCAACCCAGGCGATAGCGTATTGCAGCCACGGAACCATGCGAATGGATGGCGCCGTCGCGGCCGTACCGGTTCTGTTTGACAACTGGCGTTTATTATCCATCCCGAACATTGTGTCCGGCTCACGGAACGGACGTTGCATCAATATGGAAACGTGATGAAAATACTGCTGACTGGTGGCTGCGGATTTATCGGTTCCGCCGTGGTAAGGAACCTGATCCACGCGACGGACCACAGTGTCATCAATGTCGACTGCATGACCTATGCGGCGTCGCCCGAAACCGTGGCGGAGGTTGCGTCCAGCAGCCGCTACCGCCACGTGCCTGCCAGCATCCTTGATGCCGCGGCCATGAAGCACCTGTTCGAGACCCACCAGCCTGATGCCGTCATGCATCTTGCGGCGGAAAGCCATGTGGACCGTTCCATCGACGGGCCGGGCGTGTTCATGCAGACCAATGTCATGGGCACCTGCACATTGCTCGAAGCCGCCCATGCCTACTGGAAGGGACTGGACAACGCCCGGCAGCAGGCGTTCCGTTTCCATCACATCTCGACCGATGAGGTGTTCGGCCACCTGGGGGCCGGGGACCCGCCCTTTACCGAAACCACGCCCTATGATCCCCGCAGCCCCTATTCCGCATCCAAGGCGGCATCCGACCATCTCGTGCGGGCATGGCATCATACCTATGGCCTGCCCACCTTCGTCACCAACACGACGAACAATTACGGGATCTGGCATTTCCCCGAAAAGCTCATCCCGCTGGTCACCATCAACGCCATAGAAGGCAGGGAACTGCCGGTTTACGGCAAGGGCGAGAACATCCGCGACTGGCTGTTTGTCGAGGATCATGCCGAGGCGCTTGTTCGGGCCATCGAACGCGGGCAACCGGGGGAGACCTACGCCATTGGCGCGCGCCAGCCCCGCACCAACCTGCAGGTGGTCAAGACCATCTGTGCGGTACTGGATGAACTGGTGCCCGACCCCGGGGGCCCGCGCGAACGCCTGATCCGGTTTGTCACCGACCGCCCGGGCCATGATTTCCGCTACGAGATTGACCCCACCCATGCCGAACAGGCGCTGGAGTGGACAGCACGGCATGATTTCGAAACCGGCATCCGGCGCACCATCCGGTGGTATCTGGAC
Organism: Komagataeibacter sp. FNDCF1; assembly: GCF_021295335.1. Lineage (NCBI taxonomy): Bacteria > Pseudomonadati > Pseudomonadota > Alphaproteobacteria > Acetobacterales > Acetobacteraceae > Komagataeibacter > Komagataeibacter sp. FNDCF1. The sequence continues at coordinate 2,640,305 of NZ_JAIWOT010000001.1, read as the reverse complement.
AACCGGGCCTGGTGGGAAGGCATCCGCGCGCAGCGCTATACAGGCCACAGGCTGGGAACCCGGGCATGACAGTCGCGTCCGCCACACAGACCCGGCCGATGAAGGGCATCCTGCTGGCCGGTGGGTCCGGAACACGCCTGCACCCGATGACGATTGCAACGTCCAAGCAGTTGCTGCCCGTCTTTGACAAGCCGATGATCTACTATCCGCTGACGACCCTGATGCTGGCGGGTATCCAGGATATCCTGATCATCACCACGCTGCAGGACATGCCGCAGTTCCAGCGGCTGCTGGGGGATGGATCGCAGTTCGGGGTCCGCTTTGCCTATCGTGTCCAGCCTTCGCCCGATGGGCTGGCACAGGCATTCATCATCGGCGAGGACTGGATCGACGGCGCGCCCTGCGCACTGGCGCTGGGGGATAACCTGATCTTTGCCGATCACCTGAGTGGCCTGCTGCAGGCCGCGACCTGCCGGGCCCGGCAGGCAAATGGCGCGACCGTCTTTGCCTATCAGGTGCGCGACCCGGAACGCTACGGCGTCGTCTCGTTCGATCAAAACGGCCGTGCGCTGGATATTGTCGAAAAACCTGAAAAGCCCGAATCCAGCTGGGCCGTGACCGGGCTGTATTTCTATGATCACCGCGTAACGGAATTCGCACGCCAGGTCAGGCCCAGTGCACGTGGCGAACTGGAAATCACGGACCTCAACCGGATGTATCTGGATGAAGGCACGCTCAGCGTTGACCAGTTGGGGCGCGGCTGCGCCTGGCTGGATGCCGGCATGCCCGACAGCCTGATCCAGGCCGGCAATTTCGTGCAGACCATCCAGTCCCGTCAGGGCATGCTGGTCGGATCACCGACCGAAGTCGCCTTCCGCATGGGGTATATCGATCGTGATGCCCTGCTGGCGCAGGCAGGGAAGATGAGCAAGACCCAACTGGGTTACATGCTGCGTCTTGTCGGACAGCAGCAGGTTTGAAGGAGTGCATGTTCATGAAAGTCGAACACCTGGACATCCCCGATGTCATTGTGGTCACACCGCCGCGTTTCGGTGATAATCGGGGTTTCTTTTCAGAGACCTATAATCTGGAGCGCATGAAGGAAGCCGGGATCACCCTGCCCTTCGTGCAGGATAACCAGAGCCTGTCACGGCAGAAGGGCGTGGTCCGTGGCCTGCACTGCCAGCTTGCCCCACATGCGCAGGGCAAGCTGGTGCGCTGCACGAAGGGCGCGATCTGGGATGTGGCGGTGGATGCGCGGACGGGTTCCCCCACCTACGGCAAATGGGTTGCGGCCGAACTGTCGGAAGAAAACTGGTCCCAGCTCTGGATTCCACCGGGGTTCCTGCATGGTTTCGTGACGCTGGCCGAGGATACGGAGGTGCAGTACAAATGCACCGGCCTGTATGACAAGGCATCCGAACGGGCCGTGATCTGGAACTGCCCGCACCTGAACATTGCATGGCCGATTGATCCGCGTGATGCGATCCTGTCGGACAAGGATCAGGTGGCACCGCACTTTACCGAAGCCACAGGGTGGTTCAGCCTCTGATGGTCATCAATGCATGCATTCCGGCAGGCCGGGCATCCGGCCCCATTGCCCGGGTGCATGCATCGTGCATGGCGGCCACACGCAATCCGGTTATGGCAGACCTGGCCCCCGGCATGGCGCTGATCGGGAGCTACCGGCCGCACCGGTCCGTCCCTGCATCCTGCGTGACAATATAATGATCCCGGTTTCAATGGATCTGCGCGGCACGGTTCCGGCGTAGTTGATCCGGAAAAGATAGGCCGACTTTCGCAAGGACCCGGTCAGTACAGGCCGTCGGCATGGGGCATGCCGGTTCAGTCTGCCCTGGACAGGACTTTCGTGATGACCCGGGTCAGGTGCCAGATCAATGCAAAGGTGCCGACAACGCCTAATATCAAAATACCGGCATGAACCCATGAAATGCTCTCCCCCGTAACGGAGGTCAGGCTGCGGGCGGTCAGCGCCCCCATGGTGATATACCCCAGCAGGGCCGGCAGGGAGGCGAGCGTACCAATTGTATAGGCCTGCAGGGATAGTGAACTCATGCCAAGGGCGTAGCTTGTGATGGAAAAGGGCATGATGGGTGAAAGGCGGAAAAGACAGGCGATTTTCCATCCTTCGGCCGACAGGACCTGGTCAAGCCGGTCCAGCCGTGTCCGCTTGCACACGAACCGGTGGATCAGCCCGCGCAGGAAGGTACGTGACAGGACAAAGGAAATCAGCGCCCCGATCATGGTTGCGGGGGCTGCCAGCAGGAAGCCATCCATGATGCCGTACGCCGCACCGATTCCCATTGCCGTGGCCGAAGCGGGCAGAATGCCACACAGTGCGACCACGATCTGGATCAGTTCACACGCGATCCAGCCACGCCATGCGCCACCTGCATGCGCGGTGGCCAGCATGGCCTGGATGGAAGATGACGCTATATCATTGTAACGAAAAAGAAAAATGACTGAGGACAGAATGATGAACCCCAGGGCCGCGAGCATGATCCTGAAACCGACGCCACGATCCTTTTTCAGGACAGCGGCGCCCTTGTGACCATTACCCAGCGACATGTTCATTTTTTGAAGATTTTCTCACGGTAGATGCCCAGCCGGTTCAGACGGTAGGAGGCCGATGTCTTCAGCACGCCCAGCCCGTATTTAACACTCCGACGGAAATTGATGGACGACGCTTCGGCAAAATAGCGTGTCGGGCACGAAATCTCGCCAATCCGGAACCCGGCATTGATAACCTGGGCCAGCATCTGGTTGTCAAACACAAAGTCATCCGAACAGCGCTCAAGCGGTATGGCTTCCAGCACTTCCCTGCGCCAGCCACGATAGCCGGTATGGTATTCGGACAGCTTGGCATTCATGAGAATGTTCTGCGTCAGGGTCAGCATGCGGTTTGCCACATATTTGTACAGCGGCATGCCCCCCTGCAGCGCGCCCTTGCCCAGTATGCGCGACGCAATCACCCCATCATAATGCCCCGATGTCAGCATGGCGGCCATGGCCCGGATCAGGCGCGGGGAATACTGATAATCCGGATGCAGCATGATGATGATGTCCGCACCACGGGCCAGGGCGCTTTCATAGCATGTCTTCTGGTTGCCGCCGTAGCCACGGTTCCGGTCATGTTCAATGACATGAATTCCAAGCGAACGGGCCAGTTCTGCGGTGTTGTCCCTGCTCGCATCGTCGGTCAGGATGATGTCATCCACAATATCCCTGGGGATCTCGTCATAAGTCTGCTGCAAGGTCTTTCCTGCATTATATGCGGGCAGAACCACCGCAATGCGCTTACCATCCATCATAAAAGTCGACGTTTCCTATCGATAGAACACAGAACCATAGCAATCAGGCAGACTGGTTTACCGTAAACCGTCCGGGTCTGACATCCATTATTTCAGCGCCTGCATGAGACAGCCCGCATGTCCTTTATGCGAAACAGGCATATCAGCCATGATTCATCCCCATTACTGTCCCGCGACAGCGTAATCCTGTGGCAGGCCTGATAATCACACCCCCTGTGCCGTGACGATACTGTTTACGCAACACCATGATCGGGGAGGCGACGGTACCGCACGCATGCCATCATCACACCCCATGGCATGCAGGGGCACCCGGCAACAGTCATCGACGGACGGACCGGTTTCCCGAAGCGGATCAGTCCGTTGTCCACTACGGTTCCGGTAATATTACTCCTGTCCTGCTTTCGATATCAGGATTGATTACTGGGTATTTTTATAGTTCCGATGTATGTGACATAAAAGAAGGTAAATAATTTTTTAAAATTGTCCGCTTTTGTAACCGTGGTTACATGTCCCTGCCCACAGAGTGGCCTGGCGCGTCATTTCCTGCGCGACAGCATGTGATGGGCAATCATCTGCCCGAACTGCACGAGCACCTTGCGATCCATCTTGCTTTCCCCAGCGTGGCGCGAGCGGAACACAAACGGCAGTTCGATCACGCGGGGGGCGGTTTTCTGGACCATCAGCATATCCATCAGGATCTTGAATCCGGTGCCGGACAGGCTGGCGACGGATCTGACAAACAGGTCGCGCCGGACTGCAAAGAGCCCGCTCATCGGGTCAGTCACCCGTACGGACAGGAAACGCTGGGCAATACGGATGCCCGCATTGGACAGGAACCGCCGCCACGCATTGGCAAGACCGCTGTTATCACCACCTTCGACATGCCGGCTGCCGATCGCAACATCATACCCCTGGTTATGGATGGCATCGAACATCTGCCCCAGCAGCCGTTCATCATGCTGCATGTCGCCATCCATCACCGCGACAACCGGCGCCGACGATGACAGCACCCCCTCGATCACGGCGGAGGACAGGCCACGCCGCCCGACCCGCAGGATCCCGCGCACGCGGCTGTCCGCCTGTGCCAGACGCCAGACCTCATCCATCGTGCCGTCGGGGGAATTGTCATCAACGAAGATCAGTTCCCACTGCAGGTGGGTCAGCGCCTGTTCCACCGCATGGAACAGGGGTTCGACATTCCCGCGTTCATTATAGCACGGGATGATGATGCTCAGTGCCGGTCCCGGCCGGGATGGCCCGCCATCATGCGTATCAGGATGCGCGGGAACTGGAGAAATCTGCATACGTGGAAAAATTCCCGTGGGCTTGTTATCGGGTGACAATGCGGCAGACCACACAGCAGGCCGGTCACATGCTGCCGGGAATGGGGAATTAACGGATTCCCTCCACTGCTGCAATACAGGGGAACAGGGAGCCGAAACAGAAACAAGCCGGATACCACGGGCACCCGGCTTGCAAATCTGGTCGGAGTGAGAGGATTCGAACCTCCGGCCCCTGCGTCCCGAACACAGTGCTCTACCAGGCTGAGCTACACTCCGTTGCAGGCGGCTATACAGGGCCGCCGCCTTTTAGGCAAGGGGACAGGCAAAAAGATTTACAGCGTCGGCACGGCATCGCGCGCACCGGCCTGCACGGGCAGTGCGGAAAGTGCCGCCATAAGGCTGGGCACATCCGGCACGACCGCAAATAGGTCGCGCACGCCGGGGGCCGCAAACCCGTCCGCAATGCAGCCATCGATCATGGCCAGCAGGGAATCGGCCCAGCCCGCGATGTTGACGATATAGATCGGTTTGTCATGCTGGCCGAGCTGCCGCCAGGTCATGATCTCGATCGTCTCGTCGAACGTGCCCAGGCCACCGGGCATGACCACAAAGGCATCGGACAGCGCGAACATCCGCGCCTTGCGGTCATGCATGTTGTCCGTAACCGTCAGGTCGGTCACGCCTTCATGCATGATCTCGCGCGAATGCAGGAAGGCAGGGATGATGCCGGTCACCGTGCCGCCCGCGGCCAGGGCCGCATCCGCTACGGTGCCCATAAGCCCCACATGGCCCCCACCATACACCAGCCGGACCCCGGCCTGGCCCAGTGCGCCACCCAGCGCACGGGCCTGTGCGGCGTATTCCGGCCGCGAGCCGAAACGTGACCCACAAAAGACGGCAACGGATGAAATCTGCATCGACCCAGCTCAGCTCCCTGCAAGAATGCCCGCCCTGCCGCGCCGTTCAGCGCGGCAGGAATTTCAGCGCAATGGTTACACCCACGCCCGCCAACGTAAACAGGGCGGAAACCAGAAACAGCGCGCCATACCCCATGGTCTGGATGACCAGCCCCAGCAGCGGGCCGGACAGCCCCACCGCGATATCCAGGAAAACGGAGAAGGCCCCCAGCGCCGCCCCCCGGTTTTCCGGCCCGACGCGCGCAACCGCCAGCACCCCCATGGCGGGAAAGACCAGTGAGAACCCGGCCCCCGTCAGGGCTGCGCCCAGCGCGGCCCCCGCCACGGTGGAACACTGCCACAGCACCACCAGCCCCAGCGTTTCCACTAGTAGCGAGACAAACGACACGACCAGCCCGCCCCGGCGGTCGATCTGGCGGGCAAAGATGAAGCGCATGAGCATGAAGCTTATGCCAAAACCCGCCAGCGCCGTTGCCGCGCCATTCCAGTTGTTGTGGGCATAGAACAGCGCAAGACAGGCCGAGATCGTGCCGAACCCCACGGACCCGCATGCCAGCACCATGCCATGGGGCAGCACGCGCATGAATACGGCCCTGAACGGCATGGGCGGCCCCTTGCCAGGCACGGGCGGCACGGGCGCGTACTGCCGCGCCAGCAGGAAGCCGAACAGCGTCAGGCCGGCCGAGAGCAGCCCCACCGTGGTCAGCCCGCCATAGGGCAGCGGCAGCCCGGCAAGCATCTGCCCGATTGGCGCGCCAAGGGCGATGCCGCCATAGGATGTCACCCCGTTCCATGAGATCACCTGCGCGGTGCGCGCGGCCCCCACGCGGCCGATGTTCCACATGATGGCGCCGGTTGCCGTCCAGCTTTCCCCGATGCCGAGCAGGATACGGCTTACGATCAGCAGCCCGATGGACAGGGCCGCGAAATGCAGCATCAGCCCCGACAGCATGAGCGCAAGCCCAGACAGCGTGCAGACCAAAAGGCCGATGACGACCGTGGGTTTCGCGCCCCGCCGGTCCGTCTGCCGCCCGGCACTGGCGCGTGAGGCAAAGGTGGCCAGATACTGGAGCGACACCGCAAGCCCCGCCAGCACCGTGTTGTAGCCCAGCACCTGATGCACGAAAACGGGAATGACCGCCATCGGCAGGCCGATATCGATGTAGCACAGGAGATTGAACAGTACGACGGGCAGTATCCGCCGTGTAGGTGACCCCGATGACGCCTGCTGCCCGGTCATGATACGCATACACTCCACAGTTTGAAAAACAGGCATCCCACCCCGTTCCGAATGACAGCAATGCCAGCCCGTGGATAGAATGCTTTTGGCAACGAAGCCCGATACGGCTTAATGGAAAACCTGAAAAATCATGCAACGCCCGTTCGTTCCCGCACGACAGTACCGCACGCGGCGCATGCGGGCGCAGCTGATACGACCAGGAAGGATGGCATATCCATGACACATTCCCCCACACCGGACGCGGGCGGCTATACAACGGTTTCCACCCGCACCGCCTATGAAAACCCATGGACCCGCGTGCGGGAGGACATCATCATCCGCCCCAACGGCAGGCAGGGCCTGTACGGCGTGGTGGAACGGGGGGATTTTGTCGTGATCCTGCCCCTGTGGAACGGGCCGGAAGGCCCCCGCGTCACGCTTATCCGCCAGTACCGCTATCCCATACAAAAGCGGATGTGGGAACTCCCCATGGGCATGTGGGAAGACCGTCCCGACGCCACCCCCGAGGACGTGGCGCGCGGCGAACTGCGTGAGGAAACCGGGCTTGTGGCCGAACGGATGCGTGATGCCGGGCTGATGTACCAGGGGGCGGGCTACACGACCCAGAAAGGCCGCGCCTACCTTGCGACCGGCCTGAGCCAGGGCCCGCACGAGCGCGAGGATTCGGAAGAGGACATTACCTGCCACACCGTGACACTGGCCGAAATGCAGGACATGATCCTGGATGGCCGGATTACCTGCATGGTCACAATCGCGGCATTCGGGCTGATCCGGGCGCATGGCTGGATCTGACCGCAACCGGACTCCGCCGCGCGCCGGTCATGCCCCCGGACCACAATACCCGGCTTATACCCGGCGCAGCAGGGGCAGATAGCGCTCCAGATTGATCCGCAGCGGCATGATGTAGGTATTGCCCCCCGCCCGCGCCACCGTATCCAGCATCTGGCGTGCGAATGCGACATTGGCCTCGAGCGTGGGTTCGAAATCATTGGGGAAGAGGATATGGTTCGTCGTCTCCCAGTACGAACGTGACTTTGGTCCGATAACGGGGGAGATACCCCAGAACACGTCTTCCCCCTCCAGCCAGTTCATGCACAGGTCGAGCATGCGCATGTCGAACACCGGCTGGGTAAAGAAGCCTGCGGCGCCTGCTTCCTTCTTGCGGGCAACGGCCTGCATTTCCTCATACGGCGCACGACGGTAGGGATCGAATGCGGCATAGACGCGCAGATGCGGCGCCTCGCGCCGGTAACGCGCGATCACGCTTTCACTGGTATTGGGATAGGTGCGGTGCCGCAGATCCGTTGGCGGATCGCCCCGCACCACCAGCACTTCGTGCAGATCCGGGTCATCCGCGCCCGGCAGGGGCATGTCGGGGCCGATATCAATTGCCCGGACATGCGGGATCACGCGCCGGAAGACGGGGCGAAGCAGGCGCGCCGCCTCCCAGCTGCGCAGGGGGAAGCGCAGCAGGTCGGGAATGTTGATGATCCGCGCATCGGGGAACAGCTGGCTGACATCCCTGGCATCGCGCAGCAGGGTCTGTGCATCACGCGGGATCAGTTCGACGGCTGTCAGGCCCGGGGCCTGCTTTCCCTGTGCTGTGGCCTGATTCAACGCGTCTTTCCTTCCACGATCATCCGGGCCGCATCCAGGGTATTGCGCAGCAGGCAGGCAATGGTCATCGGCCCGACGCCCCCCGGCACTGGCGTGATCAGGCCTGCATGGGGGGCGACCTCATCGAATTTCACGTCCCCCACCAGTCGCGTCTTGCCGTTGGGCAGCTGCACGCGGGAAATACCGACATCGATCACGGTCGCACCCGGCTTGATCCAGTCCTTCCGCACGAGTTCCCGCACACCCGTCGCCACCACGACGATATCAGCCAGACGGGCATGGGCCGCCGTATCGCGCGTGTCGATATGCGCCACGGTCACGGTGCAGCCTTCCTGCAGCAGCAGTTCGGCCATGGGGCGGCCGACAAGGTTGGACGCCCCGATCACCACCGCGTCCTTGCCACGCAGTTCACCTACATAATGGCGCAGCAGGAGCAGGCAGCCCAGCGGGGTGCAGGGCACGATGCCGGGCAGCCCCAGCGCCAGCCTGCCCGCATTGACCACGCCCAGCCCGTCCACATCCTTTTCCGGCGTGATGGCGTTGGTCACCGCAACCGGGTCAAGATCGCCCGGCAGCGGCAGCTGCACGAGGATGCCATGGATCTGGGGATCAACATTCAGCCGGGCGATCAGGTTGAGCAGTTCCTCCTGCGATGTGGTGGCAGGCAGCATGTGCATGAACGAACGCATCCCCGCGCGGTGGGTCTGGAGCGCCTTGTTGCGTACATAGACCTCGCTGGCAGGATCATTGCCCACCAGCACCACGGCCAGGCCCGGGGTAATGCGGTGGCGTTCATAAAAGGCATGGACCTCGGTCTTGATATCCTGCGTCAGGCGCAAGGCGAATCCCTTGCCATCAATCAGACGTGCGCCAGATGATCCATGTGCATCGGATACTGCGGAACCGGTCATCATCCCTCCCAGAACAAACATGACGATGCATGCAGATACGGCAAGACACCTGCCTGCCACAATCGCAACACCCCGCTTTTTTGCCCATAAGCGCAAAAAAAATGTCTCTTTCCGTCATTTTTTTTACAAAAATGGCCGCGACATCACTGTCGCGGCCACGGGCAGGCCCTCTTGATGGAATGGCTTACTGGTCGTCTTCGTCCTGCGCGCCGGTATCGGCATCATCCGAACCGGGGCTGACCGCCACGAACACGCTCTGCCCGTTGCGCACGACGCGGAGCAGCACGGAATGGTTGGCCTGCAGTGCCTGCCGGATGGCGGAAACGGTGGCGCGCGGATTTTCAACCGGCACGTCACCCACCGCCTGGATCACGTCACCTGCATGAATGCCGGCCTGCTCGGCGGAGGAGCCGGGCTGCACATCGCTCACTACCACGCCGCGCACGCTCTCCTCCAGACCCAGCTGCTGGCGCAGGTCGGGGGTCAGCGGTGCCAAGGTCACACCCAGTCTGGGGCCCTTGTCCGCATCATGGGACGTATCGCCCACCGTGCCATCGGCCGTCCCCCCCTTGCCAAGGGTGGAGATCAGCACGGTGGCCGTCTGCGGCTTGTTGTTGCGCAGGTAGGAGACGGTCGCCTTCGTGCCCGGCACGATGGTGGCGACCTTGACCGCCAGCGTATGCGGGGTATCGACCGGCTGGCCGTTCAGCTCGGTCACGACGTCACCCGCCTTCAGCCCCGCCTTTTCCGCCGGGCTGCCGGAACTGACGCTGGCCACCAGCGCGCCTGTTGCCGGGACGCCCGTGGCCGAGGGCTTCATGCCAAGCGCGCTGGCCATGGATGGCGTGATGGCCTGGGCGGTTACGCCAAGGTAGCCGCGCGTGACATGGCCGGTCTTTTCAAGCTGCTCGACAATGTTCTTGACCGTATCGGACGGAATGGCGAAGCCGATGCCGATCGACCCGCCGGAGGGGGACAGGATGGCGGTGTTCACACCCACCACCTTGCCATCCTGCGTAAACAGCGGACCGCCCGAGTTGCCACGGTTGATGGGGGCATCGACCTGGATGAAGGAATCATACGGACCATCACCGATATCGCGCCCGCGGGCGGATACGATGCCCGCCGTGACCGTGCCGCCCAGCCCGTAGGGGTTGCCCACGGCAACCACCCATTCACCCGGTTCGACCTTGTCCGAATCGCCCAGTTCGATGAAGCGCAGCTTGCCCGAGGGCGAGACCTTGAGCAGGGCGATGTCGGTCTTGGAATCGCGGCCCACGATCTTGGCGGGCAGTGCGGTGCCGTCATCAAGTGTCACGGTTACCTTGGTCGCGCCCTTGACCACATGGTTGTTGGTCACGACGTAGCCATCGGGCGAGATGACAAAACCGGACCCGCGCGCTTCCACCGTATGGTGTGCCTGCTGCGGCATCATCTGGAAGGGAAACGGGAACGGGAAGCCGCCGGGCATGCCACCGGAGCCGCCATCCTCGCCCATGTCGGGGTCCTTGATGCGCGCGGTGATGGAGACCACGGCGGGTTTGACCTGCTTTACCAGATGGACGAAATTCGGCAGTTGCTGGATCTGGGTATCAGGGTGGATGACCCCGCTCTCATCCGCCCGCGCCGGGGTGCCTGCCAGCAGGCAGCCACCCGCGACCGTGCCGACGACCAGTGAAGCCAGCAACCGGCTGCGAAACCGGCGGGGAGAATGGGTGTTCGACCGCAATACGTCTGACATGGCATCCCTGAGCATGATGGTCCTGCTGAAAACTCGAAACATTCGGGCGGGACTGGCCGCCGAGGCTTTACAGTCCCATCCCCTGCATTGTGCCGCAAGAGAGACGACGCGTGTTATACCGTTGCATGACAAATAGGTTAGGCGCGCAGGTGGCGGAAGAAATCCCGCATCAGGGCGCCTGCCTCACGCTCACGCACGCCGCCCACCGTTTCGGGCCGGTGCAGGCAGCGCGGCTGCGCGAACAGGCGCGGCCCGTGCTCCACCCCGCCGCCCTTGGGGTCATACGCCCCGAACACGATCCGCCCCACGCGGAAATGTATGGCCGCCGCGGCACACATCGGACAGGGCTCAAGGGTAACATACAGCGTGCAGTCCGCCAGCCGCGCGCCCCCACGCAGGCTGGTCGCATCCCGCATGACCTGCATTTCCGCATGGGCGGAGGGATCATGCCATTCCTCCACCCGATTGCCCGCGCGCGCCAGCAGCCGCCCGTCCGGCCCTGACAGGGCGGCACCCACCGGCACCTCGCCCCGTGCCGCCGCCGCGCGGGCTTCCTCCATCGCGATATCCATGAAATCACCGGGGCGGGCACGTGAACCTGTCATGTCCATACGATAACAGCGCACCATGGCCCGGCAAGGCCGGGTGGCGGACGGGGTGACGCACGCCACCGCTTTTTTTATGGATCAATGCCACTTTCTCCTGCCATCCTCGTTACGGACAGGCGGCATGGCGGGAGCACCCACCCGCATGCACGCTGGCAGACACATACGGGTCGGGCCTTTTACCCACCAAGCCGGTGGCAGCCGACCCTTCTGGGGGAGGACAGGGTCATGCATACGCTCACACTTGTTCTTGCCACCGCCGCCATCGTGGCGGGCATGGCCACATCGGACGACCTGCGCCCCAGACGGGCCCCGCAGGGGGATGGCTGTGCACTGACCTGCATGCTGTACACCTCCGCACGCTGAAGGACGCCGGGGGTCTAATCCGCCGTATTGCGCATGAGAACCGCGCGCCGCCCGACGTGATTGGCCTCGCTTACCAGGCCTTCCTTCTCCATGCGCGCGATAATCGTGGCAGCGTGGTTGTAGCTGATCGAAAGGTGCCGCTGGATGAAGGAGGTCGATGCCCGGCCCTCATGCGCCACGAGCGCAACCGCCCGGGCGTAAAGGCCGTCCGTGCAGGCTTCGTCCTCATCCTCCCCGGCGGGGTCGGTGGCGGACATGGCCAGAACCCTGTCCACTGCCGTCCGGTCAACGGAAAGGAAGCCGGCATCGCCGTGGAAAGACGCAGGGCCATGCCCCTGCACCGGAACCTGGGGCAGTTCGTTCACGGTCACGATCCGCCAGCCTTCGGGCAGGCGTTCTATCACGCTCAGAGCCAGGTTCTGGATGGAGAAATGCAGTGCCGTATCGGCATGGATCCGGAGCGCATGGGCCAGCGCCCCGCGAATGGCGCCCCCGTGGCTGACCACAACCATATCCTGCCCCGCATGGCGCGCGGCCAGCCGGTCCAGGCACGCCCCCACCCGCGCGCAGACCTGCACCATGCTTTCCCCCTGCGGCGGCAGTTCGGTGGCGCTGACGGACCAGAACGGATGGGCGGGCAGGCTCAGCCTGTCGGGCAGGGTATGGTGCTCGATGCCATGCCAGTCCCCCAGCGACTGTTCGATCAGATCCGGCTCGACCTGCCATTCATGCGGGCCATACCCTGCTTCCTGAATGGCGCGCGCCGTCTGCTGCGTGCGCGACAGGGGCGATGTGAACCACAGCGCCGGATGTGGCAGTCGGCGCGCCAGGGCTTCATACATCCAGCGCTGGGCCTGCAGGCTGTCGGGGCAGAGTGCGACATCCATCGTGCCATACAGTTGGGCACGGGCATTACGCTCCACCAGCGCATGCCGGATCAGCCAGAATCGGGTCACGCCTTTCTGCAACTGGGGGGTATCGAGAAAATTGCCGTGGTTGGTCTGGGTGCTCACGATTGGGATCCGTCGGATGGAAATGCAGGAAAACTCAGGCAGGCAGAACGGCCTGCGCCTGCCAGCCACGCGGCAGGTAGGTCTGCACCGGCGCGGCGCGTTCCAGTCGGGACCAGTGGCGCAGGATCAGGCTGATCTTGCCCAGTATCTGGCTCACGTTCCGGACTTCACGCTGCAGCCGTTCACCGGGGTCCATGCCCGCATGCGATGGCTCGCCCGAGACAAGCCGCGCCCCGGCTGAAATGCGCAGCGCCCCCGCGATTTCACCGGGCAGGCTGGGATGGGCCAGCGGCACCGGCTGGCCGACATGGCACAGCACGGCGGCCAGCCCCGCATCGGGGTCATCATCGGGCACAAGGCCGGACAGGTCGGTATTGAGCCATGCGTAAAGCATTCGCGCCTGGAGCAGGGCCAGCGGGCGGAAACCCCCGTCCGTGCTGTCGGGCGCACGGACAAAGAAACTGAGGATCGTGGGCAGGCTGTCCCATGCATCGTCCAGCGGTGGCCGGGCGGGGGCGACGGGGGGCAGCAGTTCCAGCGCCGGGTCCGCCGTGATGCGGTCCGCAACGGCGGACAGGAAGCCCCGCAGCCGGTCATGGATCAGCGCACGGGGGATGGCACTCAGCGCCGCCATTTCCGCCAGCGCCGCCTGCCAGCGCAGGATCAGGCCGATATTATGCCCCTCCGGCAGCATGTCACAAGCCCGCCCGGCAGGCCAGGCATGGCGGTAGCTGTAGTCACCCAGCCCGGCGGGAAGCGACCGGGCGCCATCCAGCCTGCGCCGGACACCGGCGGGCAGCAGCAGTGCGCCGCAGAAAGGCGGGCCGGTAAAGAATTTCGACCCGGTCACCATGACCATCCACCCCATGTCCAGGTAGGCGCGCACGCGAACCGGGTCCAGCCGGGCCTGGCAGGCATCCACCACCACGTCAGGGCGGGGGCTGTCCTCTCCCTCCGTTGCACAGGCATGTTCCAGCGCCGCCAGGCTGGGGGCCAGCAGGCCGGTCTTGGACAGGTCGAGACGATGCAGCAGCACATGCTGGCCCGCATGGCGCATCCCCCATGTCAGGCGGCAGGCCTCGGCGTCCACATCCGCGGGCGGGCGCACATGGCCGGCCACATCGCGCATGGGCACGTTGATGACCAGCGTATCATCCGCGAATCCCTCTATCCGCTCCCCTTTGGTCACGCGGTGGCCCAGGGCGGTATCATTGGCGAAGTGACAGCCCCTTGCGGCAAACGGCACGCCGCTGCCGGTTTCCTCCGGTGCGAGCAGGATGTTGCTGACCGGCCGGCCACCGGGGGCAAGGCTGGCCAGCGCCAGGGCATAGAGTTCGCAATCCGTGCCCGACGGGGCCAGCACCACCCCCTCCGCCTGCGTCAGGCCGAAATGCGCCGCGATCCGGTTCTGGATATCGCCATCAAGCTGGCACGCAGTGGCATCCCCCCTGCCCTGCAACGCACCGGCCAGCAATGACAGGCGTGCCTTTTCCGCCCCGGCGAAACCGCGTTCGGACAGTGACGACGCCGTGGAGGACGCAAAGGTGATGGCCCACGGCCGTGGCCGGTGCGAACAGCCATAATGGTTGAGGCCGGTGGCCGGGTCCACCGCCAGCCGGGCATCGCCCCCCGTGGCCATCAGGTTTTCGGTCGGTCCCAGCATGGGCCACAGGGCCAGCAGGCGGGCATGGAGCGTGACAAAGGCATCGGCGCCCGTGTCATGGCCGGACACGGGCTGCAATGGCGCAAGCCCGGGCCAGATCGCACGCAGCGCCGCGGGGCCGGGCACATCGGCCCGCGCCATGTCCGGCACCCATGCGGCCGGGGCGTCGGTCTCCGCCCGGCCGGTATCGAGGTACCAGAACAGCGCCGCCGTGCGGGCAGCACAGAAACCGGCACAAAGGCTGGCATCGGGCGCCAGTTCCAGCAGTGCTGCCAGTTCCAGCGCATGGCGCAAGAAGAAGGCCGTCTCCTCCTGCTGTCCCTGCGCGGGCAGGCCCAGCACGACGGCACCTGTGGGGAGGATGCGGAAAGGAAGGTCAAGCCCAGGGTCCAGCATGATCTGCCGCTCGCCCGCGATCACGCGCAGGTCGGGTCGTTCCAGAACGCGCAGCAGTTCCTGCGTCAATGTGTGGGCAAACACCGTGTTGCTTCCTTTTCCACGTTGCCAGGCGGGAGGGTCCAGCCAGCCTGCGCCATGAGACGGGCCATATGCGCAGGCGGCATGGCCATGGCATTCACGGGAACGTCCAGCGGCAGGTGGATGCTCCGGCTCATGAGATGTAGCGCCCCCGCGTCCCGCGCGCCATAGCGCCCGTCCCCCACTATGGGGCAGCCCAGCGCCGCGCAATGCACGCGGGCCTGATGCGTGCGCCCGGTTTCCAGCACCAGTTCCAGCCAGCTGACCGGCGCGCCCGCCCCGTCCCGCCCCGTCGCCATGGTCCGCCAGCGCGTGCGGGCGGGCTGGCCACGACCTTCGGCCACGACCTGCATGTGCCACTGGCGGCCCTGCTCCACGCGCGCAAGCGGGGCGTCCACCACGCCGGACGGACCGGCCGGTACACCGTGCACGATGGCCCAGTACGTCTTGCGTACCCGCCCTGCCGCAAAGCATTCCTGTGCCGCGACAAGGGCATGCTTGCGCAGCGCCACCACAAGGCAGCCCGCCGTGTCCTGATCCAGCCGGTGGACCAGCCATGGCCCGGTGCGGTGGCGCGAAAGCAGGGGAAACCAGTCCTCGACACTGGGGCCACCCGCACGCGACGGATGCACCGGCAGGCCGGGCGGCTTGTCCAGCACGACAAACCTGCTGTCACGGTACAGGACCGCACATGGCAGGGGGGTGGAAGAGGGTAATGACCCACGCGGCGGGGCGGGACGGGTCATTCGTCTTCCGTGGTGCGGCGCATGAGCACTTCACGCCGCCCGACATGATTGGCCTCGCTGACGAGACCTTCCTTTTCCATCTGTTCGATGATCTTGGCGGCACGGTTGTACCCGATCGAGAGATGACGCTGGATGAAGGAAGTCGACGCCTTGCCTTCCCGCGCCACGACCTCCACCGCCTGGGCGAACAGGCCATCTTCCTCCGCCCCCCCGGCAGGGGCGGAGAAGGGCTTGCCGGAACTGTCCTCCTCCTGCGGGGAGATGACATCATCATCATAGATCGGCTCCCCCTGCGTGCGCAGGAAGGCGACGACAGCCTCGACCTCGCTGTCATCGACGAAGGGCCCGTGCACGCGCGTGATCCGGCCACCGGCCTGCATGAACAGCATGTCACCCCGCCCCAGCAACTGTTCGGCCCCCTGCTCGCCCAGGATGGTGCGGCTGTCGAACTTGCTGATGACCTGAAAGGAGATACGGGTGGGAAAGTTCGCCTTGATGGTGCCGGTAATCACATCCACCGATGGCCGCTGGGTGGCCAGGATCAGGTGAATGCCCGCAGCACGCGCCTTCTGCGCCAGGCGCTGCAGCAGGGCTTCGATCTCCTTGCCCGCCACGATCATGAGATCGGCCATCTCGTCCACCACGATGACGAGATATGGCAGGGAATCGAGGGCAAGCTGCTGTTCCTCGAACGTGGGCTTGCCGGTTTCGGGGTCGTAGCCGGTCTGCACGCGGCGGGTCACGATCTCGCCACGTGCGCGCGCTTCGGCCACACGATCATTGTAACTGGCGATGTTGCGCACCTGCAGGTGCGCCATGGCGCGGTACCGGCGATCCATCTCGCGCACCGCCCATTTCAGGGCGGCGACCGCCTTGGCCGGTTCGGTTACGACCGGGGTCATGAGATGGGGAATGCCCTCGTAGATCGAAAGCTCGAGAATCTTGGGGTCAATCAGGATCAGGCGGCACTGCTCGGGCGAGAGGCGGTAGAGCAGCGACAGGATCATGGAGTTCACGCCCACCGACTTGCCCGACCCGGTGGTGCCCGCGATCAGCAGGTGCGGCATGGCGCCAAGGTCGCTGTAGACCGATTCGCCTGCGATATCCTTGCCCAGCGCCAGATTGAGCCGGTTGCGCGAATGCGCCCATTGCGGGTCGCCCAGCAGTTCGGAGAAATAGACCGTCTCCCGCCGCGCATTGGGTACCTCGATCCCGATCACGTTGCGCCCCGGCACGGTGGCGATGCGCACGCTGAGCACCGAGAGCGAGCGCGCCACGTCATCAGCCAGGCCGATCACACGGGCGGCGCGGATGCCGGGTGCGGGCTGCAGTTCATACAGGGTGACAACCGGGCCGGCATGATAGGCCACGATCTCCCCCTGCACGCCATATTCGGACAGCACGGTGACAAGATGGGTGGCGTTGGCCTGGAGCAGTTCCTCGGTCGGTTTGGTCGCGGCATCGGACGGCGGCGGCTTGAGCAGCGACAGCGGCGGGAACTGCCATTCCGGCTGGGGCGGCGGGGTGTAGCTTTCCTCCACGACGGGGGGCATTGACGGGGGACTGTACTCATCCGGCTCGGGCCGGGGGGCTTCCCCAGCCCGGCTGCCGCCCGAGAAGATGCGCGACAGAAAGCCTGAGCGCGCGGGCTCGGCAGGCACAGCCGGCAGGTCATCCTCATCGTCCGGGGTCATGATGAAGGGTTTCGTCTCGGCCGCGACCGGCTCTTCATGCCACGGCGCGCGGTCCGAAGCGGGCTTGGGCGCGGGCCCGCCCATGAGCAGCGGCGGCGCCACGTCTTCATCCATGCCCGGCGGGTGCATCCAGCTTGTCTGGAGCGAAACCTGCGCGGGCCTGCCGGACTCCGCCTTGTGGCCCACCAGGGCCGGGGGCTGCGTCTCATCCATGCGGGCAACGGTCATGGCCTTGCCCTCCGGCGCGGCCACGGCCTTTGTGGTCGGGCTGGCCGCCACCGGCGTCATGGCCGTACCGGGCGTGGCGGCAGCCGTCGCCCGTTCGCTCAGGACGGTGCGGAGGAACGATGTGTCATCCACCGTCGCGGTGGCGGCTCCATCCGTGGCGGCCACCGCGGACCCCGGCCTGCGGATGGGATAGGTGGCCCTGTCTGACTCGTCCCCTGGCGGGGGGGTGCGGTCCTTCATGCGCCGTAGCCATGCCACCAGCACCATGGGCTGGCGCAGGACGAAGCGTATGCCCCGGCCAATGGCCTTCCATTCCGCCAGGGACAGCGCCATGGCCAGCAGCAGCAGCAGCCCGCCAAGCACCAGCCCCAGCGACCAGACCAGCAGCGGCCCCCAGCGCCCCAGGAACACGGTCGCCGCCTGAATGGACATATGGGCTACAGACAGGCCGACCGCGCCCCCCACCCCGGCATCCGTTGGCCACAGGGGTGCATGCAGGCCGGGCAGCAGCAGCGGCAGCGCCGCGATATCCGCCGCAATGACCGGCAGGCCGCATATCAGGGCTATGCCCCGCAGCAGGGCCGATGCCAGCCCGTGGTGACGGACCAGCCGCCAGCCCCATGCCAGCAGGCAGAAAATGGCCAGCATGCCCACGACTCCAAAATCCTGGAGCATGAGGTCGGCCATGTACGCACCCGGCCTGCCCAGCAGGTTGTCCGGCGGCTGGCTGCTGGCGGTATTGGCCGATGGGTCGCGCGGGTCATAGCTCCATAATGCTATGGCAAGACACAGCGCCACGATCCACAGCCCCAGCCCCCCGGCTTCCGCCAGCCGTTCACGCAGGCGCGAACGCACCGGGCCAGAAGAGAGCGAGTCAGGGACAAAACGGCTGAAGATCGCCAAAAATCCATATCCTGATCTTAAGGTCCACCCATATGCGCGCATACACGGACCGGAGGCACGACGGAGCGCAGCGACGCATGTCCCGCCTGCCCATTTCCATCAAACGCCCGACTATAACCCCGTCCCGCGTCCGGAAAGAAGGCCATGTGCATAAAAACCGGGACAATCCGTCACGCGCCACCCTCCTGCCCGTGCCGCCAGGCATACAGGTGGGCGGCCCCGTGACTGCGTGCAAGCAGCAGCCTGTCCTTCTCTACCGGGGGGGGCTCGCTGGCCGCCATTTCCACCACCAGCAGAGTTGATGGTCCCAGCCAGCCCCCACGCTCCAACACCTCCAGCGCCCGGGCAGACAGGTCCTGGTTATAGGGGGGATCCATGAAAACCAGATCAACCGGCCCCATGGCACCGGCGGGTGGCAGGCGCAGCATGTCGAGGGCGCG
Organism: Komagataeibacter sp. FNDCF1; assembly: GCF_021295335.1. NCBI lineage: Bacteria > Pseudomonadati > Pseudomonadota > Alphaproteobacteria > Acetobacterales > Acetobacteraceae > Komagataeibacter > Komagataeibacter sp. FNDCF1. The sequence goes on along the minus strand of NZ_JAIWOT010000001.1, from coordinate 2,621,129 downwards.
CACCGTGCTGCGGTCCTGCAGGCCACAGGAGGCGATATTCTCACGCAGGGCACGCAGGGCCGCGCGGTCACGCTCGACAAAGCAGGCGGAGGCCGCCCCACGTGACAGGGCTTCCAGCCCCAGCGCGCCGGTACCGGCAAATCCGTCCAGCACGCGCGCACCGCGCATGCGGTCCGCCCCGGCCCAGGGTGCGTGAACCAATGTATCGAACAGGGCCTGCCGCACACGGTCAGCAGTAGGCCGCGTGGTCTGTCCCGCAGGCGCACGCAGGGTGCGGCCCCGGCAATCTCCCGCAATGATCCGCATTACGGCCCGCGCCGGGTCTTGCCACCGGAAAGGCCGCCGGGCACCTGCTCCCGGATGACCTTGCCGGTCACTTCCTCCAGTTCGCCGCGCGTGAGCGTGCCAAGCTGGAACGGCCCGTAGGACGTGCGGATCAGGCGGCTGACATGCAGGTTGAGCCCCTGCATGACCTTGCGGATTTCCCGGTTCTTGCCTTCACGCAACGACACGGTCAGCCAGGCGTTATCACCCTTGGCCGAATCCAGATGCGCCTCGATCGGGCCATAGCGCACGCCATCGAACTCGCTGCCTCTGGCAAGGGAAGCCAGAATGCGTTCATCCACCACGCCGAACACGCGCACGCGGTAGCGGCGGATCCAGCCATTGCTGGGCAGTTCCAGCCTGCGGGCCAGTTCTCCGTCATTGGTCAGCAGCAGCAGCCCCTCGCTGTTCAGGTCCAGCCGCCCCACGCTTATGACACGCGGCAGGCCGGGCGGCAGCGACTCGAATACTGTGGGGCGGCCCTCGGGGTCGCGATGGGTCGTGACCAGCCCGTCAGGCTTGTGGTAGCGCCACAGCCGCGTGCGGTCGGGCGCGCTGGCCACGGTGCCGTCCACCTGCACGATATCCGCCGCGTCCACGAACGTGGCCGGATGGGTCACGACCGCACCGTTGAGCCGCACCCGGCCCTCGGCAATCATGCGCTCCGCATCCCGCCTGCTGGCAACACCGGAACGGGCCAGCCATTTGGCGATACGGTCGCCCCGTTGAGGGGACGTGGGAGAAGAATGGTCCTGTGTCATGTTCCTGCCTGCCCTGCGGCGTCGATCAACCCTTCGAACAGGAGACGGTCCCCTGCCGAGATGCCAAATTCCGGATGCCACTGCACCCCGATGCAAAAGGGATGGCCGGGCAGTTCAATCGCCTCGATCACCCCGTCGGGCGCATGCGCGCATGCCACGCAGCGCCCGGGATCCCGCACTGCCTGATGGTGCGATGAATTGACCGGCAGGCGCGTGGCCCCGACCAGCCGCGCCAGCGCCGTGCCCGGCACGACATGCACGTCATGCCCGGCCTCATCACGCGGATTGGGCTGCTCATGCGCCAGTGCACCGGGACACGCGTCGGGAATATGCTGCACAAGTGTGCCGCCCAGCAGCACGGCCAGCAGCTGCATGCCGCCGCATATGCCAAGGACGGGAATGCCCTTTTCCATGGCGGCCTCGAACAGTGCGGCTTCCGCCACTGTCCGGCGCGGCTTGGTCTGGACGGTGGCATGGGCCTGCGTCGCGCCATACAGGGCAGGCGGCACGTCAAAGGCCCCGCCCGTGATGACCACCGCATCAAGCCGCGAGACCATCTGTGCCGCAATGCCCGGATCGTGGCCAAGGGCCACCGGCAGGCCACCGCAGGCGACAGTCATGTCCATGTAGTTCTGCCGGATCGCATACCATGGAAAGCGCGAATACCCGCCCGTGCCCACAGGCGCAGGCGGTTCACTGTCCAGCGTGATACCGATCAGGGGAAGACGGGCGCTCATGGTGCCTGCCGCAGGGGAGACGCCCCCAGGGGGAATGGGTTGGTCATGATGATCCCTTCCCTGTGCTGCGTGGCGGCAACCATGGCGCAGGATGATGGCCGGGGGATGCGATACAAAAAATCCCCACCGGCGGAGCCTTGATGGGGACTTGTGCACTCTTGTTTAATCCTGTGGTGGGCGCACAAGGGCTCGAACCTTGGACCCGCTGATTAAGAGTCAGCTGCTCTACCAACTGAGCTATGCGCCCACAGGATTACCCTCTCGGGTGAAAGGGCTTCTAGCAGTCACCCCACTGGCTGACAAGGGGATTTTGCACTTTTATGAAAATTTTCTACTGCTGCAGCAGCCGCAGCAGGCCATCGAACTGTTCGAGCGAACGGTAGTCGATCCTGATGCTGCCGCCCCTGCCATCAAAACTGATCTGGACCTTCAACCCCAGCCGGGCTGCAAGATCACGTTCCAGTGAGGCGATTTCGGGGTTACGGGCGGCCTTTTCCGCCTTCTCGCGCGCGGCAGCACTCTTTCGCTCCTGCTGCCTGGCCAGCGCTTCCGTCTGGCGCACGTTCAGCCCCTGCGCCAGCACCACTTTCAGCGCCGCCACGGGATCCGCATGCGCCAGCAGGGCGCGGGCATGCCCGGCCGAGAGACTCTGGTGACGTACCGCATCGCGCACCGGTGCGGGCAGTTGCAGCAGGCGCACCATGTTGGCCACATGCGGACGGGACTTGCCAATCGCGCTGGCCAGTTCATCCTGTGTCAGTTCGTAGTCATCAAGCAGGCGCTGGAGACCCTCTGCTTCCTCAATGGCGTTGAGGTCGGCACGCTGGAGATTTTCCACCAGGGCCGCGGCCATGGCATCCCCGTCGTCCAGTTGGCGGATATGGACGGGCACGTCATGCAGCCCGGCAAGCTGGGAGGCACGCCAGCGCCGCTCCCCCGCGATGATCTGGTAGATGCCCGCGCGCTGCGGGTGCGGGCGTACGAGAATGGGCTGCAGGATACCGCGCACACGAATGGAACTGGCCAGTTCCTCCAGCGCTGCGGGTTCCATCTGCTGGCGCGGCTGGAAAGGGCTCGGTTCCATCACATCAACCGGCAGGCTGGCGATGACATCCGACGCCTTGCGCCCCTCCACGGCGGGGGCAGCGGGCAGCATGTTCACCTGCTCGCCCAGCAGGGCGGCAAGGCCGCGCCCCAGACGGGGCCGACCGGCATCCTTTTTGGTTTTCATGACTATGCCTTCCCTTTGCGGGCCGCACGCAGGGCGAGACGGTCCGAAACTTCAGCGGCCAGCGCCTGATAGGCCTGGCTACCCGATGAGCGCTGGTCGTAATTCATGACCGGCTGCCCATGGCTCTGCGCTTCCGAGATGCGGATGTTGCGGGGGATCAGGGTTTCAAGCACCTTGTCCCCAAAGAAGCTACGGGCATCATCCGCCACCAGTTCCGACAGGTTGTTGCGCCGGTCGTACATGGTCAGGACAATGCCATCAAGCTTCAGGGCCGGATTGAGCGACTGCCTGACACTGTTTACGGTTCGCACCAGCTGGCTGATCCCCTCCAGCGCAAAGAACTCGCACTGCAAGGGCACAAGGACCGACTGTGCAGCCACCAGGGCATTGAGGGTCAGCAGGCCCAGGCTAGGCGGGCAGTCGATCAGCACCACGTCATACGCGCTGCTGATCTGCTCCAGCGCATCACGCAGGCGGTATTCACGCCGTTCGGCCATGACCAGTTCCAGCTCCGCCCCGGCCAGTTCCGTATCGGCCGCGATCAGTGACAGGCCGGGCACGGCACTATCCTGCACCACGGATGCTGCACGCGCGCCATCTTCCAGCATGGCGTAGGTCCCGCTGCGGCGGGCATCATAACCCACGCCCAGCCCGGTGGAAGCATTGCCCTGCGGGTCCAGGTCCACCAGCAGGACCTTCAGCCCCGAAGTCGCCATGGCGGCTGCGAGGTTGATGGCCGTGGTGGTCTTGCCTACGCCGCCCTTCTGGTTGGCCAGCGCGATAATGCGGGGGGAAGATGGGGCCCCGCTTCCCGTATCATTCATTGTTGTGGTCTCTGACACGCCTGATATCGCTCAATTCTAGAATCACACCATCCGCATTCGTGCGGCTCGGGATTCGGGTTGTCGCCATGTGCCAACCGGCACGGGCCGTGGTCAATTCCTCTTCCGCGCTGCGCCCTTTGAGGAACAGGCAGAAGCCATCGGGTCGCAGAAAACGCGAACCCCATTCCAGCAGTAGTGGCAGCGGGGCCAGCGCGCGGGCCGTCACCACCTGCGCGGGCTGCACATCCGCCTTTTCCAGCCGCTGCGCGCAGACCGTGACCTGCACGCCCGCGACACGCGCCGCCTCACGCAGGAAGGCGGCCTTGCGCTGGTCGGACTCGATCAGCGTGACACACGCATCGGTTGCGCAGGCAATGACCAGCCCCGGAAAGCCGCCGCCAGACCCCATATCCACCAGACTGACCCCACCCGGCGGAATCAGTTCCGCCAGTTGCAGGCTGTCAGCCATATGCCGCGACCACAGATGGGGCAGGTCATGGGGGGAGACGAGATTGATCTTCTGGTTCCAGCGCAGCAGGATGTCGGCATAGCGTTCCAGCCGTGCATGTGTTTCACGTGAAACATCGATCCCGGGGGGCATGGCCTGCGCTCCCGTCATGCCACCACCTGGCGCTGGCGCACATGTGCCAGCAATGCGACCAGGGCAGACGGTGTAATGCCCGGAATACGCTGCGCAGCCCCAAAGGTCACGGGCCGGACCTGTGCAAGGCGTTCCTGCATTTCCGTGCTCAGGCCACCGATCCGGCGGTAATCGAGATCGGTTGGCAGGGTGATGCGGCTTTCGCCCGCAAGCTGGCGGATCTCGCGCTCCTGCCGAGCGATGTAACCGCTGTAGCGGGCCTCGGTCATCAGGTGCTGCGCCACACGGGGCGGCAGGTCCGCGAACCATGGCGCGATGCGGGCAATGATCTGCGCCGTCACATCCGTTGCCAGCACGTCCATGAGTGAACGGGTGCGCCCGTCGGCGGATACATTCACGCCTTCGCGGCGCAGGGTGTCCGTCGTATAGGTCTCGGCGCGGGCCCGTATCGTTGCCGCATCAATCGCGGCGCGGTCGGCACTGAAACGGGCCGCGCGCGCAGGCCGCACGCATCCCCATTCCAGCCCCAGCGGGGTCAGGCGCAGATCGGCGTTATCAGCCCGCAGAGTCAGCCTGTATTCCGCGCGTGAGGTAAACATGCGGTAGGGTTCCGACACACCCTGCGTGGTCAGGTCATCAATCATCACGCCTATATACGCATCCCCACGGGCCAGGGTCACCCCTGCCTGGCCCGATGCATGACGGGCCGCGTTGATGCCCGCGATCAGGCCCTGCGCGCCAGCTTCCTCATACCCCGTGGTGCCGTTGATCTGACCGGCCAGGAACAGGCCCGGCAGGGTCTTGAGTTCCAGCGTGGGGGCCAGTTCACGCGGGTCGACATAATCATATTCCACCGCGTAGCCCGGGCGGACGATGCGGCAGTTTTCCAGCCCCGGAATACTCTGCAGCATTTCCAACTGCACATGTTCAGGCAGGCTGGTGGAAATGCCGTTGGGGTAGACCAGCGCACCATCCGGATTGCCGAGCAGCCCTTCCGGTTCAAGGAAAATCTGGTGCGACTCCCGCCCGGCGAAGCGGACGACCTTGTCCTCGATGGAGGGACAGTAGCGCGGTCCCTGCCCCGATATCGTCCCGCCATACAGTGCGGAAAGCTTCAGGTTTTCGCGAATGATTTCATGCGTGCGCGGCGTGGTGGCGGTAATGCGGCATGACACCATGGGGTTGGGCAGCACGTCCGTCATGCGGCTGAAGGGTTCAGGCACCGCATCACTCCGGTCCTCGGGCAGGCTGTCCCAGTCGATGCTGTCACGTGCAATCCGGGCCGGGGTCCCGGTCTTGAGGCGGCCCATGCGCAGCCCGAATGCCGCCAGCCGCACACCCAGTGCATTGGCGGGCCTGTCCCCTACCCTGCCGGCCGGCTCGCTGTCATGTCCGACGTGGATCATGCCGCGCAGGAACGTGCCGGTCGCAAGCACTACGGCACCGGCGGCAAAGCTGCGACCATCCTCGCACACCACACCTTCGACGCGACCCTGCCCATCCACCAGCAGGTCACCCACCGCACCTTCAATGATGTCCAGCCCTTCGGTCCGGGCCAGCAGGTCCTGAATGGCCTGCCGGTACAGCGTGCGGTCCGCCTGCGCGCGGGGGCCATGCACTGCAGGTCCCTTCGAGCGGTTGAGCAGCTTGAAATGAATGCCGGCCCGGTCGGCGGCAATACCCATCAGGCCATCCAGCGCATCGATCTCACGTACCAGATGCCCCTTGCCAATTCCCCCAATGGCCGGGTTGCACGACATGACGCCAATCGTGTCAGAGCGATGGGTCAGCAGCAGCGTGCGGGCACCGGCGCGCGCGGCGGCGGCGGCGGCTTCGCAGCCCGCATGTCCCCCGCCCACGACAATCACATCATATGCGCGCTTCATCCCGCCTTACTCCTACTTGCCAATACAGAACTGGCCAAACACCGTATCCAGAAGGGCTTCCACATCCACCGCTCCGGTCAGGCGCCCCAGCGCGCGCATGGCCAGCCGCATTTCTTCCCCCCGCATCTCGGGCCACGGCATGGTCAGGGCCTGACCGATATGCCGGACCGTTTCCTCTATCGCCGCGCGATGCCGCGCGCGCGTAAACGGTGCCGTGGCCCGGCCTGCCGTCAGGGCACGGGCCCTGTCCGCCAGCGCCTTCCTTAACACATCCATCCCCCCATCCGTGAGCACGCTGATGCCAATTGCACGCAAAGGTGCCGGATGCAGGTCCGTCTTGTTACATACCAGCATATCCGCCCCCTCCAGCGGGGGTGGCGGCTGGTCACCCACGAATACCTGCACCACGCAATCAGCCTGTTTCACGTGAAACAGTGAGCGGCGCACGCCCTCGGCTTCGATCTCGTCCTCTGTTTCGCGCAATCCGGCGGTATCGACAAGCGTTACCGGCACATCCCCCATCACCATGCGCACCTCGATCGCATCGCGCGTCGTGCCCGCGCGCGATGAGACAATTGCGGCGTCACGACCGGCCAGCGCATTCAGCAGGCTGGACTTGCCCACATTCGGCTCACCCACAATAGCAAAGACCAGTCCGCGCCGCAGCCGCTCCGCCCCCTCACCTTCAGCCAGACAGGCCAGCATGGTGGCATGCAGCGCCTTCAACCCATTGCAGAGTTCCTGCTCCACTTCCGGCGGCAGTTCTTCATCGGGGAAGTCGATCAATGCTTCCTGATGGGCCAGCAGGGTCCGCAGCCTGTCGGCCCAGTTCTGGTACAGGCGGCTCTGGGCACCATCAAGCTGTGAGAGCGCCTGCTGGCGCTGGGCTTCCGTCTCGGCTTCGATCAGGTCGGCAATGCCTTCCGCCTGCATCAGATCCATGCGTCCATGCGCAAAGGCACGGCGACTGAACTCGCCCGGCTCCGCAGGTCGCGCACCAAGCGCCACCAGTGCATCGGCCACGGCATTGATGACAGCCGGTCCCGCATGCAGGTGCAGTTCCGCACCATCCTCACCCGTGTAGCTGTCGGGGCCGGGAAACCATAGCACCAGCGCCCGGTCCAGCAGCACCGGTGTCGTGCCATCCCGTCGCCATAACCCCCGTAGCGATGCGCGGCGTGGTTCGGGCAAACGGCCACACAGGTCCTTCACAATCCGGCCCGTACCCCTGCCACTCAGCCGCATCACGGCAATGGCGGCACGGGACAGGCCACTGGCCAGCGCGAAAATAACAGGGGGATGGCCATCACTTTCCTGCATGACTCTCTCCATAACGGCCATCGACATTTTACCAGTTCCGGGAACGGCGTTATCGTTCACCTCTTTGTCCTGATCAAGGTGACTCATGCCACAACTTTCAATGCATTCGCCACTGGCGCCGCTGACCGTATCTGCCGAGGACGGGAAAATTGTCGCGCTGGACTGGGGCTGGGGCCGCGATCAGGAAGAAACCCCCCTGCTGCTGGAGGCCCGCGCCTGGCTGGATGCCTATTTTGATGGCGATGCCACCGCATGCACCCTGCCGCTGGAACCTTATGGCACCCCGGAACAGGTCAGGGCATGGCGCTTCATGCTGACCATACCCGTAGGCCAGCAGGTTTACTGGAAGGATGCGGCCCGCCTGGCCGATGTCTCGCCCGAGACCATTATCAGCGCGTGTGGAGAGAACCCCGTTCCCATCCTGATCCCCTGCCACCGCATTGATCTGGATGACTGTCCGGATTACGACCCCGAGACCTATCCGGGGGAAGAAGGCGCGCGTGACCGGCAGTTCCTGCGTGATCTGGAAATACTGTGCATCACCCCCAAGCCCTGATCCATTCACCGGGACCAATACCATGATGAATACCGTCATTCGCGTGCATGATTATGGAGGCCCCGACGCCCTCCATGTCGAAACACTGCCCGTTCCCACCCCTGCGGCCAATGAAATTGTCCTGCGGCAGGAAGCGGTCGGGGTCAATTTCATTGATACCTATTTCCGCAGCGGCCTGTACAAATTCCCTGCCCTCCCCGCCATTCCCGGCATGGAGGGGGCCGGCACGGTCACGGCCGTCGGCGCCGATGTGCACGATATCCATCCCGGCATGCGGGTGGCCTATCCCGCCACGCCCGGTGGTTATGCCACGTTCCGCGCCATTGCGGCGGACCGCGTCGTCCCGCTGCCCGATGCCATCGGGTTCGATACCGCTGCCGCCATCATGCTCCGCGGCCTGAGCGTTCACATGCTGCTGCGTGAGGTTCACTGCGTCCAGCCGGGCGAGGACATACTGGTCTATGCCGCCGCCGGTGGTGTTGGCCTGCTGATGTGCCAGTGGGCGCGGTATCTTGGGGCACGGGTCATCGGTGTCGTCTCGACCGAGGCCAAGGCCGAACTGGCGCGGGCGAATGGCGCGGCGGATGTCATTATCGGTACGGAGCACGTGACCGAACAGGTGCGTGACCTGACGGGCGGCCGCATGCTGCCGGTTGTCTATGACAGCATCGGCAGGGCAACATTCGAGACCAGCCTGTCCTGCCTGGCGCCACGTGGATTGATGGTCAGCTACGGCAATGCATCGGGCGCCGTGACCGGGGTGGATGTCGGAACCCTTGCGGCCCATGGCAGCCTGTTCCTGACACGCCCCCTGCTCATGACCTATATTGCCCAGCGCCCTGCCCTGCTCCATGCTGCACGGGCGCTATTCGATCTGGTGGAAAAAGGCGTGATCAGACCACGTATCGGCCAGTCCTTTAGCCTGAAGGATGCGCCGCAAGCCCATATCGCCCTGGAATCCCGCAAGACCACGGGCAGCACCATCCTGTTACCCTGAATCTTTCATAGAGAAGTTTTTGGTGAAGCTTTTTTCAAAAAGCTTCAAAAGAATGCCGCCTTTTTGAAAAAGGCGGCATCCAAAAACTTCTGTCCTTTTATCCAAAACATCATCGGAACATAAAAAAACCCCGGCTGAAAGGCCGGGGTTTCTGTCGTCACGATCATCCGGTGCGATCAGGTATTCATCGCATCGAAGAAGTCGTGGTTGGTCTTGCTGTATTTCAGCTTGTCGAGCAGGAAGTCCATCGCATCCATCGTGCCCATGGGGGCAAGGATACGACGCAGGACCCACATCTTGGCAAGATCGGCCCGGTCAACCAGCAGTTCTTCCTTACGGGTACCGCTCTTGGTGATGTCGATGGCGGGGAAGGTCCGCTTGTCGGCCAGCTTGCGGTCAAGGATCAGTTCGGAGTTGCCGGTGCCCTTGAACTCTTCGAAGATGACTTCGTCCATCCGGCTGCCGGTATCGATCAGGGCGGTGGCAATGATGGTCAGTGATCCGCCTTCCTCGATATTACGGGCCGCACCGAAGAAGCGCTTGGGGCGCTGCAGTGCATTGGCATCCACGCCACCGGTCAGCACCTTGCCCGATGAAGGCACGACGGTGTTGTAGGCACGGGCCAGACGGGTGATCGAATCCAGCAGGATCACGACATCACGCTTGTGCTCGACCAGACGCTTGGCCTTTTCCAGAACCATTTCCGTAACCTGCACGTGACGGGTCGCAGGTTCATCAAAGGTGGAGGACACCACTTCACCGCGTACGGAGCGGGCCATGTCCGTCACTTCTTCCGGGCGCTCGTCAATCAGCAGCACAATCAGGAAGACTTCGGGATGGTTTGCGGAAATGGACGAGGCGATGCTCTGCAGCATCACGGTCTTGCCGGTACGCGGGGGGGCCACGATCAGCGCGCGCTGGCCCATGCCGATGGGAGAGACCAGGTCAATCACGCGGGACGTGAAGTCCCGGTTGGGCGTCTTGCCCTTCCCCTTGCCGCCGGGGGGCACTTCGTCAGCACCGCCCACAGCCGAATTCTCGACTTCCATCTTCAGCCGGCGTTCCGGATAAAGCGGGGTCAGGTTATCAAAATTGATGCGCTGACGCACCGCCTCGGGCGGCTCGAAATTGATCGCATTGACCTTGAGCAGGGCAAAATACCGCTCCCCATCACGCGGGGCCCGGATCTGGCCTTCCACCGTATCACCGGTGCGCAGGCCGAAGCGGCGGACCTGGCTGGGGGAGATGTAGATATCATCCGGGCCGGGCAGGTAATTGGCTTCCGGCGAACGGAGAAAGCCAAAACCGTCGGACAGGATTTCAAGCGTGCCGTCCCCGTAGATGGCCTGGTCATTGTCGGCCAGGGTCTTGAGGATCGTGAACATCAACTCCTGCTTGCGAAGAGATGATGCGTTTTCAATGTTCAGACTTTCAGCATAAGCCAGAAGGTCTGCTGGAGATTTGGCCTTGAGTTCGGCGAGTTGCATGCAGGATATGCCTATAAGTGGGCAGTTCACGGAAGGAAAGGCAAGACAGCAATCAATTTAACAAGGAGCGCTGACAGCGCGGGGCCTTGACCATGTTTCTGATTGAAGACCGGCTAATGCTGCTTGACGGATAGGAGGGAACTCCGGACGTATGATATACTCCCCAGAGCCCTTCAAATATATGCCCTTGGTTCGTGAACGTCAACCATCTAAACAGACCCGTGCCCGCTGGCAGGATATCCACTGGCAGGCAAAGTGGCACCGTTGGCCCCGAACCCGAACAGGATCGGCGCCGGATCATACAGGTCAGCCCGGCCATCACCCGCTGACATGCCCGTTTCGATCAGGCCGATACGTGAAAGCCGCCCGCATGCCCTGGCGCATATCGGGAGGGCATGTACCGGCGCAATCGTCAGGAACCACCAGCGCGCGGTACGTCCCGCAGCCGTCTGGCCATCACCGCAATGGCCAGAAGACATCAAGAAAATCATCCAGCCAGGTCAAGTCCAGTTGTGTAGAATGTACCGGAAAGTCGCAATGCGCGCCCTGTACACTTTCCGCCCCTGTCGCAGTACGATATTGTCTATAGGCAGATAAAATATAATTTGATAGAAACCGCTTTCCCGGCCTCTCCTTTTTGCCATCCTGAAATGCGGTGCGCGGATTGTCTTCTGTTCTGAACTGTATCTTTCCGTTACCATAACCTTCATCTGCGGTGTCGTTTTGGCTATTTTCTGTTTCCCGAATTTTTTGGGTCCAGTTCACCCCTGCACGCAACGGAGAGGACGCCTCATTGCCATGGGTGGGGCCCTCATGCTTCTGTGCGGTTGCAATGCGCTGCCTGACAGCGGGCCGACGGAATACCAGGTGAACCGGGCGCAGCGGGACCCGAAGAAGAACACGATGGGCTACGGGATTGTCCAGGTGAGCCCGGAACTCATAGCGCTTCTGGACAACGAGGCCCCGCCCCGCTTCAGCAGCCTTGATGCGGACCATCCGCTGACGCACCCGACGCGCAACGACACGGTGGGGCCGGGCGACATCCTGCAGATCTCGATATACGAAATCGGCAGTGGCCTCTTCAGTCCCAGCAGCAGCAGCATGGCCGCGGCCAGCGCCAGTGGCACCAACGCCACGCCCACCCCGTCCACGACAGCCAGCCTGCCCCCCGTCAGCGTGGATGGGAGCGGCATCATCGAGATCCCCTTTGCCGGCCAGATCCCCGTGGCCGGCCTGACCACCAGCCAGGTCGCCCAGGCCGTCACGGACAGGCTGAAGCAGAAATCCCAGGCCCCGCAGGTCGTGGTCCGCATCCTTTCGGACATTGCCAACTCCGTCATGGTGTATGGCAATGTGCGCCAGCCCAGCCGGGTTCCTCTGACCCCCAACAGGGAACGCATCCTCGACGTCATCGCGCTGGCCGGGGGGGAGACGCATACCGAGCAGGCGGATGCGGATTACGTGGTGCAGCTGACACGCAACGGGCAGGTGGCCGAAATGCCGCTCCAGGTCATTGAAAACGATCCTGACCAGAATATCGTGATGCAGGCGGGCGACAGGATCCAGCTGACCCTGCGGCCGCGCAGCTATACGGTGTTCGGGGCCAGTGGCCAGGTCACCCAGATACAGTTCCGCACACCCGTGCTGACCATGGCGCAGGCCATATCGCGCGCGGGCGGGCCGATCGACACCCGGGCGGACCCCAATGCCGTCTATCTTTTCCGCTTCGAGAATGCCGGTGTCCTGCGCCACCTCGGCATGGCGGTCGACCAGAACGCAGCCACGGCGCCCGTCGTCTACCAACTGGACATGATGAACCCCAGCAACTACTTCCTGGCCCAGAAATTCAGGATGCAGGACAGGGACCTCATCTACATCGCCAATTCGTCCAGCAACAAGTTCTACAAGTTCTTTGGCCTGATCAGCACAATCATCGCACCAGGAATTACAGCAGCATGGATCGCCAAATGATGAATGGCTTCACAAACCATATTCCCTCTGGTGTTCCGTGCCCGTCATCTCCTGATATATCCAATTAATATTGGAATGATAATTCATGAATGACGATGCATCCATCGCGCATACCGGGTCACAGCACATGCTTCCGACCGACCATGTGAAAAATAAGATTTACCGGCATAAATACTTAATAATATTTGTATTTTTTCCAACATTTCTGATTTTCCTGTATCTGACCCTGCTTGCGACGCCGCAGTATGTCTCCGAGGCACATTTTATCGTGCGGGGTAATTCCAGCCAGTCAGGCATTTCCATCAGCAGCATCCTGCAACCCAGTTCCGAAGGCAGCCCTACGGAAAATGCTTTCGTGGTGCAGGATTACATGGAGTCACGCGATGCTGCCAGCCTGCTTCTCAGGCAGGAGCAGCTTCTTGATATTTATTCGCGACCGGAAGCCGATTTCATCGCCCGGTACTCGCGATCCCTGTTTTCAGGCGAATTCGAGCATTTCTACCGGTATTACAAGCACCACATATCGGTCAAGCAAAGTTCGGAAACACATATCAGCATTCTGAAAGTACGGACTTTCCGGGCAGCCGATTCCCAGAAAGTGGCCCGTGCCCTGCTGGATGCCGGTGAAGAACTGATCAATCAGATCAATCAGCGCCAGCGGGAAAACCTGATCCGTGTCTCTGCCGCGGAAGTAAACGATGCGCAGGCCAAACTGGATAATATCAACCAGAAACTGGCACAATACCGTAATGTCGCCGCATTGATTGATCCATTGACCCAGTCCGGCCCCATGCTGAACTTTGTCAATAACCTGCGCAATACACTTACCTCTACACAGATGAAGCTGAATCAGCTTCAGAAATTCGCACCGGCCAGCCCGCTGATACCAGGCTACCAGCATCAGGTCGACATTCTGACTGACCAGATCGAAAAATCACAAAGTAATCTTACCGGATCAAGACAGTCCCTTGTGCCCAAGATCACCGGATATGAAGATCTGATGCTGCAGCGGAACATACAGCAGCGCATTCTTATAAGTAATGTCGGTTCTCTTGAAATGGCGAAGCAACAGGCGGACCAGAATAAAATTTACGTTGATGAAATCGATCGCCCGAATGCCGCGGACTGGCCTGCGTATCCAATGAATATACTGGTATTGGCAATCGCATTATTCGGGTTCTTCGTCCTCTATTCCATAGGGAAACTTCTGCTTAATATGTGGAAATCATAAGACAGCAGACTGATCCCTGCCGCCTTCAGGCAACCCTGAAGGACAAGTTTCCGGAAAAACCAGCTGTTACTGAGGCGCGGCAATGTGACCAGGGTAACATCGGGAATATCGTGACGCCCGACCATCATGAACAGGCATGCCTTCACATCCATGGTCTGCTGGCCGGCAGGATGCAGCATACAGCCCGTTCGGTCCCGCCTATCTTCGCCTGCTGCCGGCAGGGCGTCACGGTTGATATGGCCTGTGTGGCATGCAGATCCGGTCGGGGAGCCGACCAAGCAGGATATCCTCCACGACGTATCTGAATGATCACGATGCGATGAAGGGCGGCATGGCCTGACAGTGGCCTTCGTGATCATGCCGCTCTGTCGGATACGATACCCGCCCGCCTGTCCTGACGGCCATTCCCTGGCGGTAAACTCTGGACAGAGGGGGAGGAGGCGTATTATTCGTTTTCCCGTGGATCAGATCAACACTGGCCATCATGTTTCTGATAGCAACCACTGAATGGCAACCGTAACCTTAACTGGCATCCGCCTGTTGCAGCATCCTGATTGACTGAAAGACACGGGGGCTGCATTCAGGCGTCCTGGGGACAGGTAGGAAGACATAAACAGTATGAAAATTTTGCAGACCCTACGTCAAGTGAGAGGACTTCTCACACTGCAGGCGCGCGTCATCTATGCCCTGATCATGCGCGAAATTCATACGCGCTATGGGCGGGATAACCTGGGCTTCCTATGGGTGCTGGGGGAGCCGGTACTCTTCTGTGGCGGCGTGACCATCATGTGGACCCTGATACGGCCATCGCATGAATATGGCCTGCCCATGACGGCTATTGTCGTGACCGGCTATGTGCCCCTGACCATGTTCCGCCACTGCCTGCTGCAATCGGTCAAGGCATTCAATGCGAACGGAAGCCTGCTGTTCCATCGACAGGTCACGCCATTAACCATTATCCTGGCTCGTGTCGCGCTGGAACTGATTGGAACGCTCATGGCCGGCATACTGGTTGTGCTGGGGGCCGTGTTTTTTGGATACATGAAGCCACCACAATATTATGGAATATTGTATGTGGGGATATTTTACCAGATGCTGTTCTGTACGGCGATTGGCATGATTTTCGCTTCGCTAAGTGAAATGTCTGAATTCGTTGAGAAAATCATGCAGGTTTTCAGTTATCTTTCACTCCCGTTTACCGGTGCCTTTACAATGGTAAACTGGATCCCTGCCCAATACAGAGCAGCGATGATGTGTTCGCCCAGTGTTGATAATATTGAAATGATCCGGGAAGGTCAGTTCGGGTTGAACGCCCACGCCCATTATGACATCTTTTACGATACCTGGATTACAATCGTGTTGCTGATCATCGGGTTTGTCCTGACCATAAAATCACGGAAATATATCCTGGTTCAATAGTTTGCGATTGGAAGCAGGTTCCATCGCCAGAACAGGGCCTTAGTCCTCGGCTCAGATGGCGGAGACAAAACACTGTGCAGGGCACCGGTTGTAATGTGTAAGGAACACATTGCCGGTCCCCGCATGACCCGACAGAGGTACGGGCAGGGATGCGACATACCGCTTCGGGTTCATGGACCCGAAAGCCGGTCGGGCAGTCTGCGCTGATAATAAAACGGACCTGCCATTTCTGAATTCGTACGGAAGGTATCCCGTTCTTCCCCTTCTATATTATAATAAAAAACGTGATCAGCCCTTCAGATTTAAATAAATTTGCAACCAGTTGATCAAGGAATCTTCCAAACACTTCCGGAAGGCTCTCCGCCTTGACATTCCCCCCCCGCTCATCAAAAATACAGACTTTCGTTTATCCGCGATTTGATGAGTTAAAGTAAGGAATTAGTCATGTCTGCCGAAATGATTATGATGATTCCCGCAATACGTCGCCGTCGTGGGCGTGCCTTTGCAAGGGAGGGCGATGCCGCACGGGACCGTCAGGACTGGACGCGGGCAGCGACTGCATACCGCAATGCAATGCAACTGATACCCGAGCGCACGGATCTCTGGCTACAGTATGGCCATGCCCTGAAAGAAACAGGCAATCTGATAGACGCGGAACTGGCATACAGGCGGGCCCTGTCGGCTGAACCCTTCAATGCTGCCGCCCATCTGCATCTTGGCCATGTTCTGAAAATGCTCAAACGCCATGAAGAAGCGGCCTGTGCCTACCAGCGTGCCTATCTTCTGGCGCCGTCCTGGCAACCGCCACAGATTGAACTCAGCCAGTATAATGTCGACTATAACAATCTGGTTACACTACCCGCTAAATGATCCCGAATTAAATATGGCTGGTTACTATTGTGAACGGAAAAATGGACAAGGTAAAATCACTTTCTGACATTGCGATATCTGATATCGCATCGGAAACAGTCTCCTTTGATCTATTCGATACACTCATCTATCGAAAATATCTTTCTGTTTTTCAGGTTCATGATCTGGCAAGCGCCTATGCCCTGACACAGGTCGGGCGCTATCAGACCGACTCCATCGCCGACCTGACACAGCGGCGTTACGCCGCAACCGACATGCTGAAGCTCGGAGAGGGTGATCCGGTGGAAGAACCCCCTCTGGCCAATGTCTGGGCCGAGGTCATGTCCACCTATCTGCCTGAAAAAGATGCAGCCATAGCCATGGGCGCCCGTATAGCGGCGTTCGAATTCGATGTCGATTTTCGCAATCTGTCTGCTGTTGATGGCGCCCGTGCCCTGCTCGAACGCCTGAAAGAAGCGGGCAAGAAAATAATCGCCATCTCCGACATGTATTTCTCCACCGGGGAGATCAGGCAGGTTCTGGCCAATGTCGGACTACTGGATCTGTTTGATGACGTTTACGTATCCGCCACGGTCAACAAAACCAAACAGACAGGCAGTCTTTTTACGCATGTCTGCCAGGAGCATGGCCTGCAATCTGCCGAACTGACGCATTTCGGTGACAATACCGCATCTGACGTTGCCAATCCGCGCAAGCTGGGGATTACCGGCATTCATGTCGACCATCATGAGAGCCTGAAACTTCACCCACCTGAATACGGTCATAATGCGGATGTCCATCAGGATATCGCCGCCCTCATCAAGCTGTTTGTCGCGCAGACCGTCTTTCATACAAAAGACAATGACCGCAATACGCTGTTTTTCCTCAGCCGTGATGGCTACCTGATCCATCAGGTCCTGCAGACATGGAAAAATCCCCTTCTGCATCAATATTTTCCGCAGATTGATTCAGCGGACCTGTTTATCAGCCGTGCGATTTCGTGCTGGCTGAACGTCAATTTCAATACCGACTGGCTTGTCCAGTCCATCGGGCATGCCTTCTGGCTGCTGCAGGGGAAGGCAACGCCAAAACAGATATCAGCGCTGTTGGGCATAGAGGTTGTACCATCCAGCCTGACGGACCGTGAATACAGTTCGGACAAAGATACCTTTATTGTACAGGAAGCATATGTCGCCGCCGGCCTGACACAGGAGATCAGGCGTTCCATCCTGGACAAACGGTCCCGTGCCCTGCGCCACTTTCGGGAATGCGGGCTGCTGGACAATGATGGCGCCACGATATGTGATGTCGGCTATTCAGGAACGGTTGTCCGTGACCTCAATACGTTCTTCCTGCAGGAAGGTCTCGGTGATGTCCCCCCTATCGGGTTCAACTGCATTTCAAGTAATGCCAATTATGCGCTGAACAGCATATCGGCCCTTCCGCATATCGACTTCTGCAAGGATGTGATCCTCTCTGCGGACACGCTGCCAAAATCACTGACCGACAGCTATGCCTGGCTTGAAATGTTCTTCAAGCATCCGACCTTTGGTCCGTTGCTGGGCTATTGCGAACGTGATGGCCAGATGCAGCCTGATTATCAGGTGGCCACGGAAGTCCCCCCCAATCACCCCGCCCCCCGTATTCTGGCAGCCAGTCACGATACACCTTCGGATATTGTGCTTCTGTGGATGGCGGCCGTTCGGGAATGGTCTTCCTTTACGGATGTTCTGATCAACCGCTTTACCAATCCCGACATGAATACCATCCGGGAGATGGCCGCGGATATTTACGAAGTCGATGCGGTTACCGGACAGACCCGTTCAGTCCTGCTGATTGACCCTTCCCTGGATGACGCGCAACTCTATGTCAGGGCGAAAGCAGGGGATTACTGGATTCCGGGGTCCATTATCGCCACGAATGCCAGGCGCAGTCATGACCGCAAGAACAGGAACATTGGCAAGAGTATCGGCCAGTTCATTGTCAGGCGTACCAAAGACGCACGGCATGCCATCAGGAATATCCAGGAAAACATTTCCAAAAAAACGGCTTCTCCTCTGGCATCGTTTGATCCCGTTTTCTATCGTGATTTCTATCCCGATCTCAGAAAACTGCCAGATGACGAGGCGCTGAAAACCCATTACCTGGAGCATGGCCGCCTTGTCGGACGCTATGGCTGCGAAGCCGAAATGCGGGCCGCACTGGCGGAAGCCCGGACGAGATATCTCACTCCCGATGAAAATCTGAAATGGAAGAATGCGCGCCTGTTCCTAGAAAGGGGCTATGTACAGTCAGATGAGGACAACGCCTCCCCGCTGACCGTAGATCAGATCCAGAAATGCAGGAATGAATTTGAGGAACTGGCCTTTCAGGACAGGCTGGCTTTCACCACGGCTGAAACGGAGCAGTGGCAGAAAGGCCATTCCGCATGTGACATTTTTCTGGCCCGTTACGACCTGCTGCCCGCCAAATGGCTGGATGTCCTGAACCTTGTGGAATTCAATGCGCTCAACCATAAATGGGCCGGTTATTGTAAAAGTCTGGCGCAGGCCGTTATCGTCTTTGCACAGAAGGGCGTCACACGCCTTGCACCCCTTTCACTGAATTCAATATTCGATGCGGATTTCTACCGTCAGCGCCACCCCCGATTGGCACAGGCAAGCGACGAGAGCGCTTACCGTCACTGGCTTACGCATGGTTATGCGGACGATGAACCGACATCGGAAAGCGAGATGCTGCAGGCGCTCATCGGGCAACGCAGTTTCCCATCCGCGTTTGATGCGGATCTGTTCCGTAAACAGAACCCGGTTCTTGCAGGTACCAAAACTACCCGTGGCGACATTCTGGCTGCTTTCCTGACATCTGATAAAGCCAGCCATGAAGGCGTGATCTCCGGTGATGGCAGCGGCAGCCTGTGGCGCCTGCATGCGGACTTCGCGCTCCAGCGGGGTAATGATGAACTGGCACAGGAATCCCTGTACCGCGCACTTGAGAATGGCGCGCCAGCCGGGAGCGTATGGCACAAGCTGGGTGATATGGAACGCCAGAGGGGCCGCCTGCAGGCCGCAATGGCGGCATATCTGAAAGGAATTGCCAGTCCCTATCCTGATCGCTGGAACTATATCAACGGTATGCAGGTTGCGGCACAGCTTGGCGCCTTTCAGACAGGTCTGAAATTCCTGGAAGAAGGCGAAAAGATCTGGAAGCGCATGCAGCCCTGGCGCATGGCGCGGGAGAATCTGTTCCGTCTCTGGTTTGACAGTGAGGCTGCGACTTCACTGGCGATGTGGAATCCCGATTACCCGCCCGTGGGGCAGCCTGAAACCAAATTCAGCCATTTCCTGGACAAGTTTATTCCGATAATGGCCAGAAGCGTTCCCTCGGGCCTGAAACTCTGCCGTCCGGATGGCCCGATACTCATGCGGGTCCAGACAAATGTGTCGGAACGGGTCAAATGGGAACTGGAACTGCGGAATGCCGATGATACGATAAGAAAGGTTATTGTCTTTCCGCGCCATCATGTCCAACTGCTGACCGAGAGCCTGCCAGGCGCCTCGCTGCTGATCCTGCATGAAGTCGAGCTCGATTCCCTGGTTATCGATACGGTACTTTTTGCACGCGGTTACGGCATTCCCACCCTGTCATGGACAGGAAGCCTTGGCGTCCTGCCTTCAGCCCAGCTGGACCTGTCGGAACTGGCATGGAGCGATTTCGTCCGTAAGCATGAAGGATTCCGGAAATCCATCACGTTACGTGAAGTCTATAGCGGACGGCTATGTGATTCCTGTGTCAGCACGGCGCCTGCCTTCGTACCCGCACTGGCAGATGTCGTGCCTGATGGCCACGTGGTCGCAGGGGTATCCGCGGCAACGAACGCCATTCGTAAATTACCGTCCGCGCCCGGTGATACGGTACGGATTCTGGTCTACGCCCGTGGCCGTCCGATACCGCGCCAGCTGCGCCATGGGCGACAGGCCAACCTGTCTCCGGAACAGTTGCGCGCCATTGATGATCTGACCCGGGCGCTGGTGCAGGTTCTGAAAAACCACGATCAGGTTGAACTGATCATTGATGGAAATCTGCCTGCGGAAAACGAATTCCGCTCCTTTGACAGTCGCGTGACGGTCATCAATGCCAGAATGCAGCCTGACGAGGCACTGGCACTGACCGCGGCTGTTGATCTGGTTGTCGATTTTTCAGGTAGCCGGGAATATTATCGTTCCCATTGGGCGGAAGCGGCGTGGTTCGGTATTCCTGCCATAGTCAGCAACGAGCGACTGCACTCCAGGCTGACAGACGGCGCCAATGTCCTTGTCGTGCCCAATGCGCCTGCCCTGCCAGCGGCGGTTGACAGGATATTACAGGACAGGACATTGGCCACACAGGTTGGCAATGCTGCCCGGCTTGACCTGAAATCAATGCTTGTATCGGATGAACAGGCCGTTGCTGCGGTCAAGGCCCCGATTGTACCGTCCGCTGTCAACCGCAAGCGGATACTCTATGCCAACGTGTTTGCCCCCCCGCAGATTATCGGGGGTGCTACCCGTGTGCTGACCGATAACATGCAGTACATGCTTGATCATGCGCACGATCGGTATGATCTGGCCGTTCTGGCGTCAGATGATGAAAACAGCTATTGCAGCATGGTACGATGCGATGCATGGAAAGGCATTCCCGTTTTTCAGATCGCGACGCCACAAGAAATCGATATGGACTGGCGTATGTACAATTCGGACGTGGATGCCTATACGCGTCGCGTCCTGAAACTGATGTCACCGGATCTGGTGCATATTCATTGCCTCCAGCGCCTGTCCATCGCTGTGGCCGAAGCCTGTCTGGCCCTGCGCATTCCCTACGTCATCACGCTTCATGATGCAT
Source organism: Komagataeibacter sp. FNDCF1 (assembly GCF_021295335.1). Taxonomy (NCBI): domain Bacteria; kingdom Pseudomonadati; phylum Pseudomonadota; class Alphaproteobacteria; order Acetobacterales; family Acetobacteraceae; genus Komagataeibacter; species Komagataeibacter sp. FNDCF1. The sequence goes on along the minus strand of NZ_JAIWOT010000001.1, from coordinate 2,600,057 downwards.
GGTGGCTGTCAGACTTCTCGTTCCTGACAGAAGAAGATGGCAGCAGCGCCAGTCTTTCGCCCGACCCTTCCCGACAGACATTTTCCCGTCGGATCGGGTTGCCACGCAGCCTGGAACGGGCCATGCGCTGCCGCCATGTCCTTCATGGCGCGGAAGCCCTGCTTTCTGTATCCGAACCCTTCGCCAAACTGTTCCGGGATGCCGGTTTCAAAGTGGAAACCATTGCCAATGGCGTTTCCTCCTTCCAGCCGGAAAAGACGAAACAGCCCCACACCCGCGTGCAGCTTGGTCACGTTGGCGGCACCCAGGCACATAAGGGCGTATACATGATCGAGTCCGTGCTGCGGACCAACAGGTTCAAGAACCTTGATCTGACCGTTATTGAACTGGCGCGCGATACGGGTGACAGCATACAGACCGTATGGGGCACGACGCCTGTCACCATTACCGGCAAGATCCCGGCTGACCGTATCGGGGCGCTCTATGACAGGCTGGACGTCCTGCTGGCACCTTCTACATGGCCGGAAAGCTTTGGTCTGGTCTCACGCGAAGCGGCTTCCCATGGTTTGTGGGTGATCGCAGGCGACCGGGGGGCCATGGGCGAAAATGTCGAGAATGGCCAGAACGGTTTTGTCATCGACGTAAGCAATACCGAGGAACTGGAACAGGTACTGAGAAAAATTGACGCCAACCCGGAACAGTATCTGGAACCTCCCAAAGTATTGCCGACATTGAGAAGCGCGAATGATCAGGGTCGGGATCTGCTGGAATTTTATGGTCGTCTTCTGAAAACCATTGATGGCGCAGGTCAATCCAAGGATTCCAGAAATTCCTATTCTCTGACATGATTTCTATAGAAGTAATAAATTGATCATACGCCCTGTCATTATGTTTCGATAATGACAGGGCTTTGAAAAAACTGCCATGTCAGGCGGGTGCAGGCGGTTCACAGGTCCTTCATATATCCTGATACACAGAAAGCCGAAGTCATCGGCCATTCGGGCCCGTTGTGTCACAGACAGTCCAGAGGAAACCGAAGCGGGCAGCAGCAGCCGCACGGTCAGGAAGAGCTTTTCCCACCACACGGAACGCACGGAAGGCGAGCTGGGCCCGGATATCTCATGTTCAGGAAAAGCTAGGGCCGACCAGACTGTGTCAGCGTTCCCTTGATAACCATGTTGCCATTATTATCAATGGACGCGACCCGTGTCGTACCAACGATGTAAACCAGTTTTGATCCGTCAAACATCACGCAATTCGCACCGTCGTTGAAACAGGCCCGTTGTCCTTTGGCCAGGTTGATTGCGACCGGCGTGTCGGCACGGGCCGTATTTATGGCTGCCGTACTGTATTTCCCGTTCAGCATCAGACCGGCTGATGCTGACGTTGACGCATCCGAAAATGCGGAACCTGTGTGTGTTCCTGCAATAGTAATGGCATCATGGGACGATGTTCTGATATTCAGGTCACCATGAAGATGGGAGCCACTGATATAGGCACCAATACTGGATGATGTATTGAGCCATATATCCTGCCCGGTCTTTGTCCCGGTTATCAGGAGACCATTCTGGCCTGTGGACTGATCGAAAAAGGCAGCCGTTGCATGATTTCCCATCGCATAATAACCGTAATTCGCACCGCTTCGATCCCATATGGTCTGACCGGATACACTATCGGCTGTCCCACCATTATTTTTCCCGCCGAAATATATTCCTGTATGATAAGAGGCCACGGTCTGCCCCGGTGATGCCCCCAGATAAATACCTGCCGTGGAAGTATAGCGGCTTGTTGTATTCAGGAACAGATTAACCACAAACGCATTATGCGTGTCGGTGTCACCCTGCCAGTTGGAGATATCACCTTCGGCCCCGATGGTAGACATGGCGTCATCCATGGCACCCGGTTTTCCGGGTGTCCCACTGCCGGGCTGCCCATAAAGGGAATTGATGCCGCCGGGCACTGCATTGCGCAGGATATTCCAGTTGAGACCCCAGCCGGGGCCACTGTTCTGTCCCTGCATCAACCCGAAATAGGCCGCCATCTTGGCGCCGGGTGCCGCGATCAGTTTGGGATCTGTTGAACTGCCACGTCCGGTATTTGAATATAGACCGGAATAGAGTTCATATTCCCACGGATTGGCCAAAGTGGTCTGTCCGTAAATGGCCAGCGCAGTCCTGACCGGCCCACCGGCCGCATCTCTGGTCGGGCAGGAGGCAACCGGACATGTGAGTATGGAAGGGTTACCTGAAAGCGACATGCCGTTGGCGTCGAACTGTTTCCCCCGTCCCGCCGGAACGGGTGCGGAAGACACGGTATGGGTGGATTCCCCCGTGACAACGGAAGACTGCCCTGCCGGGGCGTTTTGAGCATGAGCCTGTAGGGCCATAAAGGGCAGCAGCGCAAGGCCGCTTATCAGGACAGCAGCACGCATTGAGTCATGTCTCCACCAAGATTATCGAACTAACCCCCATCATATTGTCCCGATATCTGGAGGTTCTCAGACGCCTGGGTAGGCATTACATGCAGGTAGTGTGTTAGCGTGCCGGGCCGGTGTGGGTTCCTGCGCCAGAACAGCCAGTCTCGATATACTTTTACGCATGCAGGTCTACTACACGCAAGCAAGACACATAGGCCATAGGCCGTGGCATGCCTGTTCCACGTCACATGATCGGTATCAGAAGTTCTGTGGCAAAGTCACCTGTCACCCCATCCAACCTGATCATTGTATCAGTTCCATACAATACAGGAATCACCGTGTAGAAATCGGGGAACAGCCTGAAACTGTTCTACCGGTAGGGAACATAATGCGGTTTCCCTACCGGTTACAGAATTCGAAAAAAATGGTCACTATCTTGGCATGCGGCGAACCGGCATGAGCAATCGCCGCACCGTCTTATATTGCGAAACACCATGCCAGTTTATGATATGAAAGATATCATTATTATACGCGATACATGGCTTCCATCATGGAAAAAATATTTTTTACAAGCGGGATGGAAAAGAGATAGTTATTTACAAAAAGGATATCTTCGAACATCCAGATAGGCTTGTAGTTATAACCTTCCATCTGGTTGACAACATTGCGCAAAGCATCAAACCGGATATGCTTATGTTCCATGTATACAGCCATGGGACGATGGTTATCAAAATTATAACCAGACAGCACTTTATCGTCATGGCCTTCTGTATCGGTTACAAGCACATGAATATTACCGATCCCAGATTCCTTTACGATGGTATCAACACGTTTCGTCTGAATCGGAATAGTGTTTATGTATTTCTCCATATCCGGCACGAAACAGGCATGGTTCATGATCACGGATCGGTCGAATGACGACAGGAATGGCGCAACAGGACTAATACCAAGGGCTATTGTCTCTGACTCATCTGTGAAGTGACGCGAAGGGCCTGTTCTGATTCTGTTGTGAGAGGGAGGATCGGGAATGGCTGGTGCGATTGCTTTACGGACGGATTATACGGCTTCTGCGTTACGACGTCTGGCTTCTCGTACGCGGGATGCGAATGTTGCACGGCGCCTTTTGTCTCTGGCTGCGGTGCGCGATGGTGCCAGCCGTGGCGAAGCGGCGCGGATCGGCGGCATGGACCGGCAAACCCTGCGGGACTGGGTGCACCGGTTCAATGCTACGGGGCCGGATGGTTTGCGGGACCAATGGCGCAACGGGTCGGTCTGCCGCCTGACAGCGGACCAACTGGCAGAATTATCGGCGCTGGTCACGACAGGGCCTGACCGTGCCCGGGACGGTGTGGTGCGCTGGCGTCGGGTCGATCTTCAGCGGGTCATCGAAGAGCGTTTTGGCGTCTCCTATCACGAACGCCATGTCTCCACCCTGCTGAAGCGGCTTGGGTTCAGCCACGTCAGCGCGCGTCCGCGTCACCCCGGACAGGATCCATCCGTCATGGACGCGTTTAAAAAAACTTCCCCACGATCCTGAGCGCCCACACCGGACATCTGCCCAAGGGCAGGCGGATTGAACTCTGGTTTCAGGACGAGGCCCGCATCGGGCAGAAGAACGGCCTTGTCCGACAATGGGCGCGGCGTGGCACCCGACCACGCCAGCCGGCCGACCAGCGCTACGAGAATGCCTGGCTGTTCGGGGCGATCTGCCCGGCACTTGGCAAGGCGGCAGGCCTGGTGCTGCCGTTTACCGGCACGGCCAGCATGCAACTGCATATCGAGGAAATCTCACGCTGCGTCGCACGCGGCGCCCATGCCGTCGTCCTGCTCGATCGTGCCGGCTGGCATACGACACCCAAACTCAGACTGCCGCGCAACGTCAGCCTGGTCTTCCTGCCGTCCCGCGCGCCCGAACTGAACCCGGTCGAGAATATCTGGCAGTTCCTCCGCGCCAACTGGCTGTCCAACACCGTGTTCAGTGGCATCGAACACATCATCGAAGCCGCATGCACCGCATGGAACAACCTCACCGCCCTGCCACAGACCATCCGATCCATCGGTCTCAGAAACTGGGCTCATATAGGTCAAAGGTGATAGCCCTTGGTATAATGGCCTCAGCTGATTCATCAACTTCATAAAATGGAAAGATGCCTTCCTCGGACCCACAGCAGGCCTGAACAAACTGGACCTTGCTATCCGTTGGATAGTTTTCTTTCAGGCGTTTAAACAGATAGGGTACGGGTTCAACCAGAACACCTTCCCAGTTATGAACCTTTACATAGGGAAATACAGGATCATGACCACTTGATCCATCATTAGCCCCTACTTCTACAAAACGGACATTGCAACCTTCATTGCTTCGGACAACTGCGGTAATCGTATCAAAAATCTCATGCCGAATATGATTACAAATACCTGCATGAAAATCGTGTATATTCACCAGAATTTCCTTAACATTCATACAAAACATTACATATGTCTATAAATATCATGAATGTGTTACATAACATGACATTTAGACCCATACTGAAACATTTTATTTCCGTTTGTATAGGTAGTCAATAGGTGCAATAAATTTGAATCTACAAAATAGATCAATATTTATCATTATTTATTCATGCATACGGCATTAATAAATCTTGTAAATTTCATTATTCTGAATTTTTCATTATGCACTAACTTTGTGGTTAGGGTATGAATTAAATATAATGCTATATTATTTTAGAAGATAGAGTCGGCATATTGATTGAAATATCTTGATATGCTCGATTGCACCTCAATTCAGAAGCGTTCGGACAAAACGCAGCCTGCATTGGTTCTATGCTGACGAATTATATGCTTGAATATTGATATAAAAATTAAAGCACTTCCATCAGCTACAGAACCCCAATTCCATAAAAATTAATTATGTGTCGATTAAATAGTAACAATATTTAAATAATTACTTGAATTATAAAGATCCGTACAAATCTATGCCTTCCTGAACACTATCGAATTGTATGAATTTTCCCTGATGTATGACGGCGCTTCTGTTACATATTTCTCTTATGAAGTTCATGTCATGAGAAACAATAATCAGGGCGCGATCAGCCCGCTTGGTGAACAGTTCCTCCCGGCACCGCTGGACAAAGCGGGCATCACCCACCATGATGACTTCATCAATAAGGTAACAGTCAAACTCGATCACAACAGACAGCGCAAATGCCAGGCGTGCCCGCATGCCTGATGAATATGTCTTGACCGGTTCAAGTAGCTGCTTGCCCAGTTCCGCAAAATCATCCACATACTTACGCGTTGTCTGGTAATCCAGATTATAAATCCGGCAGATAAACCGTAAGTTATCCAGGCCGCTCAGGCTTCCCTGAAAGGCGCCGCCGAAAGCTATGGGCCAGGACACCGACATATTCTGTTCAATCCTGCCGGAAGTTGGCAGATCCACACCCCCGATAATCTTGATAAGTGTCGACTTGCCTGCGCCATTACGGCCCAGGATACCCAGCTTTTCTCCGCGTTCTATCTGGAAATTTACCTTGTTCAGAACACGCCTGATACCCTTCTCGACGTGGAATTCTTTAACAATATCGATACAACGTAACATGACACATTCTTTTTTCTGACAGATGGCTCATCAGGCGTTTGCCAGTCGGATCACTCCAGGTTCTTTTCGCGGGCACTGGCTACAAGCAGCTTTATCATCACGTACAGGCTGAAGAATGACATGAAGACAATGAACAGCACGACCATATTGCGGGGATATTCCGGCCAGTCCGGTTCATTGGGCTGTGCGACTTCATCAACATAGATCATCTGCTGATTCGCCTGCTGCTTGGCAACTTCAAGCGATGCAACGTTACTGGCCAGAATACGCTGTTCCAGTTCACGCTGTATCATCAGATCATCATACCCGGTGATCTTGGGTACAAGAGACTGATCGGATCCGGTTATCTGGCTTCCGGATTTCTTGATCTGGTCGGTCAGAATGGCAACCTGCCGTTCATATGCCGCGATCAGCGGGCTATTGGGCGCGGCAGCCCGAAGCTGATTCAACTGCATGGTTGTTGAAGTCAGCATGTTCTGCAGGTTGGTTACGAAGCTGACCATCGGCACCGACTGCCGCAAGGGATCGATCAGGGCAATGGTATTACGGTATTCGGCCAGTTTCTGGTTGATCTCACGTAATTTGGTTTCTGTTTCCTGCACTTCCCGCGATGTTGCCCGGATCAGGTTTTCGCGTTGCCGCCGGTTTATGTCATTGACCAGGTTTTCACTTGCATCCAGAAGCGCACGGGCAATCATTCTGGAGTCCGCAGCACGGAAACTGCGAACCTTCAGAATGGAAATGTCGGTTTCCGTGTCCTGTTCAACCAGAACATGACGTTGATAATAGCTATAAAAGTGCTCAAAATCATTTTTGAACAGGAAGAAAGGAAACCGGGCTATGAAATCGGCTTCCGGCCGCGCATAGATTTCAAGCAGCTTGTCCTGCCTGATAAGAAGTTCGGCTGCATCACGTGACAGCATGTAATCCTGAACAACGTAGGTATTCTCCGATGTCGCACCGCCGCCGCCGCCGCTGGACTGCAGGATGCTGCTCAGGGAAATGCTGGACTGGCCCGATCGCCCGCGTACGACGAAATGCGCCTCTGATATATATTGTGGCGTTGCGATGAGAACGAGATAGAGCATCGTCAGCACCGTAGGCAGCATGACCCATATCATGAAGGACCAGTGCTGCAGGAACCAGTGCGTGAGCCTTGTCAGGAGAGGTGCCTCAGGGATGTGGTCATTGTCACCATCGGGGATGTACACATCGGAATTCATGCTGCACGGGCCTGGGGAAAAAGAGAAAGGTCAGAATAGGGCATGGCCAGCAGGGAAAGAACCTGCTTTCTTTCACATCCATTGGCGCACGGATGCGGTATCACAGTTTCATCATGGAAAGCTGCCATTTTTATGTTTTTTTTCATCATTTGGCGATCCATGCTGCTGTAATTCCTGGTGCGATGATTGTGCTGATCAGGCCAAAGAACTTGTAGAACTTGTTGCTGGACGAATTGGCGATGTAGATGAGGTCCCTGTCCTGCATCCTGAATTTCTGGGCCAGGAAGTAGTTGCTGGGGTTCATCATGTCCAGTTGGTAGACGACGGGCGCCGTGGCTGCGTTCTGGTCGACCGCCATGCCGAGGTGGCGCAGGACACCGGCATTCTCGAAGCGGAAAAGATAGACGGCATTGGGGTCCGCCCGGGTGTCGATCGGCCCGCCCGCGCGCGATATGGCCTGCGCCATGGTCAGCACGGGTGTGCGGAACTGTATCTGGGTGACCTGGCCACTGGCCCCGAACACCGTATAGCTGCGCGGCCGCAGGGTCAGCTGGATCCTGTCGCCCGCCTGCATCACGATATTCTGGTCAGGATCGTTTTCAATGACCTGGAGCGGCATTTCGGCCACCTGCCCGTTGCGTGTCAGCTGCACCACGTAATCCGCATCCGCCTGCTCGGTATGCGTCTCCCCCCCGGCCAGCGCGATGACGTCGAGGATGCGTTCCCTGTTGGGGGTCAGAGGAACCCGGCTGGGCTGGCGCACATTGCCATACACCATGACGGAGTTGGCAATGTCCGAAAGGATGCGGACCACGACCTGCGGGGCCTGGGATTTCTGCTTCAGCCTGTCCGTGACGGCCTGGGCGACCTGGCTGGTGGTCAGGCCGGCCACGGGGATCTGGCCGGCAAAGGGGATCTCGATGATGCCGCTCCCATCCACGCTGACGGGGGGCAGGCTGGCTGTCGTGGACGGGGTGGGCGTGGCGTTGGTGCCACTGGCGCTGGCCGCGGCCATGCTGCTGCTGCTGGGACTGAAGAGGCCACTGCCGATTTCGTATATCGAGATCTGCAGGATGTCGCCCGGCCCCACCGTGTCGTTGTGCGTCGGGTGCGTCAGCGGATGGTCCGCATCAAGGCTGCTGAAGCGGGGCGGGGCCTCGTTGTCCAGAAGCGCTATGAGTTCCGGACTCACCTGGACAATCCCGTAGCCCATCGTGTTCTTCTTCGGGCCCCGCTGCGCCCGGTTCACCTGATATTCCGTCGGCCCGCTGTCAGGCAGCGCATTGCAGCCGCACAGAAGCATGAGGGCCCCACCCATGGCAATGAGGCGTCCTCTCCGTTGCGTGCAGGGGTGAACTGGACCCAAAAAATTCGGGAAACACGGAAGGATCAATAGGGCACCGGACGTTGAGGGTTATACCAGAAATCGCAGCAGGGCGATAAATGTGCGTGCACTTATCCACATCTCCGTTAGTCACGCACACGATGACTCGAGGCGCTTTTATCAGATCACCCCAAGACTGACCATACTGTTCAGCCCGGGCCCGGGCGCCCGTGTGGTAACCTGGAGATACATGGTGCCATCCCGGCATTTCCCGAAAGCGGTCGCGGCCCGGACCCGACTGCCGCAGTCAGGCCCGTAAACGCCCGCGGTCAATGCATGATGAAAGGGAAATACGTACGGGTTTGCGAATTCAGGCAGCGAACCCACGGGTTGTCCTGACCGAAAGCCCCTCCAGCATACGGTTTTCCACCCCACCCGGTAAGGTCTTTTCCTTTTGATGAGAGTTTTATATAAGTCTCCCACCCATTGGATGACTACGTAATATATGAGCAATCCGGTTAAGTAACTTTCCATCCCCGGCCTGCACTTCAGGATGCGTGCAAGGGCGTTATGCGGCTTTCCCGTTTTTTGGTATAACCTTTAGAGTCTGGTGCCCTATTGACCATCTTATGCTTACTGAAGGATTTGGGTCCGGCCCGGCGTCCTGGCCGGAAGGCAACCTGGCTGGCCGCTGCCGGGGGGGCACTTCTGCTGCTGGGCGGCTGCAATTCGCTGCCTGACAGCGGGCCAACGGAATCCCGGGTCAATCAGGACCAGCGTGATCCTAAAAAAAACACTGTGGGATACGGGATTGTCCAGATCAGCCCAGATCTGATCACGCTGCTGCAAAGTGAGGCGCCACCGCTTTTCAGCAGTCTTGCGGGGGATGAGACACCCGCCTATGGCAAGAATGACAGGATCGGGCCCGGAGATATCCTTCAGGTCTCGATATATGAAGTTGGTAGCGCACTGTTCAGCCCCACCAGCATGAGTACGGGTATGGGCGGCAGCACGGGTGCGACCGGCGGCGGCACCGGTTCGATGTCCGGTACCTCCACGGCTTCACATCTGCCGCTCCTCAGCGTCGATGGCAGCGGCAATATCGAAATCCCCTTTGCCGGTCAGATCCATGTCGCCAACATGACCACCAATCAGGCCGCCGATGCCATTCTGGCCAGACTGAAGCAGAAATCCCAGGCGCCGCAGGTTCTGGTCCGGATTGCTTCCGACATTGCCAACTCCGTCATGGTGTATGGCGGGGTCCGCCGCCCAAGCCGGATCATGCTGACCCCGAACCGTGAACGCATCCTGGATGTCATCGCACTGGCAGGGGGCGAGGAGCAGCAGACCCATGCCGATGAAGACTATGTCGTCCGGCTGACACGGAACAGCAAGATTGCCGAACTGCCCCTCAAGGTCATTGAAAACGATCCCGCCCAGAACATTGTCATGCAGCCCGGAGATCGGGTCCAGCTTACGTTCCAGCCACGCAGCTTCAGTGTATTTGGCGCAACCAATCATATAACGCAGGTACAGTTTACAACCCCGACCCTGACAATGGCCGAGGCGGTTTCCCGCGTTGGTGGCCCGATCGATTCACGTGCCGACCCCAATGCCGTCTATCTTTTCCGCTTTGAAAATGCTGACATCCTGCGCCGGCTTGGTATGCCGGTTGATAATAATGCATCAACTGCACCAGTCATCTACCAGTTGGACATGATGAACCCAAGCAGCTACTTCCTGGCGCAGGAATTCATGATGCGGGACGGGGATCTCATTTATGTTGCCAATTCGGCAAGTAACAAATTCTATAAATTCTTTGGTCTGATCACGACCATCATTTCTCCCGGAACGTCGATGGGTGGCATCGCGAGATAATATAAATAATCGTTTTACCTACTTTATACTTCAGGCAACACCACAAGACCCGGCGTCCCGGGTCACGCCCGCCGTCAATGGCAATATGGTTGTGAAATGTTCATGTTATCCAGCATGATATCGACGGGTTCCGTTGCGTCCTGCATGCCGCAATTGCCTCTTTCATTGTAGCGAAAACACAGCCATTTTATGCTGCGTGCTGGTCTGGCTGCCAGCGTATCAGGGCAGATCAGTATCATGTCGACAACCAGCGGTCCCTCTTCCAGCATTACCATGCAGGCCCAATGGCGGAAATGGCTCATCGGTCGGGCCCTGCCGCTGTGGAGTGACGCCGGTTTCGATAGCAGTTGCCATCTCTATCATGAACGGTTGGGCTGGGATGCCTCTCCAGTGCCCATGAAGCAGCTGCGCCTCATGGTGCAGGCCCGGCAGGTGGCGACCTATTGCCGTGCGGCAATTGACGGATTTTATGATCGCTCGGCCCAGGCCGTCCGCTGCCTTGATGAGATCGAGCGTCTTTACAGGCATTGCGACGGTGCGCCGGGCTGGATATTTTCGCTCGCATCCGATGGGCGCCCAGCCTCCCGCGTGCGTGACCTTTATGCCCATGCGTTCATTCTTTTTGCTTATGCATGGGCGTACAAGCTTACGGCCGAAACCCGTTATCGCACGATAGCGCGCGAGACCATGGATGAAATCCATACCATTTTTGCCGCAGGGAATGGCGGCTTTCGGGACTCCCTTCCCCCGGCGGATTCCCTGCGCCGGCAAAATCCGCACATGCATATGCTTGAAGCCTGCCTCACCCTGTCTGAAACGACAGGGGATGCGTTCTACCTTAATCAGGCCAGGCCTCTTGTCTCGCTCGCGCTTGAGCGTTTTATCGATGCCCGATCTGGCATGGTGCGTGAGTTTTTCGATGCGGAATGGGTTGCGGCCCTTCCGCCCGGCCGCAACCGTGCCGAACCGGGGCACCTGTTCGAATGGTCGTGGCTTCTGCATGAATACAGCCGGCTTTCAGGCTGTACGGGTGCGGAAAGCATGCGGATTGCCGCCGCGGCAGACCGACTGTTCGCAAGCGGTGTGACTGCTGGCTGTCACCCCGGGACGGGGCTGGCTTTCGATGCCGTGACGGAAGATGGCATAGTCATCGAGCACTCCACCCGTATCTGGCCACAGACCGAGCTCATGCGTCTGCTCGGTCGCAAGCAGGCGCATGACGGCGTGGAGGCCACCAGCATGCTGCCGCAGATCAGCGGCCTGTTTTTTGAACGCTATGCACCCGATCATCTGGCCGGTGGCTGGATTGATCGCCTTGACCAGCAACTGCGCCCCATGGTCGACCATATGCCGGCCAGTTCCCTTTACCATATTTACGGCGCAGGACGGGAAATGATGACCCGGGCGCCTGAAGCACGGCAGTGGAATGCTTCCCCTCAGTCCCGGCAGGCGAATGTGGAAACATTCATCTCCACACCCTGACACTGGCGCTACCCGGAAGCGGCGATCCACCCTTGGCCGCATGACAGGCAGGCGGCCCCGGCCGGAAATTCCGTCATCCGGCACCGCCGTTTCCCTCAACACCCGGCCTGTGATAACGTACCGTTCCGGGATGTGAATGCGAAAGGAGTGGCATTGTTGTCCAGACATCGCCATGGGAAGGTCATGCGTAATCATCCGGTTGTCGTATTTTGAAACGATTGATGGCCGCCGCATGTCATGAAGAAATCAAGCGCACTCATATCCGGATAATATAGATTTTAATAAATGGAAATGACCAACAAGAGAAAAATTCCGCGCGGCATATCTTCACCCATTCGATATTTCCGACGCCTTGCACGGCAGATCCGTTCCTTCATCCCTGCCGGAAAGATGGAACGCCATTATCTTGATCTGGATACTCGGCACCATTATCATATAACACGGACAGCACCAGAATACTGTTATGTCCGTTCTGAAAAGCCTGATGTCGTACTGCCCGATCTTCCGGCAGGACCGGAATTTTCCATTGTGGTTCCGGTATATAATACCGAGCCCCGTCTGCTGGACGCCATGCTGGAATCCGTTTACCGGCAATGGTATCCAGACTGGAATCTTATTCTTGTCGATGATGCAAGCAGCCGTGAAGATACGGTCGGCTTTCTGCAATCACTGTCCCATCCTTCGGTTCATGTGCTGTATCTTGAACACAATACCGGTATTGCCGAGGCGACCAATACAGCCATCCGGGCGGCAACAGGCAGTCATGTCGTTTTTCTGGACCATGATGATGAACTGACAGAAGACTGCCTGCATGAACTGGCCCTGTGCATCAACCTGCATGATCCGGATTACATATATAGTGATGAAGATAAAATAGATGAAAACGGCCGTTTTGTTCAGCCGTTCTTCAAACCGGACTGGTCACCAGATACCCTGATGAGCATCATGTACACCTGCCATGTCAGCTGTGTACGACGTGACCTGTTGATGCAGACAGGATTGCTCAGGTCCGAATTTAATGGCGCACAGGACTGGGATCTAGTTTTACGGATTACCGAGCGCGCGCAAAAGATCTTCCATATCCCGAAAGTCCTTTATCACTGGCGTATCATCCCCCAGTCCATCGCGGCTGACATGGCGGCAAAACCGTATGCCGTTTCCGCAGCGCAGCGCCTGCGGGAAGAAGCCCTGCACAGACGTGGCCATGCAGGCCTGGTGGAGCCACTTCCGGGTCACCCCGTTCATTGTATCCGCTATATTCCTGAAGCGGATACAATGATTTCCATAATTATTGTCATCCAGTCCCACAAACACAAAGCGCAGCTACGCCAATGCCTGCAGGCGATCAGCCAAGGTAATGAATGGGAAAATACAGAAATCATTATTGTGGCATCAGACAGGACCGGGCACATCGATGTGCCATCTTCCAGCCCATGCAGGCATGTCTCATTACCTGAAACCATCTGTACCATGCCGGCAGCCCGCAATTTTGGCGCAGCACAGGCAGAAGGGACGGTACTGCTGTTTCTGGACGCGGATCTGGAACTGCAGGTACCCGATGCACTGGACCGCATGGCCGGCTACGCACAACGCGAGCATATCGGGGCGGTAGGCGCGAAGCTGCTGCTGCCGGGGGGCAAGCATGTACAGCATGCCGGCATCCTGAACGGGTCGGGACGTCCGGTTTTTGCCTTTCAGGGCATGGACAACCGGGAAGGTGGCTACTTCATGCGCAATCTTGTAGAATATAACTGGATTGCCGTGAGCGGTGCCTGCCTGATGATCGAGCGTGCAAAATTCGAGATGATGCAGGGTTTTGATGAAAGTCTGGCCCGGGATCTTACGGAAATCGATCTATGCTTCCGGCTTGTACAGAAAAATTACTGGAATATCGTCTGCCCGCAGGCAAAATTCACATATGCGCACAAACCGGAAATAAACGCCGATATTAAAGATATCATGGATATGTATAACAAAAATCCGGAGTTTTTTTTGCATGATCCATTTTACAATGCCAACCTGCGCGCGGACAGCACCCGCTTTGACCTGGCATTGTAAAAGATCCGTTTAATGAACGCCCCCCCACATGATACGTCGGCGCATATGACCATGCTTGCACAGCTGCGGCAGAAAATGATGCAGGCCGATGTCATTTCCTTTGATTTTTTCGACACCCTTTTCGTACGCCCCGTTGTCCATGCGGAAGACATCTTCAAGATGGTAGGGCAACGGCTTGATATCCCCGACTTCACGCAACGGCGTCGCGCCGCGCAGAAGCGTGCCTTTGAGGTCATGTCTGAGCAGAAAAGGCGGGAAATCACCTTTGCAGGTATTTACGCCTGTTCGCCCGACCTGCCCGCCACCGCCCATGCCATGGAATGGGAAATGGAGCAGGACCTGACCCTGCCCAACCCGGAGATGACTGCCCTTTTCCGGGAAGCCATCGCACAGGGCAAGCAGGTCGTCATTACATCCGACATGTATTTTCAGGCCCCCTTTTTCACTGAACTCCTGCGCAGGCATGACCTGCCCTGCGTTCCCCTCTATATTTCATCGGACAGGAACGCGACGAAAAGAGATACCGGAGCATTATTCGAGATACTTTGCCGTGACCTGAACACGCCACCCCATACGGTCCTGCATATTGGCGATAACCTTGTAGCGGATGTTGAACGGGCCCGGGAAAAAGGCCTTCAGGCTTTCCATTACCGGGAAGCACGCCTGCCGGCACGTGATAAGGATTTCTCCCCCGCCACGTCACTGGCACGCGCACTTGTCCGTGTTCATCAGGAACAGGTCAGGGCTGGGAGTGCACATGAACTGGGGTTTATGGTAGGCGGTCCCGCGGCCGTCGGGTTTCTGGACTGGATCATTGCGCAGGCCAGGGCGGACCGGGTGGAGCATATCCTGTTCGTCTCGCGGGATGGTTATGTCCTGCACCAGCTTCTTGAACAGCGGCGGGCCAGCGGGGCGGCAGGCCTGCCCGCGTCATCCTATCTGCTTGGCTCCCGTGTTGCTTTCTCCCTTGCCGCCATGTCGGAAAACAGTTTTCCAGACTTCATGGAATTCCTGGTGTCAGGCGCGGGTGGGCTGTCACCGGATGAAATTTTTGCCCGTATTGGCGTTGCCGCACCCGCTGCGGAGATTCTTGCGGATATCGGGTTCCCTGCCGGTTCCGTCATTCCCGACCGGGTGCCCGAGACAATCCGCGCCCTGGTCAGCGCATGGCAGCGTGAAATCCTGAAGGTTGCTTACCGCACCCGCCGGGGGCTGTTACGCCATCTGCTGCAGCACGATCTGCATGCGGGACAGAAAGTGGCCTTTGTGGATATCGGCTGGAACGGAACCACACAAGAAGCCTTCGAGGCCGCCATTCGCGAACTGCTTCCGCTGGATGTAAGGGGATATTATTTCTGCCTGACAGATCAGCGCATGTGCGTAAAGCGCGCCAGATCCATGTCCATGTCCGCGCTCATCAATGCACGCAACACCCCGCCCGATCTCCTGCATGCCATCTATGACAATCGTGTTGCCGGCGAGTTCTTCTTCTCGGCACCGCATGATCCGGTCATCAGTTACCAGGACAGCACCGGCGCGGTCATGCCGGTACTTGATCCGGGACGTGGCCCTACAGATAACCTGCTGGAACTTAATGCTGAAGTCCTGCGGGGTATTGTGGATTTTGCCGACAGGTTTGAAGCACAGCGCAACGCTCTCGCCCTGCCTGCCGACCCGTCTGGCATGGCCAGGGTACTGGTCAATTTCATGGCGGATGGCCGTTGGGCCAGCCATCCCCTGCTGCAGACAATCCGGAATTTTGATTCCTGGGCCAGTTCCCGCAACCGGGATATGTGGATGAAAGACTATGCCTGCAGCACATATGCAATGCCCTGATACAGGAATGGCATCTTACAGGTTTTCCGGACAAGCATCATCGTAATGAACACACAGTCTCCTCCCCCCATGGACGAACATCCAGACCTGGAAAAAGAAATCGTGCGCGCGCGACTGGAACTGGCCCGGGCCCGCGCGGAAACGGCCATGCAGGACCAGCGGCTGTTCAGACTGCGGCGGTCGCTGTCGTGGCGTCTTACGGTCCCGGTGCGCAAGATACGCCCGGCCGTGCTGAAGCAGCGTGACAGGCTGCGGAACGGACAGCAGGCCATACTGCACTGGGGCAGGCAGATTGGCGAGCAGCTGACAGCACGACTCCAGCACAGGACGGATACATCGCCATCGGCACTGGATGCCCCCCTGCCCCATGCTGCGACAAGGCGGGGCTACGCAGGCTGGCTATCGCGCTTCGATACGCCACAGGCTGCCGACATGGATATTTTCCACCATCTGGTGGAGACATACCGGAATTACTTCGCGCCGATATGTGTCATATATCAGTTCAATGCCCGAACGCTACGCAATGCACCCGCGATTGCGGACAGCCTGATGGCACAGTATTTTACTGAATGGCGCGCGGTCTTCACCTTTGATTCATCCTGTCAGCATGACGAGGTTGCGGCCATATGCCAGGCCGTCACAGCCCCCCGGCTCACGACAGCCGCACCTTATCCACCCCTGAAGGAAGGCGAGGCGCTGGTGCTGGCATCGGGCAATGTCTGCCTGCGTCCGCATGCGCTTGTGGTCCTGTCCTGCGCCGCGCGCCGGGATATCCGTCTGGTTTATGGCGATGAGGACATGCGTTCGCGCGATGGCGTCCGGCACACGCCTTTTTTCAAGCCCGATTTCTCACCCGAGCTCCTGCGTCATGTTGATTATCTGACGGGTGGCAGCATGCTGGCGGGGGATGCAGCCCTCAATCAGCGTGTCTACGCATCCCTGCTGGCTGGCGAGAACCTGCAGCAGGTGCTGCAACAGGCGGTAAGGGGCCTGCGGCGCGCCCAGACATGCCATGTTCCATTCATCCTTTCCCACCTGCTGGGAAAAATGCCCGAACGCCACCGGATTGCATCCGACATCGTGCTGCCTGCCGGCCATGAATGGCCAACGATCAGCATTATCATTCCCACACGGGACCGTCTTGATCTGCTCCGGGCCTGCATTGACAGTATTGGCGCAAAAACCGATTACCCAGCCGACAGGATCCAGATCATTATCGTTGATAACGGGTCGACCGAAAAGGCAGTGCTTGAGTATTTATCGGCCATACAGAAAGATATCCGGGTTGTCGTCATCCGTGATGACGGACCATTCAATTTCCCGCGTCTGAACAACCTTGCCGCAAAATACGCCAGTCATGAGATCCTGCTGTTCCTGAATAATGATACCGAGGTAGAGCGCGGGGACTGGCTGAAACAGCTGGCATCATATGCAGTACAAAAAGATGTAGCGGCCGTTGGATGCAAACTTCTTTATGGTGACCGGACCGTGCAGCATGCCGGTTGTGTGATTGGCATGTGTGGCGGTGCCGGCCACGCGGGGGTTGGCATCGCATCCGATGCGGGTGGTTATTTCGGACTCATGAATGCAACCCGTGAGGTCTCGGCGGTAACGGGTGCCTGCCTTGCCATCCGCGCTGTATTATTTGCGGAGCTGGGTGGGTTCGACACCGGGTTTGCCGTTGCGTTCAACGATACGCTGCTCTGTCTGGCCGCACAGGCACGCGGCTATCGAAACCTGACCATTGGCATACCGCTTCTGCTGCATCATGAATCCCGTTCGCGCGGATATGATGACACCCCGGACAAGCAGGCACTTTTCCGCCATGAGATGGCGCGCGCGCGCAACCGGTATCCAGACGTTTTTGATAACGACCCCTATTATAATCCCAATCTGGATCTGTACCAGCTTTATGACCTGTCTTTCCCGCCCCGCCGCCGGAAGTTCTGGCGTGATATACCTGAGATATCATGTGCCCGGAACATTCTCGTTCTTGCACCGCCACGGCAACATGGTGAAACAGTCGGACTGTTTGTGGAAAAGCAGGCATATGCCCTGCAGGAACAGGGTTTTCAGGTAACGGTTGGCTGTGATGATGTGCAGTCGAATGAAAAAAAAGCGGCATTACGATATGTCAATCTGAATACATGCCAGGATGCAGCCACCTATAGTGTGGAACATGATATTGACTGTGTCATTTCCCCTGTCGGGAAATATTACACTATTTCCCAGCTTATTGGAGAAGCCTGTAAAATTATTTTTTATGATATGGGGGAAGACCGTTTGCACTATTTCTCACCTCTGGGCCACCCGTTCGGTCATCTTGACATGCCGGCATCCTGCGATGGAATGGCAGATTCCCTGGTAAATTTTGTAAATATCATCAAACACAACCAGCCACTCCCGTATCATATCCAGCAGCCCGTAACTGATCCGGTATCATATTGATGGATAACAGGTCTGGTCCGGAAATTCAGGCAGATGACCCTGGTTTCCGGACCGGTGGTGGATGATCGGAATACGTGACCGCGGCATCAAGGTTTCAGACCTGAATCTTATGGTCCATTCCCAGTATCTGCCGATAGATTTTCACAATATCCCTGGCCTGATCGCCTGCTTTCCGCAATGTGGCATCAAACTGCGGCGGGTTTCCATATATTTCGGGATGTGAATCAATCCTGCCCAGAACAGTTATCAGTTCTCTGGCAGATGAAACATCAATGACATGCCCGTTCCTGTTTTCCGTCACATCCTGACCAATCGCGCCGCGGTCGGAACTGACCACCCAGCATTTATGGGCCAGGGCCTCGCGCGTTACCAACCCATAGCTCTCAAACCAGCATGAGGGCGCAAGCAGCACATCGATATGACGATAAAGCCGGGATATCTCGTTACTGGGAACCTTTCCGATAATATCGACGGGCGTCACGCCCCAGGTTTCTCTACGGCGATATCCCTTGGTGCGGGAAAGATCGACGACAGTCAGATGAAGGTTACCGTATTTTCCTGACTTCAGGGCTTCCCTGATCAGCGGCAGTCCCTTGTGTGCCTCCATGCCGCCAATCTGTGCCAGCCTTACGCGACCATCGGGCGAGACGGTTTTCTCACAGCCATCAGGGAACACGGAGAGACCATTCTCTACCGCAACAACACGCGGAATACCACAATCACGATAGAGGCGAGCAAACGGCTCGGAAACCGCCAGTATGGCCTGTGCACCGAACAGGGCCGGTTTCAATGCCTTCATCCGTTTTATTTCCGGGTTATTGGTGCTGTGCGTATTATTTTCAATATTCCGGTAATCATACAGACTGTCTGGATTTTTTTCATCTCTTATGAACTGTTCATCGGAAATCCACCACGAATCATGAACCGTGATGACGTAGGGAATACCCGCCATTCGGGCAGCATCGACAACTGAAACCGTAAGGCGCTGTATGCAGTGGAAATGGACGATATCTGTCCGGAACTCTTTCAGGGTCTGCGTGAATACTTTCTCCATTTTCCCGTCATGGTAAGGCACCAGGCCATCACCGCGATAAGAGCGGTTTATGGCCTTGACCCTGATCCCTTCCCATACATAGGTCTGCACTTCATATTCTGTTTCGGCGCCATCAATAACGCACATGACATCTATATTGAATTCATTGCCGTAATGCTCTTTTATATGAAGTATGTTGTCATGTATGACGCGTGTCGCCCCACCAATCAACTGGGGAGCATAAAAAACATTCACAACAAGCAGGCGTTTTCGTGTGTCAGCAATGGCAGGCGGGGAAACTGCGCCAAATATGGCTTTTACATTTTCCGCCATTCCGGCAATTGAATATATTTCCCGCACTTCTTCCCGGGCATTGCGTCCTATTTCCTGCCGCATCTGTTTATCTGACACAAGCAGGTCAAGTGCTGCGGTCCACTCCTCCACTGTCGAGCACATGATACCGGTGCGACCATCCTCGATCACACCTTCATAGGTCGGATTTCGGCTGACAATGGATGGAATGCCGAACATCGCCGCTTCCATCCATTTGATTTCACTTTTCGCATCGGCATGCAGGGAACGTTTTATTACGGCAATATTGATGTCTGATTTTTCAAGAAGCTTCCAGTATTCATGAATATCCCAGATGGGCTCATATACAACAAGCCTGTCCCCGGCAATTTTACGGAACGTATCCGAAACCGGCAGCCATCCAAGCATGACAAAACGCACACGGGCGCCATGGCGCTGCGCGACCGCCAGCATTGCGGGTTCCAGCAGTTCAATAAAATCCTGCTTGTGGGCACGTGTTCCTGAACCATAGAAAATGGTGACCACATCATCATCGGTTTCGGGGCGTGTGTAGGTCAGATACCGTTCATGGTCGCTGCCCATCGCGTTCCGGTGCACGAAGGCTCTTTTCTGCCTGACAAAAGGCTGCATGGTTTCCGCCAGCAATGGGGTCGATGCAAGGGCATAATCACACATCCCGATCAGGTACTGCGTCAGGGGGGCATCCATGGCCAGATGAACATACTGGTTATAGGTTATCTGCCCGGCATAGCTGTCATATGGCTCGGGGTAATATTGTGACTGGAATAACAGGTCATCCGTCTCATAAAATGTAATCAGGCCCGCAATCCGTGCCGCTTCCACTACGCGGATAATGGCCGGAAGGGCCTTAACACGGTAGAATATGACCGCATCGAAGCGATTGATTTCTTCCAGGAACTTTTCCTGCTCCTTATTGCAATCATAAACCGCGACGTGAAAGCCAGCAGCCTTTATCTGCTCCTTTTTCTGTACCACACGATAAAAATAGCATTGCTGTGGTTCCGTAATGGTAAACAAGGCAACGGAGCGGATGGGCCGGGGGGGCATGACCTCGGCACCGGTGTCATGTGTCACAACCGCGCCGTATCGGGAAAGAGATTGCAGCCCCTCCTCGCGGCGCTCCATATAGGCCATATCCAGATAGGAACGCACGGCGCTGTGGAAATAGACTTCCGCAATCTTCCATCGCAGTTCACGCAGGCAAGCAAAAGCAGGGTAATCCCGGATCAGTTGCAGCACACCCTTGTAGGCATCAATATGATATCCCAGTCCCAGCGCACACCGTACCATGCCGAGCCTGTACTGGTATCCGTCCCGTTTTTCTTTTTCCAGTCTTTCGTAGCACCATTTTGCCATCAGATACTGACCCAATGTCACCTGGTAATCCGCATACAGCATCAGTGCATCAGCATCATGCGGAAAAACATCCAGCAGTCGCTCCAGGATGGACGCAGCGCGGCTGCCTTCGCCTTTACTGAATAGATTTTCTGCTCCCAGCCGGAACAGATCAGCCGTACGGGCTGTCGGCCTGATGGCCAGCAGACTGTCGCTTCGCACAAGGGCTTCGATCACCACTGACTGATCAAGATTGCCGATCAGTCCCGCGCTCTCCCCTTCTGTCTCTCCATATTCAAGCGCCCTGCGCATTTCCATCCAGACCAGGTTATTGGGGGCCTGTCCTTGTGTAATACCGTAATTCAGCCAGTATCGATAAAGGTCTCCCACCTTCATTCCGGGAAAACCATAATGCTGCTGGAAGAATTCGGGGTCGAATTCCATTCCCTGTCGCAGGGCGGCCGTATCCTGCAATCCGGAACTGATAAAGTGCATCAGGCACCGGAACGTTAAATCATCCGGATCATCTGCGGTAATTCCATGTTCCGTAGCATAATACTGACTGTCAAACAGGCTTAGCAGATTGTCTGTCAGATTATGTGCATGCAATAAATGGGGCAGGCTCAGATATATATTTCTGCGTGCCCAATCATCTTTCTGTTTTTTTGTTATATCGCTGTCTTTTATATCTATATTATATATTTTCTTCATAAATACAGGGTCTGGCAGGAAATCGGCGGTTTTTTCCGTCGCGACCGTTCCTCCCAACGCAGCCAGTTCCATACGGGCATTTTCGTTGGAGGGATCGAGTGTCAGTGCCTTTCCAAATGCATAGCAGGCCGCACCCTGCATCCCCAGTAATTTATAGCCACGCCCCAGTTGCAGGAAACCATCTGAACTGGGACTGAGCGTTACTGCTTCAAGATAGGCCTGGGTTCCCTCACTGACCTGTCCCGTCTGCAGCAACGCATGACCATACTGTGTCCATATTCCGGGCTGATTCCGGTCGTGCCTCAGCGCCCGGGCGTAATGCTCTGCCGCCTGCTGCCACTGTTGCTGTCGTGCTGCTGTTCGTGCCCTGGAAATGGATTTTAACGCGAGTACGGTCTTGCGGGGGCGCAGGACCAGACTCTGGATTTTTATTGCTCGGGCCACAGGGACGAGATCTCCATTACTCAATGTGCAGACATTTTTGGACAGACTGGAAAATTTTGCAGTATATATGATGGTTTTATAAAATAATTCAGTATCATGGCATGATTTTTATAAAAATCATCATATGAATAATTAAAAACCCTCTTACTATTACCACCACCGCATGATCCATAGCGCCATCACTGCCCTGATCCCCTTCGCTGATGATTTCAAAGCATAGGCACGCTTCTGATCTGACCGGTCATGGCTTTGAGGGGGCACAGGATCATTTTCCAGAACCTATGAAACGGATGGCCGCAACGGGCGCGCAAATCCGGGAAATGGCTTCTTCAATCTCAATAACCTTCATCGACGTAATTTCCTGAACTTTAAGGACAACCCTCCGGGTAAGGCAATACGTGCCCGTGTTCCGGCAGCCAGGCCTGCCGTTGCTGCCCTGCCGTGTGCAGGGGATGCATGATCGGTTGCAGTCTTCGCATACAGCGCTTTTCATAACCCGATGGACAACGTGGTGCCGTGCGGATCAGGTTTCGGTGATGATCAACGATGGCCGCAGATCATTCAGGGCGCACTGTGCCAGATTCGTATGGAATTTGATCAAATCTGCATATAATAAACAAAGGGGATGATAAAATTATCATGTTTTTGAATGTTTTGCCAGAATGGCCATCAGCCTGGCTGACAGGATCAATCAATGGGAAGCTTGAGTGCGCATTCTTGTAGATAGTCTGAATCTTGGATTGTCCTCGGGCACAGGGATTGCAACCTATACGGAAAATTTTATCAAAAATGCCGTGAAATGCGGGCATGAAGTTGATCTTGTATTATCCAGTAACGGGCATTATTCAAAAAAGGCCCATCGCGGCGTTACATTGGCGGATGCCCTGACGCCCGCCCCGGAACCGGGCGGGATATTGAGGCCGGTCAAGCTTCTATATGGCGAAATCCGCACATGCTTTGCCCCGCGCGTCAATAACATTCCCCTGGTAAATCAGGAAAAGTTCCTGCCTGTCCGGCAGGCCTGGCAGGTCCCGCGGCTTTATCGGAATGCCATGATGGCATTCAAGCATTTTGATCGTTTTACGGAACTCGACATACCGGGCATCGATGTTGCACACTGGACTTCGCCACTGCCGGTACGCGTGCGCAATGCGATCAACATTTATACGATCCACGATATGATACCGGCGACCATGCCGGAGTTCATTACCGGAAACATAAGACTGAACAGAAGGCTTTTCAGGCGTATCGCGGATATCGCCGACTTCATATTTACAGTTTCAGAAAACTCCAAAAAAGACATCGTGAATTTTTCATCATGCGATGAAAACAAGATCATAAATACCTATCAGACCATAGAAAAATATTTCTGGACACCTCCGTCCAGCGTTCCGGCCGCCCTGCCGGACAACCTGCGGAACAAGGGATATTTCCTGTTTTTTGGCGCAGTGGAGCCCAAGAAGAATGTCGGCCGTATTATCGCAGCCCACCGTAAGGCCAATGTGACCCTTCCGCTTGTTCTGGTTTCTTCAACAGGCTGGGGAAGCCAGGATGTCTGGAAAGAGATTCACGATTATTGTAATGAAGGCAATAATCGCTGTATCGTAATGAAGTATCTTCCACGACAT
This sequence comes from Komagataeibacter sp. FNDCF1, assembly GCF_021295335.1. Lineage (NCBI taxonomy): Bacteria > Pseudomonadati > Pseudomonadota > Alphaproteobacteria > Acetobacterales > Acetobacteraceae > Komagataeibacter > Komagataeibacter sp. FNDCF1. The sequence goes on along the minus strand of NZ_JAIWOT010000001.1, from coordinate 2,576,310 downwards.
GGTCTTGTAAATGTCATTGCAAATGCAAAGTCCGTCGTTTTCCCTTCGCTGTATGAAGGATTTGGATTACCCGTTCTGGAAGCCATGGCCCTGGGTACGCCGGTAATCGGTTCAACAGCAGCCAGCCTGCCCGAAGTGATCGGGGATGGGGGATTGCTTGTCGATCCGCTTGATACCGCGGCACTGACACAGGCAATGGAACAGATGGAACATGTTCCCGGCCTTGCGGACAGCCTTGCGGAGAAGGGACGCAGACAGGCCAACAGATTTTCCCCCGAAGCCTATCGCCATCGGCTTTCTGAGGCACTGACCCGATGTGCGGATCAGCTCAGAATTTCAGGACATGACCAACATTCCCCATGATTGATCAATATCTGAAGACAGGCAAAGACATGCCTGCACAGGACGCCTTTCCCAACCAAAAAAAACACCATAAAATCAGTATACTGTCCTGACTGGTCCACATCACCGATCTTGACCGGGATGCTGGACGCAAATCCACACAGCGTTTACGGAAGCCCCTGAAAAAACGCTTCACCGGGAATGCCCTGATGGTGTGCGGGATGTTTCAGAGAACAGATGTCTGAAACAGTCTTTCATAAAATGCAGCCATACGGGCGGCCTGCATATCAAGAGAAAAGAATTTTGCCCTTTCCCGCCCCGCCGCGACCAGCGTGTTACGTATCGCGGTATCCATTCCATCCAGTCTGCGGATGGTCTGGCTCATCTCCTTGATGTCCATTGGGTCCACCAGCAGGGCTGCGTTGCCCGCCACTTCCTGGGTCGCTCCTCCGGCGGATGTCATCACTGGCGTATCAAGCGACATGGCTTCAATGATGGGCAGGCCAAAACCTTCGCCCAACGAGGGAAAAAGCAGTGCCCGTGCCTCCGCCATCGCCCGGAGCAGGGAATGGCGGGCACACCACGGAACCCGGATGATTGTCTGTTCCCCATGCACCGGGGACAGATCGGGACGATCATCTCCATCCGGCCCGATTATGACAAGCGGCCTGCGGGTTTCGCTCATGCCATGGGCCATGACAAGACGGCGGATGTTTTTTCGCGCTTCCACCCGTCCTACGCATACAAACGAATCCGCGGGTGCCACCGCCTCGGCCCCCGGCAGCAATCGTGCTTCCCCGGCACTGACCCCCGCGCACTGGTACAGATTGGTAATACGGCTTTCCTCCACGCCCAGATGCGCAATAACCTGCCGGCGCACGGTTTCCGTTACCGTTATGATGTGATCCATGCCTGCTGTAACAGCATGCAGCACCTTCTTCATCCTGACCGGGTCAATTCCGGTAAGGTCGGAATGGAGCAGGGGTATTATGTCATGTATCGTGGCTATATTCACCGCATTCATGACTTTTAACGGCAGCGGATAAGTCCAGTGCATGACCCTGGGCGGAACCTGGGCCTTTAGCCGCAGGGGCCTGCCAAAACACTGTAAATGCGTGTTTCCCATACGGAACATGTATGGCAGGTAAGGGTGCCCTTCCCGGTCCTGCCTTATCCTGACCCACGGGCCCATAGCCTTCAGAATATAGGAAATTATTGTAATGATATCGGGACGCCCCTGCACGACGGGCGACCCCGCCGGTGCCAGCCGCAGGAAATCCGGCTTATTTCCCATCCGCTCCAGCGTGCTGGCAAGTCCCGTGGCATAAGTCGCAATACCCGTGCCGCCCTCAAGGGCCGTACCGCGTGTATCAATCCATGCGTCCGGCATATACCATCCCAAATCAGTATCCGGACGCATGGCGCGCCCTGCCCTGGACCAGGACAGCTTTCATCCGCATCCAATGGTCGGTCAGGACAATACCCCACCCTTACGCATACTTACAATCCGGCCGTGTGTGACATGCCACCGGAGCACGGTAGCGTGCGGCATCAGAACCCGATCACCGCATCCCCCCCAAAGGTGAACATGCCATTGTTCCGCCCGCCATTGAACGGCGTGCTGCCATTGAGCGCGCGGTCAAAACGGATTTCCGGGCGGATCTGGAACACACGTACATGATGCCCCAGATTGGGGCGGTAGCTCATGTTCAGCGTCATTTCGCCATAGGTGGTACCATGGCTTGAAGCCGACGGCCCCGGCACCACCAGCCCGCCGGTTCCGGCCAGGGCTTCCATGTAGGAGTTGTTGCCCCGGAAGGTCGCGACCATGGCGTTGTTGTTATCACGGTAGATCTCGCCTCGATAATTGAACGTCAGGCTGTCACTGATCCTGTAGCTCAGGAAGCTGATGAAGCTTTCCGCATCCGCCCCGGCAAACTGCCCCCGCGCGCCGGTGCCACGCACGCCTTCGTCATGCAGGTAATTGAACTCGGCCATAAGCGTCAGGCGTTTGTTGAGCTGATAAATGGCGCTGATATCGTTCCAGAAGCGGTTGGCATGGTTGGCTTCGTAATGCCCCACCAGACGCCATGAATCCTCCGGCCCCACGCGGCTCAGTTCTATGATCCGCAGCCTGCCATGCGCCAGATTGTTCAGGTTGAAGCCAAAATAGCCCGCAGGCGCATTGTTGTTGTCTGAGCGGCCAAAGGTCGTCTGGTTGCCGGTATCAATGCCGAAGGTCACGTCCACCACGGGCGTTACATGCCAGGTGAACATCGCCCCCACGTGCTGGAACGGCACGGAATATTCGGATGTATAGGCCAGCGTGTAGAATGCGCGGGATGCGGGGTCGAGCCCTTCTATGCCCATCGGGGCCAGCAGGATGCCCGCCTGCATGTCCAGCCCGCCCCGGGTCAGCCAGGGCAGGTGCACATCCATATGCGCCTGGGCGGGGATAAGCTGGTAGCGGTTGCTCCACTCCCGGTCACTGATGCCGAGCAGATGGTAGTAACGGGCATCGGAGCCATACATGGCCTCGAGCGTGAAGCCGACCTGATATCTGTTCACGCTGGAATTGATGGCCTTGTTGAGGGTGAATTCCAGCTGGTTGAGCTGCACCTGGTTGGCATGGTCGGCAAAGAAGTCCCCAAAATTGTAGCCCGGCTGCGGGCGGGCGGGGTTGGCCATGATCCCGCCTTCGATCTGGCCGGTCAGGGTAATGTCCCTGAGCCAGCGCGTGACCCCGCTATCGGGTTTCAGACCGGAAAAGACCTGTACCTGCGCATGCGCCCGGAGGGACGGACCCGTCAGCACCGCGCTGAAAAACAGAAAGCAGCCAAGCCTCCAACCCGGTTTCATAACGGTCGTTTTCCCCTCCGGTCCGTCCGGGCTGGCAGCAGCATGATGCATATGCCCCCGGCATCCATGAATTTCCTTTTATGCCCTTTTTCAGCCTCCTGAAACCTAAACTATTGAAATAATTTGATAATTTAATAATATTGATACTGATATGACCTAATTCTTGCCCAACCATCCCCGCCGCCAGAACCATAGCAGCGGCAGCACCACGGTCGCGGCCATCAGGGCAAGGGAATACCAGTAGCCGTATTTCCAGTTCAGTTCCGGTATATCATGGAAGTTCATGCCATAGATGCCCGCTACCAGCGTAGGTGCCACACCGATAAAGCTGACCACGGTCAGGATTTTCATGCCATTGTTCTGCTCGATGCTGATGAAGCCCAGCGTCGCATCCAGCAGGAACTGCACCTTGTTCGCCGTCTGTGAAACAAAGTCGTTCAGCGAACGGATATCACGTTCCACCGTGCCCAGCCGGACCTGCAGCCGGTCCGACAGGTCATGGCGCTTGTTCTCGCCCAGAAAGATCGAGATCCGCTCCAGCCCCAGCAGGCTGTCGCGTACGGATGAACTCAGGTCGCCCGACCGGCCAACCCGGCGCAGCATGTTGCGCAGCAGGGTGGCCGCCTGCGCCTGGCTTGGTTCCTCGGACTGGAACACATCGCGTGACATGCCATCCAGTGCCTGCCCCAGATGCTCCAGGATATCGGCCAGCCGGTCCACCACCGCCTCCAGCAGCAGGATGCCGGCCTCGTTGGCGCTTAACGGCGTGGTCTGTCCCGCCACCTGCCGGGCCACCACGTCAAACGCGCTGAACCCGGTGTAGCGGATGGTCAGCAGGCGTTCGTGCATGAGCACGAATCCAACCGGGGAAACAAAGAAGTCATCCGGAGTCTTGCGCACCAGCGGGGTGGAGAGGTAGACGGCGTCCCCTTCCATGAACAGGCGCGATGAACTTTCAATCTCGTCCAGCTGGGAACGGGTGGGAATGCGCAGGCCGGTCACCTCGGCGGCCAGGGCTTCCTCCTCCGGTGTGGGATCAAGCAGGTCAAGCCACGCGGCACCTTCCCCATCGGCTGCTGTGCTCACGGTCCGGGCCGGGGCACCCGGGCGATGCGCTAGGAACATGGGCTGTCTTTCTTACGTTTGTATGGTTGTCCATCCATCACGCGGCAGAAAATATGTCAAATCGTGACAACCGTTCCGCATGGCCGGGGGCTGGTATTTTTCCACCATTGGGTCCAGAACCGGCAGGCGGCCCGGGACGGCTGCATGACTGTAACACAAAGCCACGCCCCACTTTCTTGCGGAGTAGCGAAGTTGAGCGCAACACAGACACAGGCAGGCACGAACAGCCTGCGTAGCGGCCCTGATCATCGCGGCCGCTTTGGCATTTTTGGCGGCCGGTTTGTTGCCGAGACCCTGATGCCCCTGCTGGCCGAACTGGAAAGCGCCTATCGGGCCACGCAGGCGGACCCCGAATTCCGCCGTGAGCTTGATTATTACCTGAAGGATTACGTAGGCCGTCCCAGCCCGCTGTGGTTTGCCCGCCGCATGACCGAAGAACTTGGCGGCGCCAGGATCTACATGAAGCGCGAGGAACTGAACCATACCGGTTCCCACAAGCTCAACAACGTCATGGGGCAGATCCTGCTGGCCCGCCGCATGGGCCGCACCCGCATCGTGGCCGAGACCGGGGCGGGCCAGCATGGCGTGGCCACCGCCACCGTGTGCGCGCTGTTCGGCATGAAATGCGCGATCTACATGGGTGCGACCGATGTGGAGCGGCAAAAGCCCAACGTGTTCCGCATGAAGCTGCTGGGCGCCGAAGTGGTGCCGGTCACCGCAGGTGCGGGCACGCTGAAGGATGCAATGAACGAAGCCATGCGCGACTGGGTGACCAACGTGCATGATACCTACTTCCTTGTCGGCACCGTGGCAGGCCCGCACCCCTACCCAGAAATGGTGCGTGACTTCCAGTCCGTGATCGGCGTGGAGACCAAGGAACAGATCATGGAAGCCGAAGGCCGCCTGCCCGATGCAATCGTGGCGGCCATTGGCGGCGGGTCGAACGCCATGGGCATCTTCCACCCGTTCCTTGATGACCCCGAGGTAAAGCTGATCGGCGTGGAGGCTGCGGGCTGCGGGCTGGACAGCGGGCTGACCGCCGCCTCCATCGAACGCGGCCGCCCCGGCGTGCTGCATGGCAACCGCACCTATCTCATGCAGGATGAGGACGGGCAGGTGACGGAAGCCCATTCCATCAGCGCCGGCCTCGACTACCCCGGTGTCGGCCCCGAGCATTCATGGCTGAGCGATATCGGGCGCGCGGAATATGTCGGCGCCACCGATCAGGACGCGCTTGATGCCTTCCAGCTGTGCACCCGCACCGAGGGCATCATCCCCGCGCTGGAAAGTGCGCATGCCATCGCCTATGCCGCCAAGATCGCGCCCACGATGGCAAAGGACCAGATCCTTGTGGTCAATATTTCCGGCCGGGGGGACAAGGACATCTTCACCGTAGCCGAACGCCTGGGAGTAAAACTGTGAGCCGCATCGCCCGCCGCTTTGCCAGCCTGCGCCAGCAGGGCCGTGGCGCCCTGATTCCCTATGTCGAAGCCTGTGACCCGGATTACGACACATCGCTTGCCATCCTGCGCGGCATGCCGGGCGCGGGTGCCGACCTGATCGAGGTAGGCGTGCCCTTTTCCGATCCATCCGCCGATGGCCCGACCATCCAGAAGGCCGCCCTGCGTGGCCTGAAGGGCGGATCGAGCATGAAGCGCGTGCTGGAAATGGTAAGCACCTTCCGCGAGGGTGATGACGAAACACCGATCATCCTGATGGGCTACACCAACCCCATCGAGGCCTACGGGCCGGAGCGCTTCTGCGTGGATGCGCACAAAGCGGGCGTGGACGGGCTAATCGTCGTCGACCTGCCGCCGGAGGAAGCCGACCTGCTGGCAGGCCCCGCCGCCGCGACCGGGCTGGACATCATCCGCCTTGTCGCCCCCACCACGCCGGATGCCCGGCTGCCGGTCGTGTTCGATGGCGCATCGGGGTTCGTGTATTATGTCAGCATTACCGGGGTGACCGGCACCCGCACCGCCAGCACCGATGAACTGGCCCAGGCCCTGCCGCGCCTGCGCAAGGCGACCGACCTGCCGATTGCCATCGGCTTTGGCATCCGCACGCCGGAACTGGCTGCCAATGCCGTGCGCGTGGCCGATGCCGCCGTGGTTGCCTCCGCCCTGCTCAACACGCTTGAGGGCACGCTTGATGCGAATGGAAAGGCAACAGCCACAACCGTGCCTGCCGTGCTGGACCAGTTGCGCGGCCTGGCTGACGCCGTGCATGCCGTAAGCAAAACCGCCTCAAAACAATAAAAGTTTTCGGGCGCCGCCTTTTTCCGGAAAGGCGGTGTCTTTCTGAAGGCTTTTTGAAAAAAGCTTCACCAGAAACCTTCTTATGACCTGGAGGACGTTTCACCGGCATTTTTCCGGGACACGCCCTGCAATGACAATCTGGCCCAATCGTTCATCTACCTGTATGGAACAGGCCTCCAGAAAGCTTAAGGGAGAGGCAAAATGAGCTGGCTGACCGAATATGTCCGTCCCAAGATCCGCGGCCTGCTCAAGCGGGAAGTGCCGGACAACCTGTGGACCAACTGCGAATCGTGCGAGCAGATGATCCTGACCAAGGACCTGCACAAGGCGCTGAACGTGTGCCCGCATTGCGGCCACCACATGCGCGCCAGCGTAGCGGAGCGCCTGGAATGGACCTTCGATAACGGGGAATATACCCGCATCGAACTGCCCAAGGTCGCGGTTGATCCCCTCTCCTTTCGCGACCGCAAGCGCTATACCGACCGGCTGAAGGATGAGCGCGCCAAGTCACATCTGGACGAATCCATGGTCGTGGCCCACGGCCTGATCGGTGGCCACAACGCGGTTGTCGCCGTGATGGCGTTCGAATTCATTGCCGGCACGATGGGGGCAGCGCTGGGTGAGGCCTTCATTGCCGCCGCCCGCCTGGCCATCCTGCAGCAGGCGCCGCTGGTCGTCTTTACCGCATCTGGCGGTGCCCGCATGCAGGAAGGCATGATCAGCCTCATGCAGATGCCGCGCACCACGGTGGCGGTGGACATGCTGCATGATGCGGGGCTGCCCTATATCGTGGTGATGACCAACCCGACCACGGGTGGTGTTTCCGCATCCTTTGCCATGCTGGGCGATGTGCAGATTGCCGAACCCAATGCGCTGATCGGCTTTGCAGGCCAGCGCGTGATCGAGGATACGGTGCGCGAAAAGCTGCCCGAAGGCTTCCAGCGCGCGGAATACCTGCTTGAGCACGGCATGCTGGACATGGTGGTCAAGCGCGGTGACCTGCACGAGACGCTGGCCCGCCTGATCGGCCAGCTCAATTACCGCCACATCACGCAGCACGCTGCCGCCTGATCCTTAATCTCTGGGCCATCGCGCATGAACACACCCACCCTCGGGCCGGAATTCGTAGGCCGGACCGGGCAGATACTCGAACGGCTGAACCGGCTGTATCCGGCCCTGATCGACCTGTCCCTGACACGGCTGGAAAATCTTCTGGCCCGCCTTGGCCACCCCGAGCGCCACCTGCCGCCGGTGGTGCATGTGGCGGGTACCAATGGCAAGGGCAGCACCTGCGCCTTCATGCGTGCCATTGGCGAAGCGGCGGGGTGGCGGGTGCATGTGCTGACCTCGCCCCACCTTGTGCATGTGACCGAGCGTTTCCGCATCGCGGGCCGGATCGTGCCCGAGCACGAACTGGCGGCAGTGCTGGAGGAAATCGAGCGCGTCAATGCCGGTGCACCGATTACCGTGTTCGAGGTGCTGACGGCGGCGGGCTTCGTACTATGCGCCCGCCATCCGGCGGATCTGGCCATTGTGGAAGTGGGGCTGGGCGGCCGGTATGACGCCACCAATGTGCTCCAGCACCCCGCCGCCTGCGCCATTACCGCCATTTCGATGGACCACGAGGCTTTTCTGGGCGATACGCTCACGGCCATCGCGACCGAGAAGGCCGGGATCATCAAACACGGCGTGCCCGTGGCCACCGGTCGCCAGCCGACCGAAGTGATGGACGTGCTGACCCGCACGGCGGATGAAAAGACCAGCCCCCTGTCCCGGCGGGACCATGAATGGTCGATCTCGCTGCGTGAGGATCAGACCGGCCTGCAGTACAGCGACGCCCATGGCACGCTGGACCTGCCACTACCGGGCCTGCCCGGCGCGCATCAGGTCGATAATGCCGGGCTTGCCATCGCCACCCTGCGCGCAGGTGGGCTGCCCCTGCCCGAAAAGGCATGGGCGGGAATCGCACAGGCACGCTGGCCCGCGCGCATGCAGCGCCTGACAGGCAGGCTGGCAGCGCTACTGCCCGATGGCTGGGAACTGTGGCTGGATGGCGGCCATAACCCGGGTGCGGGCGAGGTGCTGGCCCACGTCATGGCGGCATGGCCCGACCGGCCCACGCATCTGGTCATCGGCATGAAACAGACGAAAGACGCCACCGGCTTCCTGGCCCCGCTGCTGCCGGGTGCGGCCAGCATTCAGGCCGTGGCGGAGGAGGGGCAGCACCTGGCCCAGCCCGTAGCGGAGATTGTCGCCGCATCGGGTGGTCGGGCCACCGCAGGCCCCACGCTGCATGCGGCACTGGCCCATCTGGCAGGCAGTGCGGGTCCTGATCCCGCACCGGCATGGGTAATCATATGCGGCAGCCTGTATCTGGCCGGGGTGGCACTCCAGCTTGATGGCTGGCAGCCAGAGTAAATACTGAACAAAGAAGAATAAAAGTTTCTGGGTGCCGCCTTTTTTCAAAAAGGCGGCATTCTTCGAAGCTTTCTGAAAAAAGCTTCACCAAAAACTTTTACAACTTACTGCCCATCCGGCAGCGGTTTGCCGCGCCCGATCTCACGCAGCGGCAGGCCCGCCATCAGGCGCTGCTCGATCTTTTCCAGCGACATGTCCCGCGTTTCAGGGATAAAGCGCCATGTCACCAGCACGAAAAACAGGTTGAACCCGGCAAACAGCCAGAATGTCGGGCCATTACCCATCCACTGCAGCAGCGACAGGAAGCTTGCCCCCACGATCATGTTGGCGATCCAGTTGGTCAGCGTGGAGATGGAAATGCCCAGGTCACGCCCCTGCAGCGGCTGCACTTCCGAACACAGCACCCAGATCAGGGGGCCGGCCGACATGGCGAAGCCGGAGATGTAGATCAGCAGCATGAACACGGCGATGATCTGTTCCGTCTGCCCCAGATTGGACCGGTTGAGCATGACGCCAAGGCAGCCCATGCCCACCGCCATGATGATGAAGCCGGTATACAGGATCGGCTTGCGGCCCCAGCGGTCCACCAGCCCGATGGCGATAAAGGTGGCCAGCATGTTCACCAGCCCCACCATGGCCGTGCACCACAGCTGCGCCGGTCCGACATAGCCCGCCAGCGCGAAGATCTTGGGCGCGTAGTACATTACCACGTTCACGCCCGCCAGCTGCTGCATGACCTGCAATGTCATGCCCAGGAAGATGGAGCGGCGGAAATTGGCGTTGTTGCGCAAAAGGCTCCAGCCACGCTGCTTCTGCTGGAGCTGGCGGCTGATGTTCTGGATTTCCTGCATGGCCACGCCATGGTCGTTGCGCAGGTCCTCCAGCACGGCCAGCGCTTCCTTGCGGCGGCCACGCATCATGAGCCAGCGCGGGCTGTAGGGCAGGAACAGCACGCCAATCAGGAACAGCACGCCCGGCACGGCGGCAACCGCGAACATGCCGCGCCAGTTGCCGGAATAGCTGAACATGGTGTTGCTGAGGAAGGCGATGAAGATGCCCGCTGTGATCATGAGCTGGTAGGTCGAGATCATGGCCCCGCGCGCCTGCTCGCTGGCAATTTCGGACAGGTAGAGCGGCGCGGTGAAGGCTGCGACGCCAATGGCCAGCCCCATGATGAGCCTGCCCGCGATCATGGACGGGATGGACCATGCCAGCGCGCAGGCCAGCGACCCGATCACGAATACGGCGGCGCCCACCAGCAGCGCATGCTTGCGCCCGATCTGGTGCGACATCCACCCCCCGCACAGCGACCCCACGGCGGCGCCCGCCATCATGGCGCTGACAATCCATTCCTGCTCGACCGTTGTGGCGTGAAAGGTGCTGGCCAGCAGGTCCAGCGCACCGGAGATGACCCCGATATCCAGACCGGCCATTAGGCCCGCAAGCGCTGCAAGGCAGCCAATGATAAGTGTGCGCAGCCGGTTCGTATCAAACGTGGTGGTAGTGGTGGCGGCGGTCTGATTGTCCATTATGGCCGGTCCTTAAAATATTTTTTTTGTTGCCGGTGATCGTGTCAGTCGGAACGGGCAAGACCCGTCAGCAGGAAGAACGATACACCATATCTCCGCGTCCGGTCCGGATCATGTTCCAGCAGTTCATCGATTACAAATCGTTTTACCCGAAAAACGACCGGGGTTTCGTCACTATGGCCCGCAATTTCGTCCGGTTCCATGACTTCCATCATGTTTGCAAGCCATGGCCCCACGCCGGGGCGTTCCGTCAGCACCAGCGGCGCACGCGGTGAGAACACGATCGTGCCACGGGCCTCGATCGTCGCCATCCCGTCACGCTGCGTCACATGGTACAGATAGCTGTCCGGGCCATCGCCCGGCCGCCAGCCCCGCATGTCCACGCGCGCCAGCCCCAGTGTTGCATTATCGAGATAGGTCAGCCTGCTTCCTGCAACCTGCGGTGCCGCGAACAGGTCGGGCTGGGGCAGGGCGGCGGAGGGGGCAGATGCGGGCGGCGCGTCCGGACCCGGGCGGTGCCGCTTCGGCCTGCGCGCGCGCGGCAGGGGCGCAAGGGGCAGCTCCGCCATCCGGCCTTTTCGGCGTTGCGCCATGTCCGTGCCTCAATCCATGCCCGAAAACGGTTATGACCTGACCTGCCGGGAATGGCGGATCAGGCGCAGGCGGCGCACAGGCCTTCCGCCTCGATCGTGCTCTGCCTGACCGTGAAGCCGCGCGCGCGCGTTACTTCGACCAGGGCCGTGAGGATACGGGAATCATCAAGTTCCGTCACCCGTCCGCACTGGCTGCAGATCAGGAACTGGGCCGCATGCACATGGCCGTGCCCATGGCATATATGCCCCGATTCCAGCATGTGCCGGCAGCCTACGAAGGCGGACAGACGTTCGATCTTGTGGATCAGCCCCTGCTCCATCAAAAAATCAAGCGCCCGGTAGACCGTGGGGGGTGCAACCGGCCTGCCCCGGCTGATACGCAGCTGTTCAAGCAGGTCATAAGCCCCCAGCGGCCGTTCGGCCGCCAGTACCAGATCCAGCACGAGACGGCGCATTTCCGTCAGTCTGACACCGCGATCCTGGCACAGGCTGGCTGCCTGATCGAGCAGGGCCTGCGTGTCCGCCCGGGGCCGGGGGCCAGCCGTATCCATCTGTATCACGCGGGGCACTGCACGCCCTCCTGTATCCGGTTTGCCGGTGCGCTCCCTGGCCGGAACAGGGCAGGGATTCAGTCCGGCAGGTGATCCACCCACATGGCCATCAGCGCCACGAACAGGGCAAGCCCTGCATGTATCCAGATCAGCCCGCGCAGCGTCAAGACAGGAACCCTGCCAGCCTGCGTGCCCTGTGTCTCCTTCATGATCAACGTCCCTCAACCCCGGTGTATCCGGTCGAGCCTACGGCAGAAGGCTGGATTTTCCCTTAAGAAGGAGGCTGAACGTACATCATTGAGAAGGGAGAGAAGTTTTTGGGTGCCGCCTTTTTTCAAAAAGACGGCGTTCTCCGAAGCTTTTTGAAAAAAGCTTCACCAGAAACTTCCTTACGTTTGACCTATGTTATTCGTGCGGCAGGGTGTGGTAGGTGCGGTTGAAATAGACCAGCCCACCACGCGGCGTACTGCTGCGCAGGCTTTCCACCACGCCAAACATCACGCTGTGGGTGCCGACCTCCACAATCCGCTCGATCCGGCAGTCAAGCGACAGCACGGCTTCCTCCAGCACCGGGGCGCCACTGGTCAACGTGGACCAGTGACCGGCGCGGAAGCGCTCCGCCTGCTCCAGCGGGCTTGCGAACACGCCGGAGATGTCCTGCTGGTCGCCTGCCAGCACATTGATGCACATGGCCCCATCCACCCGGAAGCGGTCCCGCACGCGGGAGCCACGGTTGAGACAGGCCAGGATTGTTGGCGGCGTATCGGTTACCGAACACACGGCGGATGCGGTAAAACCCGCCGGATCATCCAGCGTGCCGGTAGTTACCACATTTACCGCAGCGCCCAGCCGCGCCATGGCGTTACGGAAGGTGAGGGCATCAATCCCCATAATCTACTCTGCCTCGGTCACTATTATATGCCAGTGGTCCGCACGCAGCCGTGACGCGGGACAGAAGCCGGGGTAGCGCATTCTACCGGGATTGAACACCGCAAACGCACAGGGAGTCGCAGCATGGAACCTGAACTGATCGAGATCACCCAAACCGGCAGGCTGGGCCGCATCACGCTCAACCGCCCGCGTGCGCTCAATGCCCTGAACATGGACATGTTCCGCACCATCGGTGCCTGCCTGCAGGCATGGCGTGACGACCCCGCTGTCGAGACCGTGCTGCTGGACAGTACCAGCCCGAAGGCCTTCAGCGCGGGCGGTGACATCCGCGCCATCCGCTCCCGGCTGGAAACCGGGGGCCTGGCCGCCGCGGCCGCCCCCTTCCGCATGAGCTACCGGATGGCATCCCTGCTGGCGGGCTACCCCAAGCCGGTCGTCTCCTTCATGGACGGGATTGCCATGGGCGGCGGCATCGGGCTGGGTGGGCATGTGCGCTACCGGGTGGTGACCGAGCGCTCCACGCTCGCCATGCCAGAGATCGCCATTGCCCTGACACCCGACGCGGGGGGTTCGTACCTGCTTTCGCGCGCGCCCGGGCTGAGCGGGCTGCGCCTGGCCCTGACGGCGGGGCGCATGAACGCGACCGCCGCCATTGCCGCAGGCTTTGCCGACCGCCAGGTGCATTCAGGCCGGCTGGACAGCATAAGGGCCGCCCTGACCCACCAGCCCGCAGGCGTGGTGATGGATGGCCTGCCGCCATGTCCATCACTTGATGCCGGACCTGACACGGCGGAGATTGCGCCGGTCTACAGCGCGCCGGACATGCCTGAACTGATGGGCCGGCTCAGCGCCCATGGCGCGGACTGGGCGCAGGCGGATCTTGCCGCCATGCAGCGCGCCTGCCCGTTCTCGCTCTGCATCACCTTTGCCGCATGGCATGCCGCCCGCAGGCTGCCCGACCTGGACCATGTGCTGGAGCAGGAATTCCAGCTTGTCTGCCACATGCTTGCCCGCCCCGACTTTGCCGAAGGCGTGCGGGCCCTGCTGATTGACAAGGACAACGCCCCACGCTGGACGCCTGCCGACATACGTGATGTGTCCCTGCACGAAATTGCAACCTGCCTGCACACCCGCACGGCCTTCTCGCTCGACCTTCCGCTGGCCAGCACAGATAGCAACTTATTATTATCACACATAAAGTAGATAGAAATGCCATTTTCCAATCACTACCGACCCGCCACCCATCACAGCCGGCTGGGGGATGAATTCTATGACGTGGTGCAGGCCGCCCGCTTTCCTGCCCATATCCTGCGCTACCGTAATGATGACGTCTCGCCACGCATCGGACTCGACACGCTGGATGATGCCGAATGGATCCGCCATTTCGGCCATTTCGACCCGCTGCCCGGCTCGCTGCCCCGGCCGCTGGCGCTGCGCTACCATGGCCACCAGTTCCGCGCGTACAATCCCGACCTGGGGGACGGACGCGGCTTCCTGTTCGCCCAGCTTGTGGATGCGGTGGACGGACGCCTGCTGGATATCGGGACCAAGGGCAGCGGCACCACGCCGTGGTCACGCGGCGGGGATGGACGGCTGACGCTCAAGGGTGGCGTGCGCGAGATGCTGGCCAGCGAACGGCTGGACGCGCTGGGCGTGCGCACGTCACGCACGCTGAGCGTGATCGAAACCGGGGAGGACCTGCACCGGCGCGACGAACCCTCTCCCACGCGGTCATGCGTGCTGGCACGGCTGAGCCATTCCCACATCCGCATCGGCACCTTCCAGCGCTTGGTGGCCCTGCAGGACAGCGCCAGCCTGAAGCATCTGGTGACCTATGTGATCGAGACCTACTACCCCCACCTGGCCAACGAGACCGATCCCGCCGCAGCCCTGTACGATGCCGCCACCACCCGCATTGCGGAAATGACGGCGCAGTGGATGGCGGCGGGCTTTGTGCACGGGGTGCTCAACACCGACAACATCAACCTGACCGGCGAGAGCTTCGATTACGGGCCGTGGCGCTTCCTGCCCACCTTCAATCCCACGTTCACCGCCGCCTATTTCGACCATTCCGGCCTGTATGCCTATGGCCGCCAGCCCGAGGCGATGATGTGGAACGTGGCCCGGCTAGGGGAATGTCTGATCTCCCTTTCCTCCCTTGAGAAAATCCAAAGTATATTTGATGATTTCTGGGAACGTTATGAACGTTTTCTTGATATTTCAGTGATCCACCGGCTTGGCCTGAAAGAGATTTCAAGAAAATCCTCACGCAGCCTGCGCACAGATCTGTTTTCTTTCATGGAAGAAAGCCAGATTGGGTTTGAATTTCCGTTTTTTGACTGGTATGGTGGCCCCAAGAGCCAGAAACGTGCCCTGTCAGGACCACGTGCCGACTTCTATGTGCAGGATGGTTTCAGGACGCTGCAGGACGGGATCATGCAGCATGAACCGGCACCCGGCATTGACCTGTCACACCCGTATTTCCGTGGTGTGCTGCCGCTTGGGATGCCGGTGGAGACAGTGGAAGCACTGTGGCAGCCCATTGCCACGGCGGATGACTGGTCCGGCCTGCACGACGCCATGCGCCAGATCGCCAGCATGAAGTCGGCCCTTGCCCTGCGGCCCGGTACCGCTACCCCGTAGCGGGAACCAACCGGCGGGGCACGGATTATAACCAACAAGAAAGGAAAAGGCCCCGCATGAACACCCAAGCACCAGCCGCCCGAGCAGACCAGCAGCAGACCGAGCCGTTACCCGACCTGTCCCAGATCGACATTGCCCCCAATGCCCGCAAGACCCTGTGGCTCGCAGCCATCGTGGCCGCCATATGCGGCGGCCTCTATGGTTACGATACCGGCATTGTCTCAGGCGCGCTGCTGCTCATTACCCGCGATTTCCACCTGAGCAGCTTCCTGCAGGAAATGGTGGCCTCCGCCATCCTGGCGGGCGCGGTCATGGGTTCGCTGCTGACCGGCTGGATGTCCGAACATTTCGGGCGGCGCAAATCCATCATGATCGTGACCGCGATCTTCGTGCTGGGCGCGCTGGCCTGCGCCTTCTCGCCCGGGGTCTACACGCTTATCGTCTCACGCGTGTTCCTCGGGCTTGCGGTGGGTGGCTCCACGCAGGTAGTGCCGATGTACATTTCCGAACTGGCGCCCGCGCACAAGCGCGGTCACATGGTGACGATGTTCAACATCGCCATCGGCATCGGCATCTTTGCCGCCAACATCATCGGCTTTGCCGCGCGTGATGCGTGGGGCTGGCGGCCGATGGTGGCCATTGCGGCCATCCCGGCGGCGGTGGTGTTCATCTCCATGTTCTTCCTGCCCAAGAGCCCGCGCTGGGCGGCGGAACATGAAAGCCTTGATTCCGCACTGGAACAGCTGCAGCGCATCCGCACCTCCGAGCGCGACATCCGCCGCGAGATGCGCCGCATCCACGCCAATGCCAACGAGGAAACCGACCCGCGCGACATCGGCTGGCGCGGCATCCGCCAGCCCTGGGTGCGCCCGGCGCTGGTCGCGGCCCTGGGCGTCGCCTTCTTCACGCAGGCGGGCGGGCTGGAAATGATGATCTACTACGCCCCCACCTTCCTGTCGGATGCGGGGTTTGGCAGTTCCTCGGCGCTGATGGCCAGCATCGGCATCTCCATCATCTATCTGGTCATGACCGTGCTGGGCTCGAACATCGTGGACCGGATCGGTCGCCGCCGTCTGGTGCTGGTCATGGGGCCGGGCAGCGTGCTCAGCCTGATCGGGCTTGGCATCATGTTCCTGGTGCATCCGCAGCCGGGCAGTCCGGGCAGCTGGCTGATCATCGCGTTCATGCTGCTGTTCATGGTGTTCAACGCGGGCGGTATCCAGGTCGTGGGCTGGCTGCTGGGGGCGGAAATGTTCCCGCTTTCCATGCGTGGCAACGCCACCAGCCTGCATTCGGCCATGCTGTGGGGCAGTGACCTGCTGGTGACCAGCACGGCGCTGACGCTGGTGACCAAGATCACGCTGGGCGGGACCATGTGGTTCTATGCGGGCGTGAACCTGCTGTCGGTGCTGTTCGTGTATTTCATGGTGCCGGAAACGCGTGGTGCCTCGCTGGAGGATATCGAGGAAGCGCTGCGTGAAGGCCGCTTCCGCCCCACGCGCGGCAACACCGCCATCGTGGAAGAAGAAGAGTAAGAGACTGTTTGAAAAATAATAAAAGTTTTTGGTGAAGCTTTTTCCCAAAAAGCTTCAAAGAACGCCGCCTTTTTGAAAAAAGGCGGCACCCAGAAACTTCTTTATTTTGAAACTGGTCTCCAGGGTTCGGTCCTGACGCCTTGATGGAAGCTTTCCTGATTACAGATCGGGAAAGCTTTCTTCATGTGGACCGGTTACTGGCCGGGCAGGGGGTTGCGCAATGCCGCGCCCCTGATCAGGATGCGGCTGGCAGCCACGGGAATGATGGACAGGTCATGATTGACAACATGCAGTTCGGGACCATCGCCGTGATTGGTGATGTGATGCTGGACCGGTACATTTCTGGCACTGTCAGCCGCATTTCGCCCGAAGCACCCATTCCCGTCGTGCTGCATGAAAAACTCACCACCGTTGCGGGCGGGGCTGCCAATGTCGCAACAAATGCCGCAGCCCTGGGCGCATGCGTGCTGTTGACCGGTCTGGTGGGGGCTGATGAATTCGCGCCTGAACTGATCCGCACGCTGGGGCGCTGGGAGCACATCAGCACGGACGGGCTGGTCACGGATGCCAGCCGCCCCACCATTACCAAGACCCGTGTGATGAGCGGCCGCCAGCAGATCGTGCGGATTGATAACGAGGACACCACACCGCTCGACCCGGCCATTACAACCCGGCTGGTGGAGCAGGTCCATGCTGCCATTGACCGCGCCGATATCGTGGTCTGCTCGGATTATGGGAAGGGTGTGCTGAATGATGCCATGCTGGCAGCGATTTTTGCGCGCGCCCATGCCCGTGGCATCCCAGTCATTGTCGACCCCAAGCGCAGTTCATTTGCCGCCTATCGTGGCGCAAGCCTGATCACGCCCAACCGCCACGAAATGGCGCGTGCCACCGGCCTGCCGCTGGACACGGATGCGCAGGTGGCGGCGGCGGCACAGGCCGCCAGCGCCCAGTTTGGCGGCAATGTGCTGGTCACCCGGTCGGATGAAGGCATGACCCTGTGGCAGACGGACGGGCGCGTAACCCATGTCCGGGCAAGGGCTGCCGAGGTGTTTGACGTATCGGGGGCAGGGGATACCGTGGTGGCGACGCTGGCCACCATCCTGTCCGCCGGCCAGCCGGTCGAAACGGCGGTGACCATTGCCGGCACGGCGGCCTCGATCTCGGTCGGCAAGCTGGGCACGGCCACGGTCTCGCGTGCGGAACTGGGTAGCGCACTCATGCGCGATACACAGGATTCGGGCAAACTTGTCACATTGGAACAGGCCGCCAGCATTGCCAGCGACTGGCGGCATCATGGCATGCGGGTCGTGTTTACCAATGGCTGCTTCGACCTGCTGCATCCGGGTCATATCTCCCTTCTGCAGGCAGCGGCGGCACAGGGGGACAAGCTGATCGTTGCCCTGAATACGGACCGTTCCGTCAGACGGCTGAAAGGGGAAAGCCGCCCCATTCAGGATGAACTGGCACGCGCCGCCGTAATCGGCGCGCTACGCGCTGTTGATCTGGTGGTACTGTTTGATGAGGACACACCGCTGGACGCCATCCGCGCCATCATGCCCGATATTCTGGTCAAGGGTGCTGATTACCGCGAGGACCAGGTGGTGGGCGGTCATATTGTAAAGGCCGGTGGCGGGCGTGTGGTGCTGGTCGATATCGTATCGGGCCGGTCCACGACCGCCCTTGTCAAGGCAGCCGCACGCCCCTGATGAACGGGACAGACGTTTTTGGTGAAGCTTTTTAAAAAAAGCTTCAATGAACGCCGCCTTTTTGAAAAAAGGCGGCACCCAAAAACGTTTATTCCTTCTTTAGCACTCTGAAATGATGTTTCAGGTTTACGCCACAGGCGCATCCACCGTCAGTTCAACCTTGAGCGCGGGCGCGACCGGCATCTTAAGAACCTGCTGGTAGAAAGCCAGTTCCAGTTCCCATGCCTGGCGGATGGTTGTCTCCTGCCGAAAGCCATGACCTTCGCCCGCAAATTCGTACAGCGCGCATGGCACGCCCTGCGCGCGAAGTGCGGCAACCATGGACTCCGCCTGCGTGGGCGGCACCACCGTGTCGTCCAGTCCCTGCAGGAACAGCACCGGCGCCCTGATATCCGCCACCCGGGTAATGGGCGAACGGGCCAGATAGGTGGCTTCATCCGCCGGGTAGGGACCGACCAGCGTATCAAGATAGCGGGATTCGAATTTGTGGGTATCGCGCGCCAGCGCGCGCAGGTCGGTCACGCCATACAGGCTGGTGCCCGCGGCAAACAGGTCCGAACGCGCAAGGGCAAGCAGGACCGTAAGCCCGCCCGCACTGCTGCCACGTATGACAATGCGGGCCGGGTCCACCCGTCCGGCATCAGCCAGGTACCGGCAGGCGGCAATGCAGTCATCCACATCCACCACGCCCCACTGGCCTTCCAGCCTCTGGCGGTAGGAGCGGCCAAAACCGGTGGAACCACCATAATTGACATCAACCACCGCGAACCCGCGGGACGTCCACCATTGCACCTTGAACGAAAACGCCGTGCTGGCCCGCCCGGTGGGGCCGCCATGGGCCATGACCACCAGCGGCGGCTTCTCGCCCGCAGCCCCCCGGTAGCGAGCACTGGCAGGCGCATAGAAAAAGGCGTGCCCGGTCCCTTTCCCGTCCGGCAGGGGGAAGCGGACCGTTGTGGCGCGGGCAATATCGTCTGTTGCAAGGGGAAGTGTCGCCGCACGGCGCAGCACATGGACCGGCTGCCCCGGCTGGCCACATACCACCGCCGCCGCATCATCGGGTGGGGCATCAAGCCACGCGAACCCTGCCCCCTCCACCGGAAGCGGGCAGGCGGCGGGGTGGCCCAGTGCAACCGGGTTCGCCACACCATCACGGATGGACACCATGCGCGCCGCGCCTTCGCTGATGACCATGGCAAGGATGCTGCCATCTTCCAGCGGCACATAGCTGCGCAGGCCGAACACCCAGTGTGGCTGACCGATCTCGGCCTGCATCGGGGCCAGGGCTGCCGGGGGGGCGCCTGTCGTATCAAAGCGGTAGAGGTTCCACCACCCGCTGCGATCCGACAGGGCCAGCAGATGCCCGTCCCGGTCCCAGCACGGTTCGATAACGGATTCCGGCTGGCCGTCCTCCCCTGCCACGCTCCAGGGAGCGGCAAGGCGTGGGGGGTCATCCCCTTCCTGCAGCAGGGAAGCCGCGCGCAGGCGCGTGCCGTCCCACGGCATGGCGGGGTGATCCCACTCGATCCAGGCCAGGTACCGCCCATCGGGCGAAGGACGCGGAGAGGACAGGAAATCCGGCCCCATCACCAGCGGCGTGCCGGTAATGAAGGCCGGGTCGGTCGTATCCGTGCAGTCCAGCACGACAATGGCGGCAGCCGGTTCCCCGTCCTCCACCCGATGGTCCTCACGCACGCAGAACACGAAGCGCCCGTCGGGGCTGAAGGTCAGGTCGGCATAACGCAGCCCCGTACCAGCACACAGGCAGCGCGACTGCCCGCCTTCCACCAGCCACACGCTGCCATCACGCCGGTTGCTGAACACGACACGCCCCCGGCACACAGCATAGGCGCCGCCGCCGTATTCATGCACCCGGGTACCAACATCAAGGGGGGCAGGCGTTACATCCACCACCTGTCCACCCCGGGCGCGCACCAGCACGCGGCGGCCCCCTTCGGCCGGGCGGCCTTCCACCCAGTAGACATCATGCCCATCCACCCGTACATCGGACAGGGAAATCGTCTTTCCTGCCACCAGTTCCGCGCTGACGGGCGAAGGCCATGTGCCATACGGGGCGGTTACGGGGCCTGGCCTGTCGCTGCCATCGGACTGGGTCATGTGTCTGCTCCTGCCATTTGTGCGTGACAATGGGATCGGGATTGCACAAACCGCGTTTCACGGTCTGGGTCCGTACCCTACATAATTCTTTTTTTCGTGACAGGTAATCCGCTGCTCCAGCATCTTGAACATCTTTTCCAGCATTACGGCTACGGTGTGATTGGCGTCATCATCATGCTGGAAAGCATGGGAATTCCGCTTCCGGCGGAAACCCTGCTCATCTCCGCCGCCCTGTATTGCGCCACCACCCACAAGATGAACATCGCATGGGTGGCCATGGCCGCCATCATCGGGGCGATCATGGGGGACAATTTCGGTTACCTGATCGGCCGGTGGCTGGGCTACCCGCTGCTTGAACGCCACGGGCGCAGGGTTGGGCTGACGGCAGCCCGCCTGCAGACCGGTCGCTTCCTGTTCAGGCGGTATGGCGGAATTGTCGTGTGCCTCGGGCGGTTCATCGCCATACTGCGCGTGTTCGTGGCACTGCTGGCGGGGGCGAACCGCATGCCATGGGGCCGGTTTGTCGTGTACAACGCGCTGGGGGGCATAGCCTGGGCGGGCGGATATGCCTATGCCGCCTATTATCTGGGGCACAGGATCACACGCATTTCCGGGCCGGTGGGCATGACGCTGGCGGCCTGTGGCGGGGTGGTGGCAGTAGGCGGGGTCGTGTTGCTGCGTCGGCATGAACGCCGCCTGACCGCCAGGGTGGAAGCTGCCGCCCGGCAGGAAATGAATCAATCACAGCAAGAGGGTGAGACATGACCAGACACTGGACCATCAGGCAGGCTCCCCGCATGGATGGCCGCCTGGCCCTGGTAACGGGGGCGACCGGCGGCCTTGGATACGAGACCGCGCTGGGCCTTGCCAGCCGTGGGGCGACCGTCATGCTGGCGGGCCGCAACCCCGAAAAGGGCATGGCGGCACTGGTGCGCCTGCAGGGTGACGTGCCGGGGGCACAGGCCTCCTTCCGGCTGCTGGATGTGGCAAGCCTGTCCTCCATTGCCACCTTCGCCCACGAACTGGCGCAGGAAACCGACAGGCTGGACGTGCTGGTCAACAATGCGGGCGTGATGGGCACCCCGCGCCGCATGGAAACGCGTGACGGGTTCGAACTGCAGTTCGGCACCAATTTCCTTGGCCCGTTCGCACTGACCGCCCGGCTGCGCCCGCTGCTATGCGCCGCGCCGCAGGGGGGGCGGGTGGTCACGGTGGCAAGCCTGGCGGCGCTGGATGGCCATATCGTGTTTGATGACCTGCAGGCCCGGCGGCGCTACGCGCCGTTCCGCGCCTACCGGCAGAGCAAACTGGCGGACCTGATCCTGGCGCTGGAACTGGACCGGCAGGCCCGCACCCATAACTGGAACCTGCACTCTATCGCCGCCCATCCGGGCTGGGCCATGACGGATATTTCCACCAGCCGCCTGTCCACAAAGCAGGGACTGCAGGAAAGGATGACCCGCCTTGGCGCGGTCTGGGCCTTCCGGCTGATGGGCCAGTCCGCCGCCCATGGCGCGCTGCCGATCGAATTCGCCGCCATGGCGCCCGAAGCCCGCGATGGTGGCTATTACGGCCCCAGCGGGCGTGGCGAACGCCGGGGCCATGTGGCCGATGCCTTCATCCCCGCCGCCGCGCGTGACCTGGGGGTAGCGCGGCGGTTGTGGCAGGCGGCCGAACGGCTGACCGGCACGTCGCTATCGTAGTCAGCAGATAAAAGTTTTTGGGCGCCGTCTTTTTTCAAAAAGACGGCGTTCCTGAAGCTTTTTGAAAAAAGCTTCACCAAAAACTTTTGTCCTCTCAGCGGCGGATGAACGTCCAGTACAGTGGCTTGCGGCCTGCGGCAAACGCCTTAGCCTCATAGCGGGTCGGGGGCCAGCCTTCGGGGCGGACGGTGGCAGGGGGTGCCGTCTCGAACAGGTCCTGCGCGCCCATGACTTCCTCCACCCATGCCTGGTAGGTGGGATCATCACTTGCCACACGCCAGGTAGCACCCGGGCGCAGGATGCGGGCGGCCATCTTTACCGTCTCGGGGTGGACGAAGCGACGCTTGGCATGGCGTGACTTGGGCCATGGGTCAGGAAACATGAGGAACAGCCGGTCAATCGAGGCATCGGGCAGGCCACGCAGCAGCATACGCGCATCCTCATCCCATATCCGCAGCATGTCGGGCACGGGGGCGGTTTCTTCCCCCCCTTCGGGCACAACGCGTGAGAGCAGGGAACACAGCCCGTTCTCGAACACCTCACACGCAATATAGCCGACATCGGGATTGGCTGCATTCTGGGCCAGCGAATGCTCACCCCCGCCAAACCCTACTTCCAGCCAGATCTGCTGGGGTGCATGGCCAAAAGCTGAAGCCGGGTCAGGTATCGCCGCCTCGGGGAACCGCATGCGCGGCAGGGTCTGGTCCAGAAGCCGCTGCTGGCGGGGGCGCAGCGGATGGCCGCGCTGGCGCCCGTAAAGCCGTTCTGGCGATGCCTTTACATCCACGGAGGCGGTCATATGTCCGGAAATCCTGCTCCTGCTGCCGTGGTGCACGGCATGATTACAAAACGCATCAGATTCCATGAGGAGTGGATAGCGAGCCGCGCCGTGTCAGAGTGTGCTTGCTGAAACTCTCTGGAGGGCAGAACCATGCTCGAGGCATCTGATCATCCCACGACCCCGGTCGCTATCCGCGTTGATCTTGGCGCGATCTTCGTTTCACTGGAACTTGGAAAATCGAGTTGGCTGGTCACATCGCTCTCACCCGGAAGCGAGAAGATGTCGCGCCACTCGGTTCAAGGTGGCGATATTGCGGGCCTGTTCGGCTGTTTCACTAGTCTTCGTGACAAGGCCCGCGCTCGGGAAGGAAGACTTTTTCCGCTTGTGGTGATTCAGGAAGCCGGATTGGATGGATTCTGGATCGATAGAGCCTTGAAGCAGGAGGACTGGATCGAGAGCCATGTCGTCGATGCGGCGTCGATCGCAGTTCCCCGCAAGCACCGGCGTGCAAAGACGGATCGTATCGACGGGGAGATGCTGGTCCGTACGCTGCTGGCGTTCAAACGCGGAGAGGCACGGGTCTGCTCAATGGTCCGCCCTCCATCACGGGAAGAGGAAGACCGCCGACGTCTCAGTCGGGAGCGTAAGGTTCTGGTGGGCGAGCGCACGCGGCATATCAACCGCGTCCAGGGCCTGCTGCTGAGCCAGGGCATTCGAGGTTACCGGCCGCTGCGACGGGATCGGCGTGCCTGTCTCGACGAGTTGCGAACGGGCGATGGTCATCCCTTGCCGAAGCATCTCAAGGCGCAGATCGGACGAGAACTGGACCGCATCGAACTTCTCATGGAACAGATTAAAATGGTTGAGAGCGAACGGGACGAATTGGCAAAAGTGAATGACAACAATCAATGTTCGCCAGTTGTCCTGTTGCAGGGTCTCAGAGGGATTGGCGCCGAGTTTGCCACCGTTCTGACGCAGGAAGGACTGTTCCGGCATTTCGACAACAGGCGGCAGGTCGCGGCTTATGCCGGTCTGGCGCCTTCGCCGTGGAAAAGCGGATCGATCGACCGTGAACAAGGCGTCTCGAAATCCGGTAATCCGCGCCTGCGCACGGCCATGATCCAGCTTGCCTGGCTGTGGCTCCGCTACCAGCCTGACACCGCGCTGGCGCAGTGGTTCCATGAACACGTGGGCGCAAGAAGTAACCGGAGCCGCAAAACGGCGATCGTTGCCCTGGCCCGCAAGCTTCTTGTTGCGCTCTGGAAATATGTCACGAGTGGTGTCGTTATCGATGGCGCGCATCCGGCGTCCCGCTGATGGAAACACCACAGACATAAACCCCATCCCCAGGACCTGATCAGTCCTGTGGATCCAGGTGAACGGACCGATCGGCCCCATGGCTTGCAATGCCGACCTTTCAGAATGGTCCCGTTCTCCTGAGCCTTTGCCCCGAATGCGGGATAGTGGTGCTGCCGCGCGCGAGCGGCGACCGGATGTGAGGTTCTACAGGTGCGGCATCGCGCCGGTAGTCGTTAAACAGGCTCAGACCATGGATCCAAAACACGGAGAAGAAAAAATGATCTCGCAGTGAAAGTGGCCATTGACGTGAAACTCCTCATGTGAGGGGCCGCCACGACCTGCTTTTGCAAGCAGTCATGACAGGCCCCCAATACCTGAAGAAGTTTTTGGTGAATCTTTTGTCAAAAAGCGTCGAAGAACGCCGCCTTTTTTGAAAAAAGGCGGCACCCAAAAACTGTTATTGTCTTTTAGCGGTTGAACGCGCCACGCAGGGCATCGACCAGATCGGTCTGCTCCCAGGTGAAGTCATCCTTCGCCGCATCCGGCGTGCGGCCAAAGTGGCCGTAGGCGGAGGTCTGGGTATAGATCGGGCGGTTGAGGCGCAGATGCTTGCGGATACCGCGCGGGCTGAGGTCCATGACCTCGCGCAGCACACGGCCCAGCTTTTCCTCGTCCACGTCCTTGCCGGTCCCGTCAAGGTCAACATAGACCGACAGCGGGTGCGACACGCCAATGGCGTAGGAGACCTGCAGGGTGCAGCGATCGGCAAGGCCGGCCGCCACGATGTTCTTGGCCAGATAACGGCAGGCATAGGCGGCGGAACGGTCGACTTTCGTCGGGTCCTTGCCGGAGAATGCGCCGCCGCCATGCGGTGCCGCGCCACCATAGGTGTCCACAATGATCTTGCGCCCGGTCAGGCCGCAGTCACCATCCGGGCCACCAATGACGAAGATGCCGGTGGGGTTGACGTAGAACTCGTTCTCCGGCGGCATCCAGCCCTCGGGCAGGACATCACGCACGATGCTGCCCAGTTCCTCACGGATGGTGGCCTGGCTGGCCCCTTCGACGTGCTGGGTGGAGATCACGACGGAAGTGGCGCCGACCGGCTTGCCATCGACGTAGCGCAGGGTGACCTGGCTCTTGGCGTCGGGCTGGAGGGCCGCGGCACGCGGGTCACCCGCCTTGCGCAGGTCGCGCACGCGGTGAAGGATGTCATGCGCGTAAAACAGCGGGGCCGGCATCAGGCTTTCGGTCTCACGCGTGGCAAAGCCGAACATGATGCCCTGGTCGCCAGCGCCTTCGTCCTTCTCGCCCGCGCTGTCAACGCCCACGGCAATATCGGCGGACTGGGCGTGGAGGTAGTATTCCACCTCGGCATTGCGCCAGGAGAAACCGGCCTGGTCGTAGCCGATATCCTTCACCGCATCACGCGCGCCTTCGATCAGTTGTTCCGGCGTGACCGAAGACGGACCACGGACTTCACCCGCCAGGATGATGCGATTGGTCGTGACCATCGTTTCGCATGCAACGCGTGATTCACCGTCTGCCGTCAGGAATGCATCAAGAACGGTATCGCTGATCCGGTCGGCGACCTTGTCAGGATGCCCTTCGGATACGGATTCCGATGTAAACAGAAAATCGCCTTTATTACGCATGATGGTCCTGTCTGCCTCGTATGAATATAGGATGATTGACGCCTGCGGAACCCGGCGCATGATCGCATGCGTTTGGCCGAAAGCTGTTCAGGCGTCAAGCCATTTCCCCGAATGGCACCATCCCGTTCCCATGCGGGACAGGTGGATTCAGGCTGCCGGATGCTTCAGTCCCAGCACGTCTTCCATGTCATACAGCCCGGGGGGGCGTATGCGCAGCCACTGCGCGGCCCGAACGGCGCCCGTGGCATAGACCCTG
This sequence comes from Komagataeibacter sp. FNDCF1, assembly GCF_021295335.1. Classification (NCBI taxonomy): domain Bacteria; kingdom Pseudomonadati; phylum Pseudomonadota; class Alphaproteobacteria; order Acetobacterales; family Acetobacteraceae; genus Komagataeibacter; species Komagataeibacter sp. FNDCF1. The sequence goes on along the minus strand of NZ_JAIWOT010000001.1, from coordinate 2,550,045 downwards.
CGGTCAAACGAGCGGTGGGTCAGGCTGATCTGTTCGTGGCTGGAAGTGAAGATGACCGAATGCTCCCCCACAATCTGGCCACCACGCAGCGCCGCGAAGCCGATCGCGCCATCGGCGCGCGGGCCGGTATGGCCGTCACGCCCACTTTCAATATGCTCCTCCAGCCTTATGCCGCGCCCTTCGGCTACCGCACGGCCCATGGCCAGCGCGGTGCCGGATGGCGCATCGACCTTCTGGCGGTGGTGCATTTCCAGTATTTCGGCATCATAATCACTACCGGGAAGGGCCGCGCCCATCTGGCGCGCAAGCCGGGTGACCAGTGTGACGCCGGGGGAGAAATTGGCCGCCTGCACTACGGCAATCCGCCCGGCCGCCGCATCAACCGCCTGCTGTTCGACGGCTGAAAGGCCGGTCGTGCCCAGCACCCACGCAGTGCCGGATGCCGCCAGCGCCGCCGCATGCGCCACGACAGTCGAGACATGGGTAAAATCGATCACCACGTCGCAGCTACGTGCAAGCTGGGTGATATCGGCATGCACCGGGCAGTCGATCCCGGCCACCGGCGCACCATCACGCGTTGTGCCTCCGGCCAGCACGGCACCGCCTGCCGGTACTTCCTGCGCCAGAAGGCGACCGACGCGCCCGTTCAGACCCGCGATCCCGATACGCAATGGCTGCGCGTTCATGCCGTGTTCTCCACCAGTCCAGATACGGAAATGGCGGCGCGACCGGGGGATCGCGCCGCCTGAACCCATCCATGGTGCGTGTTGGGGGATTCACCATGAATGGCGTCGTGACCCTACACCTGAACAATCGGTCATTTCAACCGCGCCCCCGGCATGCCGGTCGGGGCGTGCGGGCAGGCTTACAGCTTGCCTTCGAAAAAGTCCTTCACCTTGCTGAAAAAGCCGGTGCTTTCGGGGCTGCCCTTGGCGTGCCCGGATGCATCGCCCTCGAATTCCTCCAGCAGTTCGCGCTGGCGCTTGGTCAGATGGCGCGGTGTTTCCACCACCACCTGGATATACATGTCGCCCCGCGCGGAGGACCGCAGGACCGAGAAGCCCTTGCCGCGCAGGCGGAAGTGCTCGCCCGTCTGTGTTCCCGCCGGAATCTTGACCTTGGTGCGCGAACCGTCGACCACCGGCACCTCGATCTCGGTGCCCAGGGCCGCCTGCGTCATGCGTACGGGCACGCGGCAGTAGATGTTGGAACCATCGCGCTGGAAGATTGCATGCGCTTCCACCGTTACATGGACATACAGGTCGCCGGCGGGCACGCCCTTGCCGCCAGCCTCGCCCTCACCGGACATGCGAATGCGGGTTCCATCCTCCACGCCTGCGGGGATGGCGACCTCGATGGTGCGGTTCTTCTCCACCGTGCCCGCACCGTGGCATTCCTTGCATGGGTTGCGTATCAGGCGGCCCGTGCCATGGCAGGTGGGGCAGGGACGTTCCACAAAGAAGAAACCCTGCTGGGCACGGACCTTGCCCGCGCCATGGCAGGAGGGGCAGGTCTCGGGCGGCTGGTCCTTGTCGGCCGAACCGGTGCCATCGCAGCTTTCACACGTGACACGGCTGGGCACGGTGATCTTTTTCTTCACCCCGGCAAAGGCCTCGGCAAAGGTGATGGTCACCTGCACCTGCAGGTCGGCACCCGAACGGCGGCCACCACGCCTGCCGCCCATCATGTCACCGAACATCTGCTCGAAGATATCACCCAGTCCGCCGCCGCCGAAATCGAAGCCACCGGCGCCCGCGCCGGGGCCACCGCCCTCGAAGGCGGCGTGGCCAAAACGGTCATAGGCGGCGCGCTTGCTGTCGTCCTTCAGGACTTCATAGGCTTCGTTGATTTCCTTGAACTTGTCTTCCGCCTCCGCATCGCCCTGGTTGCGGTCGGGGTGGTATTTCATGGCCAGCCTGCGATACGCCCGCTTGATCTCGTCGCCATTGGCATCGCGCGAAACCTCAAGGACTGAATAATAATCTATCTTGGTGGCCATGGGGATCCTCTAGCAAACACAGCGGCCCGTCTTCATGCGGCGCGCGCCTCGTGTTCCGGGTAATGGTTGTTCAGAATACGAAAAGCGCCCGTCTTCACAGAAGCACGGGCGCCACCCTGGTGAAAGGGGTGGGGTGGACCCATCTGGGCCCACCCCGTCCTTCCGGAGCCTGTATGACGCCTTGCGGCGATCAGGACTTCTTGGAGTCGTCCACGTCCTCGAAATCGGCGTCGACCACCTTCTCGTCCTTCGGCGCACCGCCCGGCGCTGCGCCCGGTGCCGCACCTTCGGGCTGGCCTGCCTTGTAGACAGCCTCGCCAACCTTCAACGCAATCTGCGTCAGGCGGTCGGTCGCCGTCTTCAGGGCTTCGGCATCGGTGCCTTCCAGCGCCTTGCGGACTTCGGCAATCGCCGTTTCCGCCTCGGTCTTGTCAGCCGCCGGCACCTTGTCACCGGCTTCAGCAAGCGACTTCTCGACCTGATGGGTCAGGCCTTCAGCCTGGTTGCGGGCCTCGACCTGTTCCTTCCTCGCCTTGTCAGCCGCGGCATTCGCTTCGGCGTCCTTGATCATCGCATCGATATCGGACTGGGACAGACCACCGTCGTCCTTGACCGTGATCTGCTGCTCCTTGCCGGTCGCCTTGTCCTTGGCGGAGACGGATACGATGCCATTGGCGTCGATATCGAACGTGACCTCGATCTGCGGCACGCCGCGCGGCGCCTTGGTAATCCCGGTCAGGTCGAAGCTACCCAGCAGCTTGTTGTCAGCCGCCATCTCACGCTCACCCTGATAGACCTTGATGGTCACGGCTTCCTGGCCATCTTCCGCAGTGGAGAAGGTCTGGCTCTTCTTGGTCGGGACCGTGGTGTTGCGATCGATCAGGCGGGTGAACACGCCGCCCAGCGTCTCGATACCCAGCGACAGCGGGGTCACGTCCAGCAGCAGCAGGTCCTTGACATCGCCCTGCAGCACCGCACCCTGCACCGCAGCGCCGATGGCGACCACTTCGTCGGGGTTCACGTTACGGGCGGGTTCCTTGCCGAAGAACTGCTTGACCGCCTCGATCACCTTGGGCATGCGGGTCATGCCGCCGACCAGCACAACCTCATCGATCTCGCCTGCGGAGATGGAGGCATCCTTCATGGCCGCACGGCAGGGCTCCAGCGTGCGCTGGATCAGGTCATCGACCAGGCTTTCCAGCTTCGCGCGGGTCAGCTTGAGCACAAGGTGCTTCGGGCCGGACGCATCGGCGGTGATGAAGGGCAGGTTGATCTCGGTCTCCTTGGAGGAGGAGAGTTCGATCTTCGCCTTTTCCGCCGCTTCCTTCAGGCGCTGCAGGGCCAGCTTGTCCTGCCGCAGGTCAATGCCCTGCTCACGCTTGAACTCGTCAGCCAGGTAGCTGATGATGCGGGCATCGAAGTCTTCACCGCCGAGGAAGGTGTCACCGTTGGTGGACTTCACCTCGATCACGCCATCGGAAATCTCGAGGATGGACACGTCGAACGTGCCGCCACCAAGGTCATAGACCGCGATGGTGCCGCCGTTCTTCTTTTCCAGCCCGTAGGCGAGGGCTGCCGCCGTCGGCTCGTTGATGATGCGCAGGACTTCCAGACCGGCAATGCGGCCCGCGTCCTTGGTGGCCTGGCGCTGGGCGTCGTTGAAGTAGGCCGGAACGGTGATGACCGCCTGCGTGACCTTCTCGCCAAGATAGGACTCGGCGGTTTCCTTCATCTTGCCCAGAATGAAGGCGGAAATCTGCGCGGGGGCGTATTTCTTGCCCTGTGCTTCCACCCATGCATCGCCGTTGTCGCCCTTGACGATCGCGTACGGGACAAGTTCCTTGTCCTTCGTAACCGTCGGGTCATCATAACGGCGGCCGATCAGGCGCTTGACCGCATACAAGGTATTGGCCGGGTTGGTAACGGCCTGACGCTTGGCGGCCTGCCCGACCAGCATTTCACCACTGTCGGTAAATGCCACCATGGACGGGGTGGTGCGTGCGCCTTCGCTGTTCTCGATCACGCGGTTCTCGTTGCCTTCACGCACGGCAACGCAGGAATTGGTCGTACCAAGGTCGATACCGATAACCTTGCTCATATGGATACTCTCCTTTTCAGCGGCCTGTCCGGACCCGAAGCATCGGGACAGACCCTTTCTTTCCTATCGTCCGGGGCATCTGGCGGACTGTCGTTCCACATCCGCCGGCCCCCCCGGCTGTTATTACCGATGTAGGCAGCCCGCTCCCCCCTTTCAAGAGGATCGGGACGTGCCATGGCAGGATTTCAGCCTGCCTGCGCCGGCCCCTTGGAGACGACGACCATGGCCGGCTTGAGCAGCCGCCCGTGCAGCGTCCAGGCCGGTGTCCAGGCCTCCATCACGGTGCCCTGGCCATGTTCGTCACTATGCTGTTCGGACATGGCCTGATGCAGGTTGGCATCAAACGGCTTGCCCCTGGCGTCTTCCGCCTTGATGCCATTGCGTTCGAGAATGCCGATGAAGGAACGCTCCGTGCTCTCGATACCTTCACGCATGCGGGTCAGCAGGCTGTCCTCGCCCTCGGTCGCGGGGGGCAGGCTTGCCACCGCGCGCTTGAGGTTGTCGGCGGCCTCCACCACGTCCTTGGCGAATTTCTGCACGGCGTATTGCCGGGCATCCTCCACATCGCGCTTGGCGCGGTTGCGCACGTTCTGGGTCTCGGCTTCCGACCGGACCCATTTGTCACGCAGGGTCGCGACCTCGGCCTCAAGCTCGGCAATGCGGGCCTCAAGCGGGCCTTCCGGCGCGGAGGCGGCGCCGGGGGCTTCCGGCTGGCCTTCGGCGTGGGGGTTGGGGTTACCGTGGCCCTCTGGGGTTCCGGCAAAGGGGTTGGGGTCTGTGTTCTCGCTCATGCTCTTACAAGTAGGTAACGGCTGGCCGATGGACAAGACATTGTGCTCCCGGCAGACATGCCGATTTTGCGCAACGTACCTGCCGTGAACGGGGCAGCCGGAATGACGTTGTCATTCCAGTGAAGCAGGAACCCGCATCCCCTCATGACATGCGGGCGGATATGACGCTATGCTGCAACCGCCTGCCGGGCAAGGTCCCGGCTGTCATGACCGGATCGGTACAGGAGCAAAAAGAGACCCCCCATGGAGCCAACGAAACAGACAATCGTGCTGGTTGACGATGACCGGAACATCCTGACCTCCGTGCAGATGACGCTGGAGGCGGAAGGCTTCATTGTCCGCACCTATACCGATGGGGAAAGTGCGCTGCACGGTCTGTCGTCCCGTCCGGCGGATCTGGCCGTGCTCGACATCAAGATGCCGCGCATGGACGGAATGGAGCTGCTGCAGCGCCTGCGCGCGCGCTCGCAGCTGCCGGTCATCTTCCTGTCCTCCAAGGATGAGGAAGTGGACCAGCTCATGGGCCTGCGGCTGGGGGCGGATGACTATATCACCAAGCCGTTTTCCCAGCGCCTGCTGCTTGAGCGCATCCGCGCGCTGCTGCGCCGCAACGAGGTCAGCCGCAGCGAGGCCGCCGGCATCAGCCCCACCGGCACCATGGTGCGTGGCGCCCTGTCGCTGGACGAGACCCGCCACCAGTGCCTGTGGCATGGCCGGGACATCCAGCTTACGGTGACCGAATTCCTGCTGGTCAAGGCGCTGGCCGCGCGCCCCGGGCTGGTCAAGTCGCGTGACCAGCTGATCGATGCCGCCTATGGCGAGAACATCTATGTCGATGACCGCACGATCGACAGCCACATCAAGCGCGTACGCAAGAAGTTCCGCCAGGTGGATGACGCGTTCAACCAGATCGAGACGCTGTACGGAATCGGCTACCGCTACAAGGAAGAATGACCCCGCCGGATGCCGCGTTTCCCCCTGTCTTCCCTTCCCCTGCCGCAGCCCCTGCGTCGGCTGGTCCCGCGCCGGTGGAGCGGGGACAGCCAGAACAGCGTTGCGGAATTCATGGAATACCGGACCCGGCTGGTCTCCCCGCTCATGCGGCGGATCCTGCTGGTCAACACCCTGCCGCTGGGGCTGCTGGCGCTGACGCTGCTCTATCTTACGCAGTTCCAGAACAGCCTGTTGGAGGCCGAGGTCTCGGCACTGCGGGAGCAGGCACGTATCTATGCGGGCGCGCTGGGGCACAGCGCCATTGTCACGGCACGCCATGACATCACCCTCGAACCCGGACTGGCCCGCCCCCTGCTGCTGCGCCTGACCGAACCCAGCCCGAGCGCCCATGCCCGCCTGTTCGCACCCGACGGGCAGGTCGTGGCCGACAGCCGGGCCGACCAGCCCGTCCCCCCCGGCAGTCCGGTCCGGGCAACCCCGCTTTCCAGTGCCGAGGAGGAGGAACACTCCCCCCTCTATCCCCCCTCCATCAACATGGGGGAGCGGCTGTACAACTGGCTGCTTGCCCAGCTGCCCACCCTGTCGGGGGAGCGGATCATGATGCTGGACACACCGGATTCCGATCCCTCGATCCAGCCGGTTACCCAGCCCGATGGCACGCGGGTCATGGAAATCCCGCCCTATATCCGCCGCAACGCCAACCACCAGTTGATGGTGACCGTGGCCGAGCCGGTGATGGATGACGGGCAGACCACGGTAGGCATCATCCAGCTGACACGCGAAGCGCGTGACGTGGACCGCTCGCTGTTCGCGGTGCGGTCCTCCATCCTGTCGCTGTTCCTGATGGCGCTGGCGCTGACCATCCTGCTTTCATGGTACCTGTCGCTGACCATCGCGCGCCCGCTGCTGCGGCTGGCGGCATCCGCCCATATCATGCGCGAATCCTCGGGCCGGACGGACATGGTGCCCGACCGCCTGCTGGCCCGTGGCGACGAGATTGGCGAGGTCGCCCGCGCCCTGCAGGACAGCGCCAATGCGCTATGGGCCCGCATGGACGCCATCGAGCGCTTTGCCGCCGATGTCAGCCACGAGATCAAGAACCCGCTTTCCTCCATCCGCTCGGCCATAGAAAGCCTGCTGCGTATCGATGACCCTGAACGCCAGCGCCGCCTGATGTCGATCATCAACGATGATGTCCGCCGACTCGACCGGCTGATTACCGACATCGCCGATGCCAGCCGCGTGGACGCAGAACTGTCGCGCACCCGCACCGAACCCGTGGCCATCGTGCCGCTGCTGTCGGTACTGGCGGAGATACACCAGGCCACCCGCCAGCCCGGCCAGCCCTACATGGTCGTAGCCAGCAGCGGCGACAGCCCCGAACGCCGCCTGACCGTGCTGGCGGTGGAGGACCGGCTGGTGCAGGTGCTGCGCAACCTGATCGGCAACGCCATTTCGTTCTCACCGCCCGATGGCAAGATCCTGCTCAGCGCGGTCCCTGCGGGCAACATGGTGGAGATCGCGGTCAGCGATGATGGCCCCGGCATTCCGCAGGCCAAGCTGGACAACATTTTCGACCGTTTTTATTCCGAGCGGCCCAGCAGCGAGAATTTTGGCCAGCATTCCGGCCTTGGCCTGTCGATCAGCAAGCAGATCATCACAGCCCTGCGTGGCACCATCAGCGCGGAAAACCGCACGGATGCCGATGGCCACGTGCAGGGCGCGCGCTTCGTGATCTGCCTGCCCAGGGTGGAGTCCAGGCCGGAGGTCAGCCGACCTCATCCGTAGCACGGGCGTACCGGCGGTAACGGAAGGGCGGCGGCTCGGCAGGCAGGGTTTCCAGCACTTCGAGCACGCGCCCATGGTCGGGGGCACGGCTGCAGACCGGGTCGGTTGCGGCCGCATCCCCTGCCAGCGCCAGCGCCTGGCAGCGGCAGCCGCCCCAGTCCTTCTCCCGCTGGTCGCAGCTGCGACAGGGCTGGGGCATCCAGTCCGTGCCCCGGAACATGGTGAACAGCGGGGCCTCGCGCCAGATATGGTCCAGTGTGTCGGTCCGCACATCGGGGAAGGTAACGTTGGGGATGGTCTCGGCCGCGTGGCACGGCAGCACCCGGCCCGAAGGCGAGATGTTGATGAACCGCCGCCCCCAGCCGCCCATGCACGGCTTGGGACGGTCGGCATAGTAATCGGGGGTGACGTAATCGATGCTCAGGCGGCCTTCGTATTTTTTACGTGCCGCTTCCACCGCCTGCGTGGTCTGCTCAAGCTGTTCCGGCGTGGGCATGAGGGCGGCACGGTTGGCAAGCCCCCAGCCATAATACTGCGTATGCGCGATCTCGACCCGGCGGGCACCCATTTCCACGGCGGCGTCAAGCATCTGCGGCACGCGCTGCGCGTTTTCGCGGTAGATGACGAAGTTCAGCGTAAGCGGCATGCCATCGGCCGTGACCAGCCTTGCCGCTTCCAGCTTGCGGGCCTGTGCACCCTTCATGCCGCCCACATGCTCGGCATTTGCCGTGTCGATGTCCTGAAAGGAAAGCTGGACGTGATCCAGCCCGGCTTCCGCCAGCACAGGAAATGTCTTCTCGTTCAGCAGCACGCCGGAGGTAATGAGGTTGGTGTACAGCCCCAGCCCCACCGCATGGCGGATCAGGTCGGGCAGGTCGGGGCGGCTCATCGGTTCCCCGCCCGAGAAATGGACCTGCAGAACACCCATTTCCGCCGCCTGGTCCAGCACGCTGATCCATTCGGCAGTGGAAAGTTCGTTCTGCCGTGGTTCCAGCGCCAGCGGGTTGGAACAGTACGGGCACTGCAACGGGCAGCGATGCGTCAGTTCCGCCAGAAGGCTCATGGGGGAAAGAAGTGTGTCTGTCATGATACGACCAGCACCTGCCGGGTTATGAGGTCACTGACCATCACATGGACATCGCGCCCGATCACATCAACCGGGGCGGCAAAGCGGCTGGCCAGTTCGGCCACGATCTGCCCCACCGTGCGGGCGCCATCGACCAGTTTCAGCACTTCGGCGGCAATCGGGTCGGGAATGAAGGCCCGCTCCGGCGCCTGTATGATCCAGCGCTCGCGCACGCGGTCATGCTGGAGCCGGACCCCGCGCGCGAAACGGATGATGCTGTCGTCTGCAAGTCCTGTGGTCATGCCGCATCCGGGCGGAAGGCGCCGGGGGGAATGCGGGCAGGATTGACGTAGGCGTATTCCAGTTCATCCAGCATGGACCACAGTACGCCGCACTTGAACTTCAGCGCGTCCAGCACAGCCTTCTGCTGTTCGGGCGTGCGGGCATGTTCCTTTACATAGCCCAGCGCAAAATCGGAATCCCGCGGGGCCTGCGTCAGGCGTGGCTGGAAATAGGCCAGCGTCTCGGGCGTGATGAAGTCGTAATGGCGCAGCATGCCCGCCACGCGCTCGCTGATGATGGTGGGCGAGAACAGTTCGGTCAGCGATGAGGCAATGGCTTCAAGGATGGAGCGGTCACGCACGAAGGCCACATAGGCATCCACCGCAAAGCGCGTGGCGGGCAGCAGCCCCTCCAGCGACTCAACATAGGCCCGGTCCAGCCCCAGCCCGTCGGTCAGCTTCAGCCAGCGGGCAACACCTCCGGTACCCGGTGCATCGCCATCATGATCCACCAGACGCCGGCGCCATTCACGCCGCAGTTCCGCCGTGGGCAGGCGGGCGAGCAGGGTGGCATCCTTGGCCGGGATGCTGGCCTGATAGTAGTAGCGGTTGAGCGCCCATGCCTGCACCTGCGCGCGGTTGAGCCTGCCGTCATGCAGCGCGCGATGGAAGGGGTGCAGGTTGTGGTAGCGTTCCGCCCCGATGGCGCGCAGTGCGGCCTCGAGTTCATCGGGGGAAAGCAGTTTTCCGCTCATGCCGTAATCCTCATCCCGTCATGGGAGATTTCCCACCCCGCCGCCTCGACTGCGGCGCGTTCGGGCGAGTCCGCCAGCAGGACAGGGTTGGAATTGTTGATGTGTATGAAAATCCTGCGTCTGATACCCAGGTCCCGCAGGGCGGCGATGGTACCGTCCATGCCATCCATGGACATGTGGCCCATGCGGCGGCCGGTCTTTTCACCCAGTCCGGCGCGGACCATCTCGTCATCCACCCACAGCGTGCCGTCAAAGAACACGGCATCCGCGCCACGCAGGCGCACGCGCAGGTTGTCGGTCATGCGCGCGCAGCCCGGCACGAAACAGACGCGATGGTTACCATCAGATATTTCCAGCCCCACCGTCTCGCCATTTTCGCATATGGCTGCGGGGTCAGGCCCGGACTCGGCATAAAGCGGCGCCTTGCCCGGCACCGCGAACGGCACGATGGTCAGGCCCGCGGGCGTGCCATCGACCAGCTTCAGCGCCAGTGGCTGGTCAAGCCCCATGGGCGTGCGGGTCACGACCGCGCGGTTCAGGGCTTCGAAAATGGGGTTGGCATCCAGCATGGACAGCACTTCGGGTGTTGCCAGCAGGGTGAAGGGCTGGCGCTCACGCAGCGTAAGCAGGCCGGTGATGGTGTCCACCTCACCGCCGGTCAGGATGACACCGGCAATGGGCGTGGACCGCAGGCCTTCGCTGGGGTGCAGGGCCGGGGTCTGGTTTATCTGGGTCCGCAGGTCGGGGGATGCATTGACCACGAACCAGTTCTTGCCATCTCCACTGATGGCGATGGAAGCCTGAGTGCGGGGCAGGGCTGCCGGATCGCCGGCCCTGGCCCGCCTGCAACCGGGAGCATTGGAATTCCATTGCGGAAATCCGCCACCCGCCGCCGCGCCGAGAACGATAATGTCGATCATGGACGCAGAGTGTAAAAGAAAAACGCCGCCTGTGCGAGACAGGCGGCGCTATTCCTTATTTCTTTTCGCCACAGACGTAGCTGTTGATCTCGGCACCCAGGGGGACTTCAACGATCTTGGGGGTATTCCAGGCCATGGGACTCTCCATTGGTTGCAGTAGCGGAAGGCAGACACCTTCCCTCCGCTGTATTTGAACCCTGTCCAACCGGGCTTTCAAGTCGTGAGTCCGCCAGGGGGGAGCCATAAATTTCACTTTAGCGTGTACCTGCCATGCCCCTGCAATGGCTGCGTAGCGGGAATGTGCCAAAATCCTTGGTCCTGTCCCCACAGTACCTTCATAAAGGAAGCAGCGTGGACAGAGTTGAATCCGGCACACGAAGCGCCCTGGCCATCCCGGCCACGCCAGCCAACGCCAGGACCTGATTGATGCCGCCCGAGATCAAGCCACCTCCATCCTATGAACAGATTCAGCAGCAGCGCGCGAACGAGGCGATGCGCCACAGCCGGATCGACACGCGCACCGCATGCCTGCTGCTGCTCAGCGTGCTGGCGGTTTTCTACACGCTGTATTTCGCCTCCGCCATCATCCTGCCCATGATCCTGGCGCTGGTGGTCAACCTGCTGCTGTCAACACCGCTGCGCTTCCTGCACATGCGCCTGCGCCTGCCCAAGCCACTTGCGGCGCTGTGCCTGATCCTGTGCGTATTCGGCGTGGTGGGGGCGGTGGGTACCGCCATTTCCGTGCCCGCCACCGGCTGGCTGGAGCGTGCGCCCGATGCACTCAATACCCTGTACGACCGGCTGGCCTTCCTGCGCGGGCCGTTCCAGCTGCTGGCCAGCGCATCCGACCGCATCCATAACTTCATGACCATTGCGGGCGGCCATATCGACCTTGCAACCCCCACATCCCAGACGGCGGACGGACATGTCATCGTCGTGGCTTCCCCCACGGGCACGGGGGGGCTGGACCGGTTCAGTTCCTCCATCCTGCTGGGCACGCAGGCCTTCATGGGGCAGTTCTTTACCATGATCCTGATGCTGTTCTTCCTGCTGGCACAGGGGGACAGCCTGCTCAGGCGGTTCGTGGAGATCATGCCCACCTTTGCCGACAAGCGGCGCGCGGTACAGATCGCCTACCAGATCGAGCGCAATGTCTCGCAGTACCTGGCCACCATCACCATCATCAACAGCCTTGTGGGGCTGGTGAACATGGCCCAGTGCTGGCTGCTGGGCATGCCCAACGCGCTGCTGTGGGGGGTGATGGCCTTCCTGCTCAATTACATACCCATCATCGGGCCGATGATGGGCATCATCATCTATTTCCTGGTGGGACTGTTCGTCTACCCGTCGGTGTGGCAGGCGCTGCTGCCACCGGCCATCTATCTGTGCATCCACCTGACGGAAGGCGAGACCATAACCCCCATGGTGCTGGCGCGCCGGTTCACGCTCAACCCGGTGCTGGTCATGGCGTCGCTCATGTTCTGGGACTGGCTATGGGGTATTTTCGGGGCGTTCCTGTCCGTGCCGCTGCTGGCGGTGTTCAAGATCATCTGTGACCATGTGGATATCCTGACCCCCATCGGTCATATCGTAGGGGGGCCTGCACGCACGACCCCGCCCAAACCCCGCGTCCCGGCCACTGACCCGGATGGCATGGCATCCGGTCAGGATGACTAGCCGTTTCCGGCGGCCAGCACTTCCAGCTTGGCGACCGACAGGATGGTAATGGCGTAGCCCTTGCCGACCTCGATCATACCTTGGGCACGCATCCAGCTGAGCGTGCGGCTGACGGTCTCGATCGTCAGGCCAAGGTAATCGGCAATATCGCCCCGTGTCATGGGCAGGTGCAGCCGGCCACCATTGCCATCCTGCCCTGCCGGCAGGCTGGCGTGCATCTGGTCCAGCAGGAAGCTGGCCACACGTTCACGCGCGGTCTTGCGGCCCAGCAGCAGCATCTGGTTCTGGGCAGCGACCAGTTCGTTGGATGCCTCTTCAAGCAGGCGGCGTTCCAGCTTGGGAAAATCGTCAAGCAGTTCGCTCATCTTGTCGCGCGAGAAGCGGCACACGCGCACGGTATCGACCGCTTCCGCCCCGAAGGCGTAATTGTCCGACACCGCCAGGCCGAGGAAATGGCCGGGCGCCGCAAACCCGGTAATCTGCCGCCGCCCGTCGGGCAGGGCCTTGAACAGTTTTACGGTGCCTGACGTGACATTGAAGAAATCGGTGGCGGGCGCGCCTTCTTCTATGAAGCCGCGGCCCGGCGGCACGATGGCTTCCACCGCGACTTCGGCCAGACGTGAAATATCGCCCGGTTCGATCACGCTGCATACGCTTTTGGGGCGCACGGTGCAGCTGGTGCAGAAATCCCCCTGTACGCCACCGGACCCGATTACAATACGCCGTGGCCTCGATTCAAACTGACACGAAGGCATATCCGACATAACTATTTCCAATCACTCTCAGGCGCCTGCGTTCCGGCGCCTTAAGTAACCGGACGTGCTCTGGCTTCCTAGAATACACTAAAATGCATTTGCCAAGACCCGGGAGTATGCCGGATGGTTTGATGTAAATCAATGCGTGCCAAAGGCAAATATAAGGTAACCATTGCTCGCCTTCACAAAAATCCAGCCCAGAGGAAATCCCGACGCGTGTACGTCATGCCCCCGCCCATGGTCAGACGACTGGAGCTTGCTGATGTGCCCCTGCTGTATCCCCTCATCAGGATTTCATTTCCGCATATCACGTTGCGCGAATGGGTGCGTATCGGCCGCAGGATGGCGCGCTCCGGCCCCCGGATGCGCGAGGGCATGCTGGTCGCCCGCTACGGCCAGGGCCGCCCGCCCTGTGGCATGGCTACATTCCGGCGCGGCTTCGACCTGTGCTCGGGTGATACGCTGACATCGGATTACATTGTCGCACTCAGCTACACCCAGGAGCAGCAGATCCTCAATGCCCTGCTGCCGGCAATGGAAACACTGGCGCGCGAACTGGGCTGCGATGCAATACGCACGTTTTCCTACAGTAAACCCACGGTTACCAGGGACAGCGTGGTACGGAAACTGTGTTCATCAGGCCACATTACCGAAAGAACAGTTCATCTGGATCGCAATAAGGAAATACATCAGGCTCCCTGATTGATTCATATCAAAGCCGGATGCTAGGTGGCCGTGATTTCTGCACTCATCAAGCTGAATTGAATATTCCTAACGCCTTCGTCTCTACCCGGACGGAAAAAACCAAGGTCTGCTCACGATGAAGAACATTCGCAAATTCGCCATGTCGGCAGCACTGGGTGCTGCGGCCCTCGCACCCGTTGCGGTCCATGCGCAGACCGCGACGCCTTCCACCTACGTCAATGCGCCGATTGCCAACCCGGTAGCCGTGGCGCAGCCCAAGGGCCATTGCGGCATCTTCGAGACCTGCTCCTCCACCAAGATCGGCCTGGGCCGTGGTGACTTCATGATCCGCCTGTCCGCCGTGGGCGTACTGCCCGAAGACCGTGACAGCAAGGTCTGGGAACAGGGCAAGGGCCTGCCGCTCACCACGCTGAACGGCACCCGCGTCAAGACCACCAACCAGGCCATGCCGGAACTGACGTTCGAATACTTCGTGACCGACAATATCTCGCTGGACCTGATCGCCACCAGCACCCGCCATGAAGTCGCGATCGAAGGCGGCATGGCTGGCGGCAAGACGGATGTCGGCAGCGCATGGGTCCTGCCCCCCACGGTAACGGTGGCCTGGCACTTCCGTCCGCACAAGCGCCTGAACCCGTATGTGGGTGTTGGCGGCACATTCATGTGGTTCCACAACATGAACGCGAATGTCGGCGCGGTCGGCGCGGGCGGCAAGCTGAATGCCGGCTTTACCGGTGGCCCGTCCGTCAATGTCGGTGTGGATTACCAGCTGGTTGGCAACTGGTTCTTCAACTTCGACGTCAAGCAGATGTTCGTGCGCATGCATGCATGGGCTGAAACCTCCAACGAGAGCGTGCGTGTCACCGCCCACGACTCGCTTGACCCGACCGTCGTCTCCGCCGGTATCGCCTACCGGTTCTGATGGCATGAACGCGGCGGACAGCACCCTGCTTTCCCGCTACGGGGGCAACCTGCCGCGTTACACCAGCTACCCCACCGCAGCGCAGTTCAGCGATGCGGTGGGCCCTGCGGACAGCCGCGCATGGCTCTCCACCCTGCCGGCCACGCAGCCACTTTCCCTTTATCTCCACGTTCCCTTCTGTGACACGCTATGCCGGTTCTGCGGGTGCAATACCGCCGTGCTGCGCAATGCGGATGCGCGGGCCGCCTACGGCGCCCTGCTGCTGGAGGAACTGCGCCGGGTCGTGGCGATCCTTGGCCCAGGCCACAGCATAAGCCACCTGCAATGGGGTGGCGGCACGCCCACCACGCTGCCCGTGGGCACGATGCGCCGGGTGATGCAGGCCATACGCCAGAATTTCACCATCACTGCGGATGCCGAAATCAGCATCGAGGTCGATCCCCGCCACCTGCCGCCCGCATATCCTGCGCTGCTGCATGAACTGGGCTTCAACCGCGCCAGCATGGGCGTGCAGGACCTGGACCCGGACGTGCAGGAAGCCTGCGGGCGCATACAGGGCTGGGACCAGACGCGGGACTGTCTGGACGCCCTGCGCGCGGCGGGCGTGGCGTCCGTCAATATCGACCTGATCTATGGCCTGCCGCGTCAGGACGTGGCGGGCGTTGCCCGCACGGCACGGGCGGTGGCCAGCCTGCGCCCGGACCGGCTGGCCGTGTTCGGCTATGCCCATGTGCCATGGAAGCAGAAGCGTCAGGCCCTGATGCCCACGGGCCAGTTGCCCGGCCCGGCGGAACGCGTGGCACAGCGTGCGGCCATTGATGGCGTACTGCGCGCGGAGGGCTTCGTGCCCGTGGGGCTGGACCATTATGCCGATCCTGACGACAGCATGGCCCGCGCCATGACCACAGGCACGCTGCACCGCAATTTTCAGGGTTACACGGTTGATGCCGCCACCGCCCTGATCGGGATTGGTGCATCCGCCATTTCAGCGCTGCCGGGCGGCATGACGCAGAATGCCGTATCCTCCGCCGCCTATGCCCGGCTCATGGCGCAGGATACGGACAGCCTGCCGGTTGTGCGCGGCGTAGCGCTGGACGGCGATGACCGGCTGCGCGCCGCCATAATAGAACAGGTCATGTGCACCCTGCGGGTCGATGTGGCGCAGGTCCTGGCACGGCACGGCCTGCCCGCCAGCAGCCTTGACCCCGAACTGGGCCGCCTGCAGGGCATGGCGCGCGACGGGCTGGTGCAGGTCACCGGCCACCAGATCCGGATTACGGAAAAGGGGCGGCCCTTCGTGCGGCATGTGGCCGCGATCTTTGACCGTTATCTGGGGGCTGACAGCGCCACCCGTCATGCCAGCGCCCTGTAGACTGAAATGCCGGGAAAACCATAAGGACGTTTCCGGTAAAGCTTTTTTCAGGAAACTTCAGGAAACGACCCGTCTGTTGAAGAACGGCGGCATCCGGAAGCTTTTACGCCTCTTCCCATCCTTCATGCCGCGACAGGCCGGGCCATAAACCATTCCATGCACACCAACTGCGTCATCGCCGCCCTGCAGGCCAGCCCGACCATTGCCTGGCCCTATCCCCACTGGCAGCTTCAGGACGTCCTGCCCGCCCCTGTAACAATGGCGCTAATGGCCTGGCGGCCCGGGGCCCGCTTCATCGGCGGTGACAGCGGTGGCCAGCGGGCCGGGCGCAACGGGCAGCGGCTGTTCATCACCCCGTCCCTGCGCGCGACCAGCCCGGCGCTGGACCGGCTGGCACGGCTGTTTGATGCGCGATGTACCCGCGACATGTTCACCACCCGGTGCGCGGCCCGGCTTGAAAACACGTCCCTGCGCCTTGAACTGTGTCTGGATACCGATGGCTTCTGGCTGGAACCGCATACCGATATCGGCGCCAAGCGGCTGACGCTGCTCATCTCGCTCTCCATGGGCGCGCAGGCGGCGGACTGGGGCACGGACATCATGACAGCAGAGGGCATGCCCGTGGCGCGTGCTTCGGGCGTATTCAATTCCGGGCTGCTTTTCATCCCGTCGGCGCAGTCGTGGCACGGGTTTGTGCCACGCCCGCTCAACGGGGTGCGACGCACGCTGATTGTCAATTATGTCGGCCCCGAATGGCAGGCGACCGGCGAACTGGCCGCACCACCCGTGCATGCCAAGACGGGTCAGTCTGCATGGGCCACGGGAACGGAATGTGCAACAGGTCTTTATTCAGGTACCAAACGGTTCTAGGAAGCACGTCTATCCCGTGTAACATTTACCGTATGTCATCCCGGTCATGACGCAATGAGGACAACAGAGGTATGAGCGAGACCACGCGCGAGACTATGGAATTCGATGTCGTTATTGTCGGCGGTGGCCCATCGGGCCTGGCCGCGGCGATCCGGCTGCGGCAGGTTGCCCCCGAGGCCAGCGTATGCCTGATCGAGAAGGGCAGCGAAATTGGCGCCCATATCCTGTCCGGCGCCGTGATCGAACCACGCGCGCTGGAAGAACTCCTGCCGCACTGGCGTGAGGAAGGCGCACCGCTCAACACCGCCGTGACGGAAGAGCAGATGCTCTACCTGACGGAAAAGGGCAGTCTCGAAGTTCCCTATCTTGACCGCGTGATGCCGCATATGAGCAACCACGGCAATTACATCGTAAGCCTTGGCGACCTGTGCCGCTGGCTTGCCGGCCGTGCCGAGGAACTGGGCGTCGAGATCTATCCCGGCTTCGCGGGGGCGGAAGTGCTGGTCGATGACAGCGGCCGGGTGACGGGTGTCGCAACGGGCGACATGGGCGTGGGCCGCGATGGCCAGCCGGGCGACAACTATGCGCCGGGCATGGAACTGCGCGCGAAATACACCCTGTTTGCCGAAGGCTGCCGTGGATCGCTGACCAAGCAGGTCACGGCCATGTACAACCTGCGCAAGGGCGTGGACCCGCAGACCTACGGGCTGGGCATCAAGGAACTGTGGGAAATCCCCAAGGAAATGCACCGTCCCGGCCTGGTGCAGCACAGCTTTGGCTGGCCGCTGGATGACCGGACCTATGGCGGGGCATGGATGTACCATTTCGGGGACAACCTGGTCTCCTACGGGTTTGTCACGGGGCTGGATTATCCCAACACCTGGCTGTCGCCGTTCGAAGAAATGCAGCGCCTGAAGCTGCACCCGGCCTTCCGCCCGTATTTCGAGGGTGGCCGCCGCATCGCCTATGGCGCGCGCGCGCTGTCCGAAGGGGGCATCCAGTCCATCCCGCGCCTGACCTTCCCCGGTGGGGCGCTGATTGGCGATACGGCGGGCTTCCTCAACGTGCCCAAGATCAAGGGTACCCACACGGCCATGAAGTCCGGCATGCTCGCGGCCGAAGCCGTGGCCGAAGCACTGGCCACCAGCCGGGTCGAACCGGGTTCGTACACGCGCCGCATCAAGGATTCCTGGCTGTGGGCCGAACTGCGCGCGGTGCGCAACATCCGCCCCGCCTTCGCCAGATTCGGCATGAAGGGCGGCGCGCTGTATTCCGGCATCGACGCCATGCTGCTGCGCGGCCGCGCGCCGTGGACGCTGCACACCCGCCACGCCGATAACGAGGTGCTAGAACCGGCCTCGATCTCGCCGAAGATCAACTACCCCAAGCCTGACGGCAAGATCACCTTCGACCGTCTTTCATCCGTGTTCCTGTCCAGCACCAACCACGAGGAAGACCAGCCGGTCCACCTGAAGGTACGCAACATGTCGCTGTGGAAAACGGTGAACTGGGACGTGTTCCGCGCCCCCGAAAGCCGTTACTGCCCGGCGGGCGTGTATGAGGTGGCGGATGAAGCCACCGACCCGCGCCTGCAGATCAACGCGCAGAACTGCGTGCACTGCAAGACCTGCGACATCAAGGACCCGGCCCAGAACATCGACTGGGCCACGCCGGAGGGCGCGGGCGGCCCGAACTATCCGGGTGGGATGTAATTGGATGGCGGGTACGGTATGTACCCGCCACACCGATTGCCCTTATCCGAAGACAGACAGGCAAATATGCAATGAAGGTTCTTGTACCCGTTAAGCGCGTGATTGATTACAACATCAAGCCGCGCGTGAAGGCCGATGGTTCCGGCGTGGAAACCGCTGGCGTCAAGATGTCCATGAATCCGTTTGACGAGATCGCGGTCGAGGAAGCCGTGCGCCTGAAGGAAAAAGGCGTGGTGAGCGAGATCATCGCCGTCTCCATTGGCGAGGCCAAGGCACAGGACACCCTGCGCACGGCCATGGCCATGGGTGCGGATCGCGCGATCCTGGTGGAAACCGACGTGGTGACCGAACCGCTGGCGGTGGCCAAGGTACTCAGGGCGCTGGTGGAAAGGGAAAAGCCTGATCTCGTCATCCTGGGCAAGCAGGCCATCGATGATGACATGAACGCCACCGGCCAGATGCTGGCGGGACTGCTGGACCGGCCGCAGGCGACCTTTGCCTCCAAGGTGGACGTGGCCGATGGCGGCGTGACCGTGACGCGTGAGATCGATGGCGGCCTGCAGACCATCAGACTGGCGCTGCCCGCCATCATCACCGCTGACCTGCGCCTGAACGAACCGCGCTATGCCTCGCTGCCCAACATCATGAAGGCGCGCAAGAAGCCGATGGAAAAGCTCACGCCCGCCGATCTGGGCGTGGACATGACGCCGCGCCTGAGCGTGGTCTCGGTTGCCGAACCACCGGAACGCAAGGCGGGCATAAAGCTCGACTCGGCGGCGGAACTGGTGTCGCGCCTGCGTAACGAAGCAAAGGTGATCTGATCATGACCGTACTCGTTTTCCTTGATCATGAAGGCGGCGTGATCCGGCAGGCTTCACGCTCGGCCATTGCGGCCGCCAGCCAGCTGGGTGATGTCGATGTGCTGGTCACCGGACCGGACGCAGTTGCCGCCGCAAGGTCGGCCGCCGCCATTCCCGGCGTGAAAAAGGTGCTGCAGGTCACCGACACGACCGGCAGCAGCGAACTGGCCGAGCCGGTTGCGGCCCTGCTGGCGCAGCTTGCCGCGGGTTATACCCATATCCTCGCCACGTCGTCCGCCATGGCGAAGAACGTGCTGCCCCGTGCGGCAGCATTGCTGGATGTGCAGCCGATTCCCGATATTGTCGCAATCAACGATGCCGACACCTTCGTCCGCCCGATCTATGCGGGCAGCGCGCTGGCCACCGTGAAATCGGCCGATGCGAAGAAGATCATCACCGTGCGTGCTTCCGCCTTCGAGCCGGTGGCTGCCGAAGGCGGCAATGCGGTGATCGAGGACGTGGCCCTGCCGGCAGGCCCCGGTGGCTCGACCTTTGTCAGCACGGAACTGTCCAAGTCCGAACGCCCGGAACTGGAATCCGCCCGTGTCGTGGTCTCGGGCGGCAACGGCATGCAGAACGGGGAGAACTTCAAGCTCCTCGAACCGCTGGCCGACCGTCTTGGCGCCGCCATTGGCGCGTCGCGCGCCGCGGTGGACAAGGGTTTCGTGCCCAACGAATACCAGGTTGGCCAGACCGGCAAGATCGTGGCCCCCGAACTGTATATCGCGCTGGGCATATCGGGCGCGATCCAGCATCTTGCGGGCATGAAGGACAGCAAGGTGATCGTTGCCGTCAACAAGGACCCTGAAGCACCGATCTTCCAGGTGGCGGATTACGGGATCGTGGGCGACCTGTTCACCATTCTGCCGCAGCTTGAGGCGGAACTGGACAAGGCGGGCTGACGCCTTTCGACTCCATGCAGGCCCGAAGGGGGGCGCGGGCCGGAAGATGGTCCGCGCCCCCTTTTTTTCATGGGGCGGCTATTCGTTTTCCAGCACGGCGTGGGCACGTAAAACGATCGTGTCATACTCTTCGCGTGTCAGGTCGCCGCGATGCAGCATTTCGCTGGCACGGGCCAGCGCATCGCGCGCATGGGTGGCGTCGGGTATCGGATAACGCCGGCCGGGCAGGGCAAAGGCTGAATCAGGCAGGGCATTGCGTTCGGCCGCTGTCAGTCTGGACATTGGTATGGCTCCCTTGGCGGAATGGCGCCAGCAGGTGCCGACGCCCGCCATAGCGTAGTGAAAGCCCGGACGGACCAGATACGTAAAAGACGGATGGCACCCGTTACTGATTGCCATACGTAAAAAAACAGGGTTCCCCAATAAAAGGGAACCCTGTTAGTGGGATGCTGGCATTTCTGCCACCGCGTCCTGTCCGGTATCTTTACCGGATATTCTTGGTATTTATGGAAGCCTGCTGGCCTCGTGTGATTCTGTATGCCATGCTTATTTTATCAGGTCAACAATAAACATAAATAAAAATGAAATTTTACTTTTTTTGCGCTGCACAATTCAACTGTTTATTTTGCACCGCACAATGGGACATCAATATATAAAGAACAGCACGCCACTTTTCTGCCATGACACAAAAAGTGGTGCACACGGGGGGCCTTGTGCCGGATTTCATTGCCCCGCATCATATGGCCATGCCACGGCACAGCCATGGCCGGCAGCATGAACGCCCAGCAGACAGGACCACCCCATGGGGGCAGCACCCGCAACACGACCAAAGGCTACATTCTGCACCGGCAGCATTGTGCGTCATGTCGTGGTCATGGCGGGGACGGGGGCCATTGGTCTCATGACCGTGTTCACGGTCGATCTGCTCAACCTGTTCTACATCGCCTGGCTGGGGAACCCGGCGCTGACGGCGGCCATCGGTTTTTCCGGCGTGGTCAGCTACGTGCAGATTGCCGTGTCCATTGGCCTGTCAATCGGCATCGGGGCGATCAGCGGCAGGCTGATCGGTGCGGGCAGGATCGAGCAGGCGCGGCGCGTGGCCTCGTCCTTCGGCATTGTCATAATGGCAAGCTGCCTGCTGATCGGCCTGGTCACGGCGTGGCTTGCCGCACCTCTTCTGGCCATGCTGGGGGCAAAGGGGGATGCGGCGCGGCAGGCCACCCTTTTCCTGGAGATCGTATCCCCCGGACTGCCGCTGATCGCGGCGGGCATGGGGTGTTCCGCCCTGCTGCGCGCCATAGGTGCCGCCCGCATTTCCATGAATGTCACGCTGCTGGGGGCCATGGTTTCGGCCATCATGGATCCGCTGCTGATCGTGGGGCTGGGACTGGGGCTGGAAGGGGCGGCGATCAGCACCGTGTTCTCCCGCGCCTTCGTGGCCCTTGTCGGTTTTCGCTGCGTGCGCCGGCATGGCCTGCTGGCCTGGCCCGTGCGCACGCATGTGCTGGCGGATACGAAACTGGTGGGGGAGGTGGCCATGCCCGCCATCCTGACCAACCTGGCAACGCCGGTCAGCAGCATATTCGTGACCCACGCCATGGCAGGCTTCGGACTGGCGGCCATAGCGGGACAGGCCACCATCGAGCGGATCGTGCCGGTTGCCTTTGCCTTTGTCTTCGCGCTGACGGGATCGGTCGGGCCGATCATGTCGCAAAATCTTGGCGCGGGACAACTGGGCCGGGTGCGTGCGACGCTGGTGGCCTCGCTATGGCTGGTCGCGGGGTGCGTGGCCATCACGTGGTGCATCCTGTTCTTAACACAGGACATGGTGGTGCGGGTTTTCTCGGCACAGGGCACCGCCGCCATGCTGATCCATCTGTTCTGTAACTGGACCATTGCCGGTTATGTCTTCATCGGTATGCTGTTCGTGGCCAATGCAGCCTTCAACAACCTTGGTTTCCCGCTTTATTCCACCCTGTTCAACTGGGGGCGGGCTACGCTGGGTACCGTGCCGTTTGTCTGGCTTGGCATGAAATTCGGCCCCGGCGGCGTGCAGGTGGGGCAGGTGCTGGGCAGCATACTGTTCGGTTCATGCGCGGTCATGACCGCCTTTACCGTGGTACGCAGGCTGCATCCGGGTGATCATGCAACCGCACATGCCATGCCCGTCCTTCCCCCGCCACAGACAGGGGAGGCAGGCATGATCGAACTGGATGAACTCGATCACTCGACCTGACCGAACTGCCGGTCATGGCCAAGCATGGTGTCGACCACCGGACCCAGACTGTCGCGCCAGTGGGGCAGTTCAATCCCGAAAACCTGCCTGAGCCGCCCGCAGTCAAGCCGGGCATCGATGGGACGGGGGGCGGGTGTTGGCCAGTCCGCTGTGGTGATTGGCGTGACGGACGGCACAGGATGGCCATGGCGACCCGCCTGTGCCACGGCCGCGCAGGCCAGTTCATGCCACGTGGCACTTCCCCCGCCCACGGCATGGAACACGCCCCGGTAGCCGGGGCGCCAGCCGGTCTGCCGTATCCGCATCGCCACCTGCAGAAGCGCATCGGCCAGATCGAGGGTGCTGGTGGGATTGCCCGACTGGTCGGACACGACCTCAAGCCGTGATTTCGTGCGGGCGGCATCCAGCATTGTGCGGACGAAATTGCGGCCATGCGGGCCATAGACCCACGCCGTACGCACCACCATGGCCTGCGCGCAGGCTGTGAGGACCGCCTTTTCGCCCTCCGCCTTTGTGCTTCCATAGACGTTTTGCGGGTCGGTGGGGTCCGTTTCCACATACGGGCTGCCCTTGTCACCGCTGAACACGTAATCCGTCGAAACATGCAGCAGGGGCACGGCCTGCCCCGCGCACAGCAATGCCAGCAGGGCGGGACCTTCCGCATTGGCCTGGCGGGCACGGGCATGCTGTTCCTCGGCCGCGTCCACCGCGGTCCATGCGGCGGCATTGATGACCAGGTCGGGCCGGATATCGTGCATGACGCGCACCACGGTGTCAGGCTGGTCGAAATCGAACCGGGGCCGCCCGACGACCGTCACCGCATCACCGCCACGCAGGCGCAGGGCACGGGCAAGCTGGCCTGAACCACCGGTTACCAGAATACGCAGGCCCGCAGGAGCCATGTGGGAGGAGCGGATCGCCATCATGAACAGAAAAACCAGTCAATGACATTGGAAAAGGAAGGAGCCTGCCCATCACTGGGGAAGAGGACGGCCTGCCGGTCCGTGACCGGCCAGTCCACGCCCAGTATCCCGTCATTCCAGCGTATGGCACGTTCGCATGAAGGGGCGGAGGGCCGAGTATGGCGGCAGATGACCTCCGTATCCTCATGCAGGCTGCACAGGCCATGCAGGAAACCCGGTGGAATCCAGAGCTGGTGGCCGTTTTCAGCACTCAGGGTCTGACCAGCCCATTGCCCGAAACTGCGTGAGCCGGTGCGCACATCCACCCCGACCGCCCATATCGCACCCCGGCTGCAGTGCATGAGCCTGCCCTGCGCACAGGGCGGCAACTGACAGTGCAACCCGTGCACGACATTGCGGCCATAGCTGCTGACCTGGCTGTAGCGCATGAAATGCTCGGTTACGGCAATCCCGGCATGGACAAGGGCATGACAGGCCGCGCGGCCATCCTTGCCACACCCGGCACGTGCCGCAGGTTCCAGCAGCAGCATGCCGTCGACCGGAAGCATTCGGGCCGTCAGGGCCCCGTCATGCGCCGATGGCGCGACGGGCGCTGACACGGCAACGCCATGATCATGCTCAAACATATCGGATACCCACAGCCGGACCATTTCCGTCACTGGCAAGGGGGAATCCGCACCCTGTATCACTCTGCATTCAGGTCCGTCCTGAAACCGGACCGGGCCTGACGGGCCGGACCGGTTTTCGTTTCATTACTCTGAAATGCAGTTTTTACGCGGCAGGCGTTACAAAGTGATTAAGGCAGGACACAAGGCGCCGCATCCATGTGGATGAAACGATCAGACCAACTTCATTTTTTGAAAATGGGGGGTACCAGACAAGGAATCTGGTGGAGCCAAGGGGAGTCGAACCCCTGACCTCCTGAATGCCATTCAGGCGCTCTCCCAACTGAGCTATGGCCCCACTTGTTCCATCGACCGGGTCATTTCCATGCCCCGGCGTGGTCCGGTTCCGGGGGTATAACCGTAAGCCCGGGGCAATGCAACCCCTCCGGAATCGATTTATTGCAAGATGATTCCCTGTCCACGCAACGCCTCCAGCAGCGCCAGCATCGGCAGGCCAAGAATGGCGGAATACTCCCCTTCAATGCGTGAAAAAAGCTGGATGCCCATGCCCTCCAGCCGGTAGCACCCCACGCAGGCAAGGATGGCATCCCCTTCGCCGTGCAGATAATGCTCAAGAAAGGAATCGCTGAAATCGCGCATATGCAGCACCGGACAGGCAACATGCCCCCAGATTTCGCATCCGTCCCGCATCATCACCACCGCCGTATGCAGCACATGCGGCTGACCGCGCAGGTGGCGGAGGTGACGGCGGGCTTCGTCGCGGTTTTCCGGCTTGTCGAACCATGTGCCATTACAGGTCAGGATCTGGTCCGCCCCGATGACCAGCGCGCCGGGGGGGGCCGTGATGGCACCGGCCTTTGCGCGGGCCAGGGCGCGGGCGGTCTGGCTGGCATCCAGCCCCTGCGCGCGGCACCGGTCGCGGATGGCGTGCTCATCCACATCGGCGGCCTGAAAATCCGCCCTGATCCGCGCCGAATCCAGCAGGGCACGCCGTGCGCCGGAACGGCTGGCCAGTACTATCCGGGGCGACTCCGCCTGTAATGACGTGGCCTTTAGTACTAAATTCGAGTCGTCCGCCATCGCATGCTCCGTACTGTGGAAGTGAAAGATAAAATTTCCGGCTCAGGAGTACTGGGGTACATGGGGATAGTACTCCAGACAGTTCTGTGCCGTACCGAGTACCGGGGACAACGGGTACATGTCCATTCGCGGTGGGTTGTACACAGCCTTATGTCGGTACAATCTGGATAACCCGCCACCCCCCCCGGGAATCCTTGGAGTCGGAAACTGTACCCCCTGTGGGAAAAATGGGGTACATTTTCGGAAACGTGGGTACCCCATGACTCACAGCACTTAAAACACCCCCAAAAATTTCTTTCTCTTTTCTTTTATTGTTTTGAAAGGCGCGCGCGGTGTCCCTGCCCGCTATCCGTGGCTGGCAAAGTACGAGATAGTCCGGCCACAACGAAACAGAACGACGGATCAATGACTGAAACACGCAAACCCCTGCTTGCCACCCTGTTGGGAGAGGCAACATGGCCACCTCCGGTATGGCTGATGCGGCAGGCGGGCCGGTTCCTGCCGGAATTCCGGGCCCTGCGTGAAAAAGCCGATTTCATCACCCGCTGCATGACCCCCGACATGGCGGTCGAGATCACGCTGCAGCCCATCCGCCGCTTTGGCATGGACGGGGCCATCCTGTTCTCCGATATCCTGATCCTGCCATGGGCGATGGGACAGTCACTGGAATTCGTGGCCGGGCGTGGCCCGGTTCTGGGGCCGGTGCGTTCGATGGCCGATCTGGAGCGACTCGATCCCACGCGGGTGGCCAGGGCGGTCCAGCCGGTCATGGAAACGCTGGGGCGGCTGCGCAAGGCTGTTGACGGACCCGAGGCGATCGGTCCGGCTGAACCGGGACAGGTCACGCTGATCGGGTTTGCGGGCGCCCCCTTCACGGTGGCCTGCTACATGGTGGAAGGCCATGGCTCGCGCGAGTTCGAGGAGACACGCAGGCTGGCCTATACCGATCCCGCGTTCTTTGACCGGCTGATCGACCTGCTCACCACCTCCACCGCCGACATGCTCTGTGCCCAGATCGAGGCCGGGGCCGAGGCCGTGATGCTGTTCGACAGCTGGTCCGGCCTGCTGCCGCCCTCGCAGTTCCGCAGGCATGTGATCGAACCCGCACGGCGCATTACCGAAATCATCAATGCCCGCCACCCCGGCGTGCCGGTCATCGGCTTTCCCCGCCTGGGCGGGCTGATGGCGATCGAATACGGGCATGTGACGGGCGTGAACGCCATGGCGCTTGATACCGGGGCCGACATGAAGGCCGTGGCGGAAAAGGTGCCGGACACGCTGGTGCTGCAGGGCAATCTCGACCCGATCCGCGTGCTGGCGGGCGGTGAGGGCATGCGCGCCGAGGCCCGTGCCATCCGCGATGCCATGAAGGGACGGCCGCATGTCTTCAATCTCGGTCACGGCGTGATCCCCTCTACCCCGCCGGAACATGTGGGTGACCTGATCCGCACCATCAGGGAGGTCTGACATCATGCTGCCAGCCGCCCTGCGCCCCGATGGCGCGCTTGAACTGGTCATTTTCGACTGTGACGGGGTCCTGATCGACAGCGAAGGTCCGTCATGCCGCATGATCGCCCGCGACCTGCGGCAGTATGGCCGTGAGATCAGTGACGAGGACGCCATCCACCGCTTTGCCGGTCACGCGCTGACGGCACTCAAACACGAGATCGAACAGGCGGAGGGCATTGCCCAGCCTGAAGACTGGCCCGCCCGGATGCAGCGCAATCTTGTTACCCTGATGCGCAACGAGGCGGAAACCATTGATGGTGCGGCCGCCATGCTGCGGGGTGTCGCGGCGCTGGGCCTGCCCTACCGCATCGGTTCCAATTCCTCGGTGGCGGAGATGGAGGCCAAATTCGGCCGCACCGGGCTGGATGGACTGATTGCCCCCGAAGTCATCCACTCCGCGCGCGACATGGGCCAGCCCAAGCCCGATCCCGCGGTCTACCTGGCGGGGGCAGAGGCGCAGGGCGTGCCGCCGGGCAACTGCATCGTGCTGGAAGATACCGATACCGGCGCCCGCGCCGCACAGGCGGCAGGCATGGGCTGTGTGCTGCTGCGGCCCGCGGATCTGCCGGCACCCACATGGCCGGGACTGCTGCGCATTACGCATCTGGATGAATTCGTGCCGCTGCTGCGCCGCATCCTGACCAGCCAGGGCAGGGGAGGGAGCGGACGTGGCTGACCTGCTTGCGCCGTGGATGCTGTGGCTCAAGGCATTCCACATCATGTCGTTCATTGCGTGGATGGCGGGACTGTTCTACCTGCCGCGCCTGTTTGTCTATCATTGCCAGGTGGCGGCGGGATCGGCTGAATCCGCACGCTTCAAGGTGATGGAATACAAGCTGCTGCGCTTCATCACCACGCCGGCCATGATCAGCACCTTCATTTTTGGCGGGCTGCTGTCATCCATTCCCGGCGTGGTCGACTGGCATTCCGGCTGGTGGCTGACCAAGCTGGCCTGCGTTCTGGCCATGGCGGGATTCAACGGGGCATGCGGGCGGTGGCGGCGGGATTTCGCCAGTGACCGCAATACGCGGCCCGAACGGTTCTACCGCATGGCGAACGAGGTGCCGACCGTTCTCATGATGATCATCGTGATCATGGTGGTGGTCCGCCCGTTCTGAATGAACGGGCGGCACATCCGGACCGGCTTCAGAGCAGGGACTTGCCCTGCTTCAGCACGGCGCTGCACACCTTCTTGGTGGCCTTCTGCTTCAGGTTCCCCTCCAGCGAGGAAAGCGAGAAGGTGTTGCCGTTGCCGGTATCGAGAATACCGTTCTGGCCATTGGTGTACTGGCTGCCCGACGTATCCAGCCCCGACTTCTGCTTGAGCGAGGACAGCAGGGTGGAGGGGCTGTTGCCCTGCAGGTAGTTGTTCTGCACGCAGTAGCTCAGCAGGCCCGTGACATTGGACGAGGGCAGTGACGAGACGGAGGGGATGTTGACCCCGCTGCCCGAAAGCAGGCTGGCCGCGTTGCCCAGCCCACCGGAGGAGGAGCCCCCCAGCCCGCCAAAGCCCTGCGCATGGGCCGGTGCGCCCGACAGCGCCGCCGCAAGCGGCAGTGCCGCGATGAGTGCCAGGAAACGGTTCGTTTTTTTCATCTAGTCACAACTCCTGAAATCCGGCCCGAAGGAACCCCGGGGCCATCGCCCCATCATACCCTTCGCGTAACAGGCGGGGATAGCCCGCAGCCATGGCTTTTATGCAATACCGACCATAAGCATGCCATACACCTTGCCCAGCACCGGCATCAGCACGTACTGGATGAGCAGCAGCAGCACGAGCGGGCTGAGATCGATATTGGCGATATTGGGCAGCATGTTGCGGATCGGCTGCAGCACCGGTTCGGTCATGCGGTACAGGAAATTGGAAATGTTCCACACGATCCGGTTGCGCGGGTCCAGGATGCCGAACCCCAGCAGGAAGCTGAAGATGCATGCCAGCAGCACGACCCATGTATAAAGCTGGATAAGTTCGAACAGCAGATTGAAGATGATGGTGAGCAACGGGCCAACTTTCATGAAGCACGGGAAGCTGAATCTAGTGTCCGTACGGTTCCCATACAACCATCATGAACGCGTCATGGCTGGCTGGAAAGGATGTGGCCGGGCAAAATGCATCTTGACTTGCACCGGCCCATGGGTATTTATCACGCGAGGATTGTGGGGCTGTAGCTCAGATGGGAGAGCGCTTCGTTCGCAATGAGGAGGTCAGGGGTTCGATTCCCCTCAGCTCCACCACCATCCTTCTCTTGAAAATTCCGTCATGAACGATGTCCGGCCTGATCCGCGCGGGCCGTTTACTGTTCCGCATCCTGCGCGGGCAGCGCGATCAGTTCGATTTCCGCCAGCTTTCCGGGCTGGGTGAAGGGGCTGACCAGACGCAGCGTCGTGGCCGGGCAGGTGCGGCCGAACAGGTCATTGAGCAGCGGGAAACAGGCCGCGAAACCGTCAGTCGCGCAGAGCGTGAACACGATGCGGGTCACATTGTCCGCCCCCATCCCCTGCCGTGCCAGCCGGGCCATGCCCGTGGCGAGTGCTTGGCGGATCTGGGGAAAAAGATCGGGGGAGAATGTTCCTGTCTGCATGTCCTCACCGGTCAGATGCCGGATGTGTACCTCTGCCGGGGGGTGGAACGGTGTATTTTCTTCCATTAACCCCAAAATCACAAAGCGGTCATGTTTTGTCCATGAAAAATTTTTCCTTTCCCGCAAAAGCCCGTTTCCCGATAGGCCATATGGCATGAATGAGCCGGTCCAGATCCATGCCTCCTGTGCCGCGCGGGGGGCGCAGGGCATCCTGCTTGTCGGCCCGTCCGGGGCGGACAAGTCGGATCTGCTGCTGCGGCTGGTGGATGCGGGCTACGGGCTGGTTGCGGATGACCGTGTCTGCCTGCGCGGGCCGTGGGCCAGTGCCCCGCCCGCCCTGGCCGGACTGCTGGAGGTACGCGGCATCGGAATCGTGCGCATGGCATGGCATGGGCCCGTGCGTGTCGCCGCCGTGGCGCGGCTGGTTTCATCACGCGACCACGCGCCCCGCCTGCCGCCACCGCCCGGGCGTGATGCGGTGACGGGCCAGCCGGAATTCCTGCTTGATCCCGCACAGCCTTCCGCCGTGGCGCGGGTCGGGTTGATACTGGACTGCGTTGCCGGATACAGGCAGTTGCTCGATGATGGAGAGATGTGATGCCGCAGCCCCTTTTTATTATTGTCCATTCGGGGGAGAATGGATGCTGGAACATGTTTCGGCACCGCCATGATACAGCGATGTGTCACCCGGCATATGGCTGACAGGAAACAGGGTTTTGCGTGACTGACACCATGCGTGAAGACACACCGCTCCCCCGTCGCATCCTGCTTGTGACCGGTCTGTCCGGGGCAGGCAAGTCCTCGATTCTCCGTATTCTGGAGGATCTGGGGCATGAGGTGATCGACAATCCCCCCCTTGGCATGCTGGACGAGATTGTCGCCCGCGCCGAGCGGCCGGTCGCGATCGGGGTGGATTCGCGTACGCGCGGGTTCGATGCCTCCGCCGTGCTGGCCGCCCTTGCGCGGCTGCGTGTCAATCCGGCGCTGAATGCGGAACTGATCTACGCCACGGCGGAGGAAAGCGTGCTCCTGCGCCGGTATACCGCCACCCGCAGGCGCCATCCGCAGGCCGTGCACGGCACCGTAAAGGAAGGGATCGAGGCGGAAATTCCCCTTACCTCCCCCCTGCGCGAAGCCGCCGACGTGGTGATCGATACCTCCGACCTGCCGCCGCCCGAACTGCGGCAGCTGGTGGAGGCCCGGTTTGGCGAATGGTCGGCAGGCGGGCTGGACGGGCTGACGGTGGCGCTGATGTCCTTCGCCTTTCCCGCCGGTGTCCCGCGGGAGGCGGACATGGTGTTCGACGCCCGCTTCCTGACCAACCCCTATTATGACCCGGCACTTTCGGCCATGACCGGGCTGGATGCGCCGGTGGCCGAATATGTGGCGCGCGACCCCGATTACCAGGAATTCCTCGACCGGATGGTCGGCCTGCTGGAACTGGTGCTGCCGCGCTTCGTGCGCGAGGGAAAGAAATACGCCACCATCGCCATAGGCTGTTCGGGCGGGCGGCACCGCTCCGTAACCCTGGTGGAAGCGATGGCGCTCAGGCTTGCGCAGCAGGTGGGCAGCCCCCATCATGATGCGTGGCCGGTGGTGATCATGCATCGTGAACTGGCCCGGCAGGGCCGCAGCAGCTGGCGCTGGGCCAGCCGCCCGCGCGGGCAGGCGGAAACAACGGAGCAGACACCCCGGAAATGATCGGTCTTGTATTCGTCATGCATGGTGTCCTGGGCGAGACCCTGAAGGGGGAACTCGAACATGTTGTCGGCCCGCAGGCGCAGGCGGCGGTGTTCAACGTCACCGCGACCACGCTGCCCGGTACGTGCAGGCTTGCGCTGCAGCAGGCCATCGACTCGGTTGATAGCGGGCAGGGCGTCATCCTGCTGACCGACATGTTCGGCAGCACGCCCTCCAACGTTGCGGTATCGGTGCTGGAAAACGACCGGGTGGAAGTACTGACGGGGGTGAACATGCCCATGCTGGTCAAGCTTGCGCAGATGCGCGGGCACGCGGGCATGCGTGAATGCCTGAGTGGTGCGGAAGAAGCGGGGCGGCGCTACATCTCGGTTGCCTCCCACCTGCCGGCCGCGTGCCTGACGGGTGCGGGCGAATGCGTGGCGGGTGAGGCGGACAGCGTGGCAGGCCATGGTGGCTGACCCCATGGCGCAGGGCACGGCCGTACGCGTGGATGTGGAAATCGTGAACCAGCGCGGGCTGCACGCACGCGCCGCCGCGAAATTCGTGACCATGGCGGAAAAATACGCGGCGGAGATCGACGTGACCCATGCGGGCATGACGGTGTCGGGGCATTCGATCATGGGGCTCATGATGCTGGGTGCCGGCAGGGGCGAGACAATCGGCATTACGGCACGCGGCCCGCAGGGGGCGCCCGCACTCGCGGCCCTTGTCAGACTGGTCGGGGCCGGTTTTGATGAAGACGGCTGAACGTCGTCCCGCGCGTGGTCCGCGTAGTGGCGAAGTCCGGCTGGAGGGGCAGCCCGTCTCCCCCGGTGTTGCCATCGGCCATGCCGCCGTCGCGCATGAACCCGTGCCACCGCCGGTTGATACCGCGCGGCGTGACTGCGACCCCGAACACGAACGCACCCGCCTGCATGAGGCGATCGGCCGCTCCGCCGCCCAGTTGCGCAGGCTGCACGAACGCCTGGCCCTGCTGCCCGAGGACGGTCAGGTGGAAATCGGCTCGCTGCTGGAAGTCTACCGCCGCATGCTTGGTCCCTCCCGCCTGCGGCGCGGCATAGAGGCCCGGCTGGCGCAGGGCATGGTGGCCGAAGCCGCAGTCCTGCAGGAAACCGAGGCACTGGCCACCGTCATGCTCGCCCCGCCCGGCCGCCCCGCGCCCGAGGGAGAGGACGCGGTGGCCGCGCGCCGTCGCGCTGGCGAATTCCGTGAAATCGGGCGCAGGCTGGTCCGCAACCTCAGCGGCACGCCCTACCGTTCCTTTTCCACGCTGCCTGACGGGGCCATCCTGGTGGCTGAACAACTCCGCCCCGCCGACGCCGCCCTGATCGATCCCTCCCGCATTGCCGCTGTGGTAACGGAAGAAGGCGGCAGCACGGGCCATACCGCCATCCTGCTCCGCGCCCTTGGCATTCCGGCTGTACTGGCCGCCCATGGGCTGCTGGCGCAGATCGGGCGGCGCACGCGGCTGGTGGTGGATGGCACGACCGGGCGGGTCGTCATCCGGCCTTCCACCCGCACAGCGGCGGCGGCGAAGGTGGATGTCGCCGCCTACGCGCGGGAGCGGCAGATGCTTGGCCGCCTGCGCCGCCTGCCTGCCCGCCTTTCCAGCGGGGAGGTGGTGACGCTGCAGGCCAATCTGGAAATCCCGGCCGAACTGCCCATGATCGCGCAGTCCGGTGCCGCGGGCATCGGGCTGCTGCGCAGCGAATTCCTGTTCATGAACGCTGAAACCCTGCCCGATGAAGACAGGCAGGAAGCCATCTACCGCCCCCTGATCGAGGCCATGGCGGGCGATCCGGTCACGATCCGCGTGGTGGACTGGGGCAGCGAGAAGAACAGTGATGCCCTGTCGCGCATGGGCATAGGGGACGGCAGCGATGTCAATCCGGCGCTGGGTGTGCGCGGCATCAGGCTGCTGCTCCAGCACCGTGGAATCCTTGAGACCCAGTTCACCGCCATCCTGCGCGCGGCCACGGCGGGGCCGGTGCGGGTGATGCTGCCCATGGTGTCCTCGGCGGGGGAAGTGCGGGCCGTGCGGGACATCTATGCCCGCATCGGGCGCAGGCTGCGACGCCGGGGGGTCGACATTCCCGATCCGCTGCCGCCGCTTGGCATCATGATCGAGACACCGGCCGCGGCCCTCATGGCCGATGTCCTGGCGCAGGAAGCGGAATTCCTTTCCATCGGTACCAATGACCTGACCATGTACACCCTTGCCGCCGACCGCGCGGCACGGGATATGACCGTGCTGTATGACCCGTTGCACCCTGCCGTGCTGCGGCTGGTCCGCATGGCGGCGGATGCGGGGCTGCGCCAGCGCAGGCCGGTTTCCCTGTGCGGGGAAATGGCGTCCGACCCGCAGGCCGTGCCGCTGCTGGTGGGGCTTGGGGTACGGTCATTCTCCATGCATGCCTCCGCCGTGCCACGGGTTAAGCGGGCGATCCGGGCGGTGGGGATGGATGACTGCCGGCGCATGGCGGCCCGCGCGCTGGAAGCGGCCGACGGGCAGGAAGTCGGCGCCATGCTTGCCGCCTATGCCGACAGCCTGCGGCAGGACGACCATGGCTGACGGCGGCACGCTGGTCAGCCTGCCCTGGCGCGACGCGGACGGGATCATGGCCGCGTGGGGGCACCTGCCGTGGCTGGCCTGCCTTGACAGCGGGGGTGAGGTCGGCCCGCGTGCCCGGTGGATCATCATATGCCGTGACCCGGTGCATGTGATCGTGCAGCATGAGGGTGCCTGCCGGTGCGATGGCATGCCCGTGGCGCAGCCGCTGCCCGAACTGCTGCGCCAGCACCTGCCTGCACGGGTCTGTCCCGCTGCCGTACCGTTTGCCGGTGGCGCGATCGGGTTCATTGGCTATCGCGTGGGCATGCGGGTGGAAGGGATCACCAGCCGCCATGCGGCCGGTGACCCGGGGGAGCCGGAGGCGGCTTTCGGAATTTATGACCATGCCTTCGTGCTGGACCGCATGACCGGGCAGGCATGGCTTGCCGCCACGCAGCCAATGGCCCCGGACCGTATCGCGGCGCTGGCGGCACAATGGGCGGCCATTGGCCCGGCCGGGCCACCACGGGTGCTGCCGCGTCTATCCTTTGTCCCGGATCAAGGTGGCGCGGCCTATCGGGCCACAGTGGCGCGGGTGGTGGCACGGATCGCGGCGGGAGAAGTCTTTCAGGTCAACGTGACCGGGCGCATGCGGGCACACCGGCCCGACGGGTTGGGGGCGGCAGATGTGTACCGGGCGCTGCGCGCGGATTCGCCAGCGCCCTTCGGGGCATTCCTGGCAGGGGCGGATGGCTTTGCGCTGCTCAGTGCCTCGCCCGAGCGTTTTCTCTCGCTTGCGCCCGATGGCACTGTCCGCACCCGGCCCATAAAGGGCACCGCCCCGCGCGGCCATGACGCGGCGGAAGATGACCGGCTGGCTGACCGCCTGCGGCACGATGCCAAGGAACGGGCGGAAAATCTGATGATCGTCGATCTCATGCGCAACGATATCGGCCGTGTCGCGGCGCTGGGCAGCATGGGGGTGAGTGAGCTGTTCGGGGTGGAACGCTTCACGCATGTCCTTCATCTGGTATCGGAAGTGACGGGGCGGCTGCGTCCGGAATGTGATGCGTTCGACCTGCTGGCCGCCACCCTGCCACCGGGTTCGGTCACGGGGGCGCCCAAGCACCGCGCCATGCAGATCATCGATGAACTGGAAGCCTCCCCGCGCGGGGCCTATTGCGGCACGGTGGTCCGTATCGGCCATGATGGCGCGATGGACAGTTCCGTCATCATCCGCACGCTGGTCATGACGGCGGACCACATCACGGCGGCGGCGGGCGGCGGCATTACCCATGATTCCGACCCCATGCGCGAATACCGCGAGATGCAGCTGAAAATCGCGGCCCTGCTGTCGATTTTTGGCGGTCCGCCCCCCGGGGACCATCCATGACCCCGTCCGCCCCGCTGCCCGTATGGCTCGACGGCCGGCTGCTGTCCGCCGCACAGGCGCGCATAGACCCGGCGGACCGTGGCTTCCTGCTGGGGGATGGCGTGTTCGAGACCATGCGGGTTGCCGGGGGGCGGGCCTGTCATTTCGCGCGGCATATGGACCGGCTGGCCCATGGGGCCGCCGTACTGCACATGCCCCCGCCCGACAGGGCCACTGTTGCGGCCGGCGTGCAGGCTCTGCTGGCTGCCTGCGCGCTGGTGTCGGGGTCCCTGCGGCTGACGCTGACCCGGGGCACCGGCCCGCGCGGCCTGCTGCCGCCCGTTGATGCCGTACCCACCTGCCTCATCACCGCCACGCCCGCCACGCCCCCGTCCACCCCGGTGCGGCTGGTGACCGCCACGCACCGGCGTGATGAAGGGAGTGTGCTCTCACGCATCAAGAGCCTGAACTACCTTCCCTCCATCCTGGCGCGGATGGAGGCTGCGGCACAGGAAGCTGATGACGCGCTATTGCTCAATAACGCGGGCCATGTGGCTGAGACCAGTGCCAGCACGCTGGTCGCCTGCCTGGACGGCCGGCCCGTCACGCCCCCGGTCCATGATGGCGCGCTGCCCGGTACGGTGCGTGGCGTGCTGGTGGAGGCGGGACTGCTGGCGGTCGGACGCATCGAGGTTGCCACCCTGCGTGAAGCCTGCGCCATTTTTACCCTGAACAGCCTTGGCGCGCGGGAAGTGGTGGCGCTTGATGGCCGCGCGGTTCCCCGCAGGCCGGACGTGCTGGCGGCACTCCGCGCATGCGCATATCGCTGATTTCTGCCCCGGACAGGCCAGTCATGGCATTTCGCTTATTGCCCATCGCGGGGGGGTTGGACTAATCCAACCCGCATTGGCTCATTTCCAGCTTGCGTGAAAGGTCACCGCTGATGACCCCCCCCACCACCGTGCCGGTTCGGCGTGCCCTGATTTCCGTATCCGACAAGAAGGGCCTGCTTGACCTGGCCCGTGCCCTTGTCGCCCACGGCGCGGAAATCCTCTCGACAGGCGGGTCCGCCCGCGCGCTGCGTGAGGCCGGTATCGCCGTGCGCGACGTGTCGGAACATACCGGGTTCCCCGAAATCCTTGATGGTCGCGTCAAGACGCTTGTGCCGCAGGTGCATGGCGGCATCCTGGGCCGGCGCGACCTGCCCGCGCACGTGCGCCAGATGGAAGAACACGCGATCGCACCCATCGACCTCGTGGCCGTCAACCTCTACCCGTTCGAGGCCACGGTGGCATCGGGCGCGGGGCCGGAGGACTGCATCGAGAACATCGACATCGGTGGCCCCGCCCTGATCCGCGCCGCCGCCAAGAACCATGCCCATGTGACGATCGTGACTGACCCGGCCCAGTATGCGGACATCATCACCGCACTGGAAAACGGTGGCACCACGCTGGAACAGCGCACGAAACTGGCTGGCGCCGCCTATGCCCGCACCGCCGCCTATGATGCCGCCATTGCAAAATGGTTCGCAGGCCAGGAAGGCGAGGACCTGCCCCAGCGCATGATCGTGGCGGGCGAGAAGCGCGAGAGCCTGCGTTATGGCGAGAACCCGCACCAGAAAGCTGCCTTCTACACCGATGGCACCACCCGCCCCGGCGTGGCCACGGCACGGCAGGTGCAGGGCAAGGCGCTGTCGTACAACAACATCAACGACACGGATGCGGCGTTCGAGGCCGTGGCCGAATTCGATGAACCCGCCGTGGTGATCGTGAAGCACGCCAACCCCTGTGGCGTTGCCACCGCCGCGACACAGGCCGAAGCCTGGGACAGGGCGCTGCGCTGCGACCCGGTTTCCGCCTTTGGGGGTATCGTAGCCCTTAACCGCACGCTGGAGGCGGAAGCCGCCACCCGCATCGCCACCCTGTTCACCGAAGTGATCGTGGCCCCCGACGCGACCGAAGAAGCCTGCCAGATCCTGGCGCGCAAGAAGAACCTGCGCCTGCTGCTGACCGGCGCCCTGCCCGACCCCGCGCAGGGCGGGGTTGTGG
This sequence comes from Komagataeibacter sp. FNDCF1, assembly GCF_021295335.1. Taxonomy (NCBI): domain Bacteria; kingdom Pseudomonadati; phylum Pseudomonadota; class Alphaproteobacteria; order Acetobacterales; family Acetobacteraceae; genus Komagataeibacter; species Komagataeibacter sp. FNDCF1. The sequence continues at coordinate 2,512,990 of NZ_JAIWOT010000001.1, read as the reverse complement.
TGCGTTCGGTCGCCGGTGGCTTCCTGGCCCAGACGCGCGATAACGGGCGCATTGTTCCCGATGCGCTGAAAGTGGTGACGAAGCGCGCGCCGACCCCGGCCGAGATGGCGGACCTGATCTTCGCCTTCCGCGTGGCCAAGCACGTCAAGTCCAACGCCATCGTCTATGCCAGGGACCTGAGCACGGTGGGCATTGGCGCGGGGCAGATGAGCCGCGTGGACTCCGCGCGCATCGCCGCAACCAAAAGTGCCGATGCCGCAAAGGCCGCAGGCATTGATCACCCGCTGACACAGGGTAGCGTGGTGGCATCGGATGCGTTCTTCCCCTTTGCCGACGGGCTGGAGGCGGCCATCGCCGCCGGTGCCACCGCCGTGATCCAGCCCGGTGGCTCGATCCGTGATGACGAGGTGATCGCCGCTGCCGACAGGGCCGGTATTGCCATGGTCTTCACAGGTATGCGCCATTTCCGGCACTGATCCCAGTACTGGCCCCTTGCCTGTACGCCGGGGATGGCATGAGATGGCGGCCATCCCCGGCGGCACAGCCGGACCAAGACAGATATAAAGACGGGTACCCGCATGGACATTCATCGACGTTCCTCCTGCCGCCTGCTTGCGGGCGTGCTTGTGGCTGGCAGCCTGGCGGCGGGCGGCGCCCATGCGGCCACGAAGGGGGCGGCAGCCCCGGCTCCGGCGCCCACCGCACAGGTCGCCCCCGTGTTCGACCTGGCCCCGCTGCCCGTGACCACGGGGCAGCTCGTGCAGTTCATCCTGACCCCGTCGGGACAGGTGTCGGGCATGCTGCTGGCCGACGGCACGCAGGTTTTCTGTCCGCGCGAACTGGGTGACAGCCTGCCCGCCATCGTCCACCCCGGTGAGCAGGTGAGCATAAACGGCCTGAAGGGTGCCGGCCGCCCCATCGTGCGCGGCTATGCCGTGACCGGCCCGCGCGGGCGCCGGATTGCCGACGTACGGGTGGAAGGGGCCGCAATACCCTATGATTCCCCCAGCATCGGACCGGACGTGCCGGTGGACGGCACCATCCTTGCCCCGCTGTATGACATGCAGGGCAAGGTGCAGGGCGTGATCATGCGCGACCACGGCGTGGTGTATGTGGGCGAGACCAATGCCGCCCGCCTGGCTGGCTGGCTCAGGCCGGGGGCTCCGCTGCACGCCATCGGCACGGGTGTCACGGGGGAGCGGGGCACCGCCATCAACGCGCGTGAGATCGGTCCGGACGTGAACCAGGCAATCCATGTGGAGCCTGCCGATGCACCGCCGCCCGGTGCCTTTCCCGGCAGCGCGGGCTACGACGTGATCCCCGGCGGCTCAACGGCCGAGTAGGGATTACAAACGCAGTACGCGCAAAAAAGATGCGGTGGTTGCGTCTTTGTTTGCCACCGCTTGCTTGACAGGCTACCGCAGCATCGGTAGCTACCGCCTGCACCCTTGGGATGCGCGAGAATTTGGATAAGGATAACGACCCTTCCGGCGAGTCCTTCGACCGGCGACTGGAAGCAGCCCGCGAGCGCATTGCGCCGCGCAGGGCGGCGGAACGGGAAACCGGTGGAACGATGTCCGATCTGGGCCTGGTGATCAGGTCGGGAACGGAACTTGTCTCGGCGCTTGTGGTCGGGGTCGGGATCGGCTGGGGGCTTGACCACTGGCTGCACACGAAGCCCTGGTTCCTTATTGTCTTTTCGCTTCTTGGGGGGGTGGCAGGTGTGCTTAATGTCTGGCGTCTCGTCAGGCCCGATGCCATAAACACTGGGGCAGACGGGCCGGATGGCGACTCTGGACGGATATAGGGAAGAACGAAGTTGGCGGCCGGATCATCCATCGACGCGCTCGGTCAGTTCGAGCTCCATCCAGTTCTGGGTGCACTAGGCGAATCCCTGCGGTTCAGCCAGTCCCCCATGATGATGATTGTCGCCGCCATTGTGGTCCTGGCGTTCCTGTACGTGGGCATGCGGCCCGCGGCGGTGGTACCGGGCCGGCTGCAGTCGGCGGCGGAAATGTGCTACGACTTCATCTACAACATGGCGGTCGATACGATCGGCGTTGAAGGCCGCGCCTTCTTCCCCTTCGTGTTCACGCTGTTCTTCTTCATCCTGGCCGGCAACTATCTCGGCCTGCTGCCTTTCTCCTTCGCCTTCACCAGCCATATCGCCGTGACCCTGGCGCTGGCGCTGATGGTGTTCTGCCTCTCGATCATCGTGTCGCTCAAGGTGCAGGGGGCGAAGTTCTTCGCCCACTTCATGCCCGCCGGCGCCCCAAAGGCCCTGGCCCCGCTGCTGATCCCGATCGAGATCCTTTCCTTCCTTTCCCGTCCCGTGAGCCTGTCGATCCGTCTGTTTGCCAACATGGTCGCCGGTCACGTGATGTTCGACATGTTTGCCGCCTTCACGATCATGCTGGCCGGTCTGGGCTTCTTCGGTGACATCATCGCCGTTGGTCCCGTGGTCATCAATATCGCGCTGATGGCACTCGAATTGCTGGTCGGTGCATTGCAGGCCTATGTGTTTGCCATCCTTACCTGCATCTATCTGAGGGAGGCGGTGGCCCACTAAGGGCCCCAACCCCGCTTCCATCTATTTCAATCCAGAACGTCTGAAACAAGGAAAACAAGACATGGATATCGCAGCAGCCCGTGAAATTGGTGCCGGTATCGCCGTTATCGCCCTCGCTGGCGTTGGCATTGGCCTGGGTAACATCTTCTCCACGCTGGTCAGCAGCATCGCGCGCAACCCGTCCGCCCGTCCGCACGTGTTCGGTCTTGGCATGCTGGGCTTCGCCCTGACGGAAGCCGTTGCCCTGTATGCGCTGCTGATCGCGTTCCTGATCCTGTTCGTCTGATAAACAGGAGGCGAACATGGCGCGCGCCGTGATGTATGACAACATCCGAAGGGCGGGGTCCATCCTGGCTCCGTCCGCGCTGGCTCTGCCGCTGATGGCCATGGTTGCCCCTGGCGCGCGCGCCGAAGGCATGCCACAGCTTGATTTCGGCAATCCCTATGTCATCGGTCAGGTGGTATGGGGCGCTGGCATCTTTCTGGTACTCTATCTTCTGCTGAGCCGTTCGGCCCTGCCGAAGGTAGAAAAGGTTCTCTCGCTGCGTCGCCAGACGATCGAGACGGATCTTGGTATCGCCCACAAGGCCAAGACCCGTGCTGATGAAGCCGTGGCCGAACTGCATGAGGCCCGCCGCAAGGCACTGGCCGAAGCGCAGGCCAACGTGGACAAGGTTGTCGAGGAGGCGCGTCTTGCCGCTGCCCGGCAGACCGAGGAAATGAATGCGCGCCTGGCTGCGGAAATCCGGGAAGCCGAGACCCGCATCGAACAGGCGCGTGGGCAGGCCCTGTCCTCCGTGCGTGAGATTTCCACAACAACGGCGGAAACGCTGATCCATCAGTTATCCGGCATCGCCGCCCCGGCCGATTTCGTGACGGCAAAGGTCGGTTCTGCCGCGGCGGCCCGTGGTCTCTGACCGGTTGCCCAAGACAGACAGGTCATAATCATGTTTCATGATCCCCGTTTCTGGTCGGCTGTTGCCTTTGTCCTGTTCTTTGTCCTGTTCGGCCGTTCACTATGGAAACCCCTGGTGAGCGCGCTGGACGGACGGGCGGAGCGCATCCGTGCCGAGCTTGATGAAGCAGCCCGCCTGCGCCGCGAGGCCGAGCAGATGCTTGAAGATGCGACGCGCGACCGCGAAGCGGCACTGGCCGAAGCCAAGGAACTGGTCGAGCATTCCCTGCGTGAAGCCGCCAACATCGCGGCCCAGGCCAGCAAGGATGCCGAGGATACGGCCACCCGCCGTGAACAGATGGCAAAGGACCGTATCGCTGCCGCGGAGCGTTCCGCACTGCGTGAAGTGCGTGAGACGGCGGTTGACATCGCCATCCAGGCCACGCGTGAGACGCTTGCCGCCAGCCTGCAGGCCGATGCGGATGGCAAGATCGTTGACAGGTCGATCAGTGACCTGCCGGCCGCCCTTTCCCAGCGCGCTGCCTGATTGGCATTGCTGAAAGACGCAATGCACCGGATGCCGGACGGGGCGGAAGACCGCCCCGTCGTATCCATTATTGCCACCGTACTGGACGAGGGGGAGAATATCCGCCCCCTCTGCCAGGAAATCGCGGCCGTGCTGGCGCAATTGCCCAGGGCGGAAGTCATCTTTGTCGATGACGGCAGCACGGACACGACTCCCGCAGCGCTTGATGCTGTAAGACGCGACGGTATCCTGCCCGCACTGCGGATACTGACCCATGACAGGGCCTGTGGAAAATCTGCGGGCCTGCGTACCGGTATTGAAGCCGCGCGTGGGGAATGGGTGATCCTGCTGGACGGGGACGGACAGGATGATCCTGCCGATTTCATGTCCATGCTGGATACGTGCCGCACAACGGCAGGACGGGCCCCGCTTGTCGTGGGCGTACGGACCAGGCGGCAGGATACCCTGTCGCGCAGGCTTGCCTCACGTTTTGCGAACCGGCTGCGCAGTCGCCTGCTCAATGATGGCTGCCCGGATACGGGGGCATCGCTCAAGGCGTTCCGGCGCGAGGACTTTCTGGGCCTGCCCCAGTTTGAAGGCCTGCACCGCTACCTGCCCTCCCTTATGGGCCGGCGGGGTGTACCGCTGGTCTGCGTGTCGGTTCACCATCGCAACCGGCTGCATGGTTCTTCCAAATACACCAATCTGAACCGGGCCATTGTCGGCATCCGGGACATGCTGGGTGTGATGTGGCTTAACAACCGCGCCAGGATACCGAAACGCGTTACCGAACGCTGAAGGGATCGTGCCATGACGCGCCTGACCCTGCGCCACTACATACTTGTGGCGCTGTCCGTGTTTGTCCTGTTCCTGCCGGGGCGTGCATCACTGCCACCGCTGGACCGCGATGAACCGCGCTACATGGAAGCCACGGCCCAGATGCTGCATAGCGGCAACTATGTCGATGTCCGGTTCCTTGACCAGCCCCGCTACCTCCAGCCCGCCGGGATCTACTGGCTGGAGGCCGCTGCTGTCCGGCTGACCGGCATGCAGGACCGGCACGCCACCTGGCCCTACAGAATCCCCTCACTGCTGGCCGTTACAGCTGCTGCCGTGCTGACGGCGTGGATTGGCGCAGCCCTGTTCGGCCCGGCCTGTGGCCTGCTGGCTTCGGCCCTGCTGGCCGTGTCCGTGCTGATGACGGCGGAAGGGCGGATGGCCACCATTGACACCACGCTCCTGCTGGTGGTGCTGCTGGCGCAGTGCGCGCTGCTACGGGCCTATCTGGATCGGGAGCGCGATCTTGCTACCCCGCTTGCCGCGGCCCTGCTGTACTGGATGGCGCTGGGATGCGGGCTTATGCTCAAGGGGCCGGTGGTGCTCATTCCCGGCTTTGGCACGCCGCTGGCGCTGGCGCTGGTGGAGCGGCGCATCGACTGGTGGCGCCGCCTGCGCCCGGCATGGGGCTGGATGGTCATGCTGGCAATCGTAATGCCGTGGTGCATTGCCATTGGCGTGGTCAGCCATGGTGACTTCTTCTCCCGCGCGGTGGGACGCAACTTTCTGGGCAAGGTGGCCAGCGGGCAGGAAACGCATGGCCTGCCACCGGGCTACCATCTGGCGGTATTTGCCATTGCGTTCTGGCCGGGTTCGATTTTCGCGGCCATGAGCCTGCCCTTTGTCTGGGCGCAGCGCTTCCAGCCACATGTCCGCTACCTGCTGTGCTGGATCGTGCCGCACTGGCTGGTGTTCGAGGCGATTGCGACCAAGCTGCCGCATTACGTGCTGCCGACCTATCCTGCCATTGCCATTCTTGCGGCGGCGGCGATTGTCTCCTTTCCCACCAACTGGGAATGGCCACGCGCTGCATGGGCGCGGGGAGTGCTGGCGGCCTACGGGCTGGTCTGGTTCACGGTCGGTTCCGTGCTGGCCATTGCCGGGCCGGTACTGCTGTGGCGCATGGAAGGCATCGTGCCGTGGGCGGCGGTCCTGATCCCCGTGGGTGCGCTGCCACTACTGGCCCTGTCAGGATACATGATCCTGCATCGTGACATGCTGCGGGCGGTGATGACGGCGGTGGCGGCGGCTGTCGTCATTCATGTGGGCCTGTTCATCACGGTCATTCCGCACCTGAACACTTTGTGGCTCAGCCCAAGGCTGGCGGGTCTTGTGGCGGCCCATCGGCCCTGCGCACAGACCATCGTGGCCTCTACATCCGATTCGGAGCCCAGTCTCGTGTTCCTGCTGGGGCAGGAGACGCGGCTGATCAGTGCGGCTGCTGCGGCCGACTTCCTGCAACAGAACCAGAAATGTGGCATGGCGCTGGTGGGTGCGCGGGATCTGGCGGCCTTTGGCAGCCGCGCCCTGCACGACGGGCTTGACGTGCATGAACTGGGGCAGGAAACGGGCCTCAATTACTCCACGGGCAAACATCTGGAAATCGGTCTGTACGCCGTGGTTCCGCCATCCACGCCGTAAAACCGAAGGACGTTTCTGGCGAAGCCTTTTTCAGGACGCTTCAGGGAACGTCGCCTTTCTGGAAAAGACGGCACCCCGAAACGTCATTTTTCAATCATTTCTCGACGGGCCCTGTCCATGTCTGCATCCATTGCTGGCGTTCCGCCGTGGTCAGCGGCAGGGCAAGGCTCCTGCCTGCGTCGCTGGAGGCTACGGCGGTTTCCAGCACGGCCATCAGGGCAAGGGCCTGTATTGGGGGTACCGGGTTCACCCCCCGCCCCATGATCGCATCACGCAGCAGCGCGTAATAGATCCGGTAATCACCCGGCGGGGTGGGCAGGGCGCGGGATGCACCGGTTCCGTCAAACATCATGATGTCATCCGGGTCTTCGCCCCATCCCGGCGCGCCGGGGTGCAGGCCCGCGCGCAGTTGCGTTTCCTGCTGGTCGGCGTGATGCTTGAGCAGTGAGCCGGCGGTGCCATGCACGACAAGGCGCGGGCCGGGCCATGCGGCAAGCAGGCTGCAATGCAGGCTGACCCGTAACGGCCCGTATGTCAGCAGCACCTGTGCCCAGTCATTGCCACTGGCATCGTCACGCTGGCGCGTCAGACTGGCCTGCACGGTATCGGGCAGGCCGAACAGCTGCAGCGCCTGGTCGGCCATGTGCGGACCCAGGTCGAACCATAATCCGCTGCCCGGCGCATCCGTCTCGCGCCAGCGTGTGCGGACCTGTGGGCGAAAGCGGTCCATGCGGGATTCAAATTCGGTCACGCGCCCGACCAGACCGGCCCTGATGGACTGGCGGACCCCCATGAAATCACTGTCCCACCGCCGGTTCTGGAAAACGGACAGCACCCGTTCATGCGCCTGCGCCACGGTAGTCACCGCGCGGGCCTGCGCCACATCAAGGGTGAAAGGCTTGTCCACCACCACATGCAGCCCGGCCCGCATGGCGGCGATGGCAAGCGGGGCATGGGTCCTGTTAGGGGTTGCGATGACCACCATATCCAGGTCGGACAGGGCGAACAGGGCTTCGGGCGTGGCGACCACGTTCAGATGCGGCCAGTCCGCCAGTACGTCCGCGCGCCTGCTGGAACAGATGGCCGCCAGTTCCAGCCCTGGCGTGGCATTGATGAGGGGGGCATGGAACACACGCCCGGCAAAGCCATAGCCTGCAATGCCGACCCGTAATGGCCAGCGGGGCGGGTTAGGCATGTGTCCTTCCTTCCTGTCCGGTGTTGAGGCACCCAGTATGGCAGGAAACCTGACAGGAAAAAGAGAACAGGACATGAATATACCATTGCCGGGGCAGCCACGGCGCCCCGGCCACCGCACCGCTCAGAACAGCAGGATCATGCCGCCTGATGCACTGTTGTCGCTTTCCTTGTACGGACCATGGGCCGCCGAACTGGTATGGGCGTATTCCGCCACCAGGTTCAGCCAGTCGGTCATCTTGTAATAGGCTGCACCTACTTCCGATTCATTGCGGCGGACAAGGTCGGGATTGGTCTCACCCGGTGCAAGGTAGAGATTACTGACACCATAGCTCCCCACCAGTTTGAACTTCTTGGTGAAGTTGTACATCATCTGGACGTAGTAGCCTTCCGATGCACGCTTGTGGCCGTTGCTGGCCACACCATCAAAGAACAGGCCGGTCGTGCCCAGGCCGCTGCCCCGGTAGTAGTAGCCCACGAACTGCGCCGGGCCGTAGGTCAGCTTCGTGCCGATTTCGCCTGCTTCCGCCGTGACGCCACGCTTCTGGCCGGGGTTGACCGCATCATCCGTGGTGGTGGTGGTGGGCAGGTCGTAAACGCCCCCGATCCCCCCTGCACCGTTGGCTTCAAGCAGGGCCGTGTGCACGGTCGTTGTACGGCTGACCGTCAGGTCCTGCTGGTGCTGGGTCAGGAAGCTGGCCCAGATACGCGCACTCAGCCCACCGATCTTGAAGTCATAGGTGACCTTGCCCTGGATCATGGGTGAGCTGTGCTGGGTGGAGCCGGCCGAATAGGCCGTGCCGTTGGCATCCGTGCCGGAGAAATCGAACTCATCCAGCGGCTGCAGGATGCCGATCGTGCCCTGGAAGCCCTTGATCGTGGGGGACTGGTAGGAAATCTGCGGAATCCAGTCGGCATACACGTAGCCGACGCCGATGCGGCCCAGCGAGGTATTGCCCGGGGCCGAGTTGCTGCCGGTGGAACCGACACTCAGCAGGGTGGCGTCATCAAGGATGGCGTCACCGCCAAAGATGCCCAGGTCACGACCGATCTTGAACGTGCCCCATTTCTTGTTGCCAGCCGTCACGTAAACCTGACGAAAATCGATACCCGCGGTGCCAAGGCCCACCGGGCTGCCGCCGGTATTGGCGTTGAAGGCGCCGTTCTTGGCGTTGTCGATGCCGGGATACATGCCCATGACGGCGGCAAGGTCGATGCCGTTCTGTGTGGTCGAGAGCTTGAGGATCAGGCCCGCGGGCAGCAGGCCGTTGCGCAGGGCAGACGAGTCGAATCCGCTCGACCCGGTCGAGACACCGCCCGCCACCGGCATGCCGCCGGCCGGGCTGTTATAGGTATAGAACCCGTTGATGAAGCCCGACAGGTTGATGTTGATCGGCCCCGCCTTGAAGGTCAGGCCCTTGCCCGGTTCATATTTCGCCATGCGCACGAACGAGTCGCCACCCCCGAGCCCCATGGAATGCTGGGCGGCAAGCCATGTTGATTCAGCCGATGCCGCACTGGCCTGCGCGTTGGCCGCCGCCTGCTGGGCCTGCGCCAGCACGTAATCGGGGTCCATGCCGCCGCCGCCAATCTCGATCTGGCCGGGTGGCTGCACGGTATTGCCCATGGCGGTGCGCATCGGGGCATGGGCGGACGTGGGTGTCGCCACGTGGCGCTGGGCGGGCACGTATTGCGGGCGCGCGGCCGATGCGGCTTCACGCACATGCTGCATGTGGTGGGCCAGCAGGCCCCTGTACTCGCCCTGCGTCAGGCTGCCCTTGGCCTTCAGGATATCCAGGAGTTCACTATAATCATCAGCCCGTGCCTCATCCGGGTGGGCAATGGAGGCACCGCCCGTTGCCATGACAACCACCGCGCCGATACGCGCCAATTTTACTGCTGACATAGTATTAAACTCCCTGTCCGCATTCCTGTTGTATAAAACCCGGCGGGTCAATGGCCCCGTGATGGCCGGGGCGGGAACGGGGCGGGTCATGCCCCGACCGGCATGATGGAGGGATTTCTCCCCCCATGGCGGGGCAAAGGGGCGCAGAGCCGACTGGAACGCGCGGGATTCGTTAGGAAATGTCCCTTCTTTTTTATACAATGTTCAAAATATGGTCACCATGGAACACATGTGCGTTGCCTGCGTGGAAGCGTACGACATGGCAGTACGGAAGCCTGATTTTCTGGCTCCGCGGGGCAGGTCAAGCAACAGGCGGCAGGATGTATCAAACAATCGTGTGCGCATGAATTCCGCGCGTCCGGACAATAAAAAATGGACCCGGCCCCGGTGTAGGGAAGCGATAATACAAAACAGATTATCACAAAGCTGTGTTTATATTTCCTTAACTTAATTCTTGACTGTATCCCCCCTGCCCATGGGGTTGCTCACGCCATCACGGGCGTGCCGCCATGCGGCTTCCAGCGCCGCGACCATGGTGTCGTGCGGCGGGGTCCAGTCCTGCGCTCCCAGTGTGGGTAGCGTCAGGCGCGCACGCCAGCCGGTGGCGGGCTGGCGTTCGATCTCGAGCCGCCAGTCATCGGGGATGCGCGCCAGCACACGCGCCAGGCGTTTCTCCGGTGTCAGCGGTGTGGCGTAATTATGGGACATGGCAGGGCTCCTCAGGCTGTACGGGGCAACTCTGCCCCTTGACGGGGGCAAGGATAAGCCCAAAAAACGCATGCCCTGCCGCCCCTGCCAAGGATATGCCCGCCGTGTCTGCCTTCCCCGGCCTCATTCCCGATGAATCCGTCGATGGTGTCGCCCATCTGATCCAGACCGCGCTTACGCCGGTTTTCATGCTGTCCGGCATTGGCACGCTGCTCAACATGTTCAACACGCGGCTTGCCCGGGTCAGCGACCGGATCGAGATCGTGCGTGACAAGCTGGAAAGCCAGGACGACAAGACCGACAAGGATACGCGCACGCTGCTCAGGCGGCTGGCGCTGCTGCACTACCGCACCCTGCTGCTGGACGCGGCAATCCTGTTTGGTGGCGTGGGCGGGGCTTCGGCCTGCGGTTCGGCCTTTGCATTGTTCCTGGGCAGTGTGCGCGATTCCGCCGTGGCGTGGTGGCTGGTGCTCATGTTCGGCAATGCGCTGGTCTGCACCGTCATTGCGCTGGGCATGTTCCTGGGGGACAGCATCGTGGCGTGGCACGGCCTGCGCGTGACCATCTTCCTGCCGCACAAGCGCGACCTGCTGACCTCCATCACCCCGCAGGACTGACGCCCCGCAATTCAGGGGCCGGATATCAGGGGCTGGCGGGCAGGCTGAACGGGTCCACCGCGTACTGCCCCAGCGGGACATCACGGGTCATGATTCCATGGGCATGCAGGAAGGCGGCAAAGGCCGTGTAGCGGGGCACGTTGAGCAGGGCAGGCTGCTTGCACAGGCGTGGCAGGGTGGCCTGCCATGCCGCCCGGTTCAGCGGTGTATCCAGTTCCGGGTGGTCATGGATGGCCTGCGCCAGCATGGCGTCGGGGTGGTTGATCAGGGTATTCGTGCCTTCTGCCAGGGCATCCATGAACGCTCTGATCCATGCATCATGGACATGCGCCCGGCTGACCAGGAAGATCAGTTCATCGGACATGGGCACGCCATGCTCCTCGGGGAAGAAGGTGGATACGTGGATGCCCTTCTGCTGCAGGTCAAGCAGTTCATAGGTCCGTGCCGCCCCGATCACCCCATCCACCGCATGGCTGATGATCGCCTGTTCAAGCTGGAAATTGACATTCACCTGCCGCACGTCGCTCATGGCCAGCCCGGCCGAATGCAGCATGGCATCAAGGGCCGCGTCATCCACGCCGGGCATGGAAATGCCGATTGTCCTGCCCTTCAGGCCAGCAAGGTCCGTAATCCCGTCACGCGCGATGAGTACGTTCAGCGGTGTATCGATCAGCGTGCCCACGCGCACCAGCGGTATGTCCTGTTCGGCCAGCATGCCAAGCTGGGTCTGGTAGGATATGGCCATGTCCGCCTGTCCCGCAGCCACAAGGCGTGCGGGGGATCCGGGATCAGCCGGGGCGATCAGCTTCACGTCCAGCCCGTGGCGGGCAAATGCGCCGCTGTACTGCGCGGCCAGCAGGCTGGCATGGTCGGCGTTGAGAAACCAGTCCAGCACGACCGTAACCTGCTGGCTGGCCGCCCGGGCGGGAGATGCCAGCAGGGCGCAGGCCAGCAGGGCCGCGGGTCCGATGGCGCGCATGATCGTGTGCATGGGTGGGTTCCCTTCCTGCATGTTCGCGATCCATGGCAGGCAGGAAGCAGGCGTGCGGGTTCCGGGTCTTACGGAACAGCCTCCCTTCGCTGGCATGACCCAGATCAGGTTCAACGGGTATGATCTCAGCCCACAAGCCATGGGCACCCCGGTCGGATAAAAGAGTGTGGGTCTGGCCCACTTCCGTCAAGTAAGGGCCGTTCAGGACGGCACGCAAATCATAAAGAAGTTTTTGGCAAAGCCTTTTTCAAAAAAGGCGGCACCCAGAAACGTTTATCGTTCCCGGCGCATCTCACGCCGCGCGCATAGCGGCAGCAGCACAAGGAAGTAGCCGAAATAGCACAGCGCCGCGATCCGCCCCACGATCATCCAGGCCCCTTCCGCATGATGGCGGCCGACCAGCCCCATCAGCACGAAGGAGATCACAACCCCCGCCATGCCGGCCCGGCACAGCGGGCGTGAACGGGCCGAGCGGATGGGGGAGGGGTCCAGCCACGGCACCACGAACAGCACCCCGATCGACGCCCCCGCCGCCACCAGCCCGCCAAACTTGGAGGGCACGGACTGCAGCAGCCCGTAAAAGGGCAGGAAATACCATTCCGGCTCGATATCGGCGGGCGTGTGCATGGGGTTGGCGGGGCGGTAGTTTTCCGGCTCGGACAGGAGATCGGGCCACAGGAAGGCAAGGGCCACGAACACCAGCGCGAACAGCACGAGGCCGGTCACGTCCTTGGTGGTGTAATAGGGGTGGAAGGGCACGGTCTCGCGCGCGGGCACGGGCTGGCCGGTGGGGTTGTTCGGCCCGCTGACATGCAGGGCCATCACATGCAGCGCGACCACGGCCACGATGCCGAACGCCATGACGAAATGCAGCACGAAAAAACGGTGGAGAAAAATGTCCCCCAGCTGGTCGCTGCCTTCCATGATGTGCTCGAGCGCCGGACCAATGACCGGCACGGCCCCGACCGCCTTGCCCGCCACGTCCGCTCCCCAGTAGGACATCTGCCCCCATGGCAGCACGTAACCCGCAAATGCGGTGACCATGGCCATGAGCAGCAGGACAAGCCCGGTCAGCCACAGGATCTCGCGCGGCTGCTTGTAGGAGCCGTAATACAGCCCGCGGAACAGGTGGATGTACAGCGCCGCCATGAACAGGCTGGCCCCCGTCATGTGCATCGCGCGCAGCATCCAGCCGCCGGGCAGCTGGCGTTCGATCATCTCGATCGACATGAAGGCTTCACCGGTAGTGGGGGTGTAGTTCATGGCCAGGAAGATGCCGGTGGCCAGCATGAGCACCAGCACGACAGTCAGGATCGCCCCGAAATTCCACAGCGCGTTAAGGTTACGCGGCATGGGAAAATCGACATACTCCTGCCTGAAGGCGCTTATGACCGGCAGCCTGCGGTCAATCCATGAAAGGAGACCGCCAGACGGCGCTGGCCGCACGGGCAGGGGCGTGTTTTCGGGGAGGCTGGGCCCGCTCATCGCTGGTTCCTGAATTCGGACGAAAGGAAGATCAGCTACCCTGTAGCAGCCCCGCAGGCCACAGGCACCTGATCTTTTTTGCCATGCCGTGTTCAGGGAATATCCTGAAATAAGGATAAAAGTTTTTGGGTACCGGCTTTTTTCAGAAAGGCGGCGTTCCCTGAAGCTTTTTGAAAAAAGCTTCCCCAAGAACTTTTTCACGTTTCATGGACGGGCTGCCGCAAAGCACCATTCAGAAACAGAACCAGATTTTTTTAAGGAGAGTGGCGCACCCGAAAGGACTCGAACCTCTAACCCCCAGATTCGTAGTCTGGTGCTCTATCCAGTTGAGCTACGGGTGCGTCGTGAGGGGGCTTTTAGCCGACGGTCATGGACCCCGCAACCCCCTTTTTTGATTATCGAAAGATTTTTTTACGCCCCCCTGCCAGCACCTTTCCGGCCAGTCGTAGCGCCGCCGTACGCACGCGCTCCATGTAAAGATAGATGACCGGCGTGGTGTAGAGCGTCAGCAACTGGCTCATCATAAGGCCGCCCACAACCGTAATGCCCAGCGGGCGGCGCATTTCCACCCCGTAGCCACCATTGGTGATGAGCGGTACCGCCCCAAGCGCCGCCGCCAGTGTGGTCATCAGGATGGGACGGAAGCGCTGGATGCATGCATCGCGTATGGCCACCTGCGGGGGCAGCCCCCGGTCACGTTCGGCATGAAGCGCGAAATCCACGATCAGGATGGCGTTCTTCTTCACGATCCCTACCAGCAGGATCATTCCGATCATGGTGATGAGCGAGAACTCCTGCCCCGTCACCCACAGCCCCAGCACCGCCCCCACCCCGGCGGAGGGCAGGGTGGACATGATGGTCAGCGGATGGATGTAGCTTTCATACAGGATGCCCAGCGTCACATAGATCGTGACCAGGGCCGCGATGAAGATCAGCACCTCGTTGATGATGGCCGACTGGAACTGCGCCGCCTGCCCGGTAAACCCGCCATGGATGGAAGGCGGCACATGCAGGCGGATCATGGTTTCCTCCACCGTGGCGGAGGCATCGCTCAGCGCCATGCCGGGGGCAAGGTTGAAGGAAATCGCCGCCGAGACGAACCCGCCCTTGTGCGATACGGTAATGGAGGTGGGGCGCGGCACGAGTTGTGTCACGTCGGAAAGCGGGATCATCGTCTCGGTTGATGAGGACACCGCCGACCCGCTGGACGCCCCCGCGCCACCGGCCAGCCGGTTCGCGATCTGGTTGCGGAAGGATTGCTGGCTGAGCTGCGTGCTGCGGCTGGCGGTGCCATCGGCCTTGACCCGCACGGTATTGGATACCGTGCCCCCGCCCGCGGTCCCCCCCGATGTGGAAATGCGGAAGGAGCGCAGGATATCGGGGGACGTGCGGTACTGGTCGGCGACTTCCATCACCACATGGTAGGTGGCAAGCGATGTGGAAATGTTCGACGCCGTACGCTGGCCAAAGGCATCATACAGCGTGTTGCTGACCAGCTGCGGGGTGATCAGGTAGCGCGCGGCCAGATCGCGGATGATGTCGGCATGGATGGCCGCACCATTGTTCATCACATCCGTCGTCACGTCGCGCAGGGTGGGGGCCGCGCGCAGCGCCGCCACCAGGCGCGGGGCCCAGGTGTAGATGTCCTCCGCACTGTCACTGGTCAGCAGGTAGCGGTAGGCGCCTTCCTTCTGCCGCCCGCCGCCGCCACTTATGTCACCCGCCGAGAACATCGAGACATCAAGCCCCGGAATATGCTCAAGCCGCCTGTGGATGCGCGCGATCATCTCGTCCGGCCCGTCGCTGCGGCGGTTGCGGTCGATCATCTGCGCGAAGGCCTGCCCCTCGATGGTGGTGTCACCGGAGAAGGCGACGACTTCCTGCGTGTCGGGGTCCGCCATCATCGCGTCGCTTATGGCGCGGATCTTTTCCTTCATGGCGGGAAAGGAAGTGGTCTGGTCGGCACGGAAGAAGCTCATGACCATGGCCACGTCCTCCTTGGGCAGGATGCCCTTGGGCATGAGCACGATAACTCCCACCATCACCGCCAGGCTGAGCGGCAGGCTGAGTGCCGTCAGTACGTGGTGGCGGAGTGCAACGTCCAGCGTGCGCTCGTAAAAGCGCAGCAGGTGCTGGTAGCGCGCCTCCAGCCAGTCGCCCGTGGCGCGCGGCCAGCGCCGCCACCATGGCGCCGTGGGCGGCGGGGGGGCCGGCTCGCCCACCTCCAGGAACAGGCTGCACATCATGGGTGTCAGGCTGAGTGCGAGCACCAGCGAGACGGTGACGGTGATGGCCAGCGTCATGGAAAATTCGAAGAACACCTTCCCCGGCGTGCCGCCCAGCAGCAGCAGCGGCAGGAACACCGCCACCAGCGATATGGTGATGGACAGCACGGTAAACCCGATCTCGCGCGAGCCCTGAAGGGCGGCGTCCATGCGGTTCATCCCCGCTTCCATATGGCGGGCGATGTTCTCCAGCACCACGATCGCATCATCGACCACAAAGCCCGTGGCAATGGTCAGCGCCATGAGCGAGAGGATATCGAGCGAGAAATGGAACGCCGCCATGAGCGCCAGCGTGCCCGCCAGCGAGATGGGCACGGTAATGGCCGGGATCAGGGTCGAACGCGGCGTGCGCAGGAACACCAGCACCACCGCCACCACCAGCACGACGGAAGCCAGCAGCGTCCACTGCGTATCGGCCAGCGAGGCACGGATGGTGATCGAGCGGTCCATGGCAGGCGTCAGCATCACGCCGCCGGGCAGGGCCGCGCGCAGGGTGGGCAGGCGGCCCTTGATCTCGTCGATTACGTGGATGACGTTGGCCCCCGCGCGCGGGCGGATGATCGCCATGACAGCCGTATGCCCGTTCAGGAAGCCTGCCAGCCGTTCGTTTTCCACCCCGTTATGCACGTTGGCCACATCGCTCAGCCGCACGGGGCGGCTGTCACGGTAGCCAATCACCAGATCACGGTACTGGGCGGCGGTGCGCGCCTGATCATTGGTGGCCAGCGTGTAGCGGGTGGTGTCGTTTTCTATGATACCCTTGGGCGTGTTGGCATTGGCCGACGCCAGGGCGGAGCGGATGTCCTCGAACCCCAGCCCGTACTTGAACAGCGGCCACGGGTTGATTTCCACCCGTACGGCAGGCGCCGAACTGCCCGCGATTTCCACCCACCCCACGCCCTGCACCTGCGCCAGCAGGGGCTGCAGGCGGGTCTTGGCAATGTCATACAGTTCGGACACCGGCTGCGTGTCCGATGTCAGCGCCAGGATCATGATCGGGTTGTCGGAGGGATTGGCCTTCCAGTATTCCGGCTGCGACTGCAGGGTGGCGGGCATGTCGGCGCGGGCGGCGCGCAGGGCGGCCTCCACGTCATTGGCGGCGGAATCGATATTGGTCGATTCATTGAAGGTCAGCAGGATGAAGGCGTTGTCCTGGCTGGAATCGGACTCGATCTCGCTCAGTCCCGCCACCTGCCCCAGCCTGCGCTCGAGCGGTGTGGTGACGGAACTGGCCATCTGCTGTGGCGAGGCGCCGGGCTGGGTAGCCATGACATAGATGACCGGCACCGCGATATCGGGCAGGTCGCCCACCGGCAGCGTGCGGTAGGCCAGCAGCCCCGCCAGCAGCATGGCCGCCGCCAGCAGGGTTGTGGCCACCGGGCGCAGGATGAAGATACGGCACAGGTTCACGCGCTATTTCCGCGCCTGCTGGCCAACGGGCCTTCATTCATGCCGTGGGCAGGGGGCGGGCCGCCGCGTCGTCCAGCCCGGTTTCGGCCATGGTGCCCGCCTGGCCCGCGGGCTGGCGGAAGTAATAGGATTCCGCAACCCTGACGGGCAGCAGGTCCATGAAGCGCGATCCCGCCGCCAGCCACCACGGGAACGAGATGCACCGCCTGCCGCGCGCCACGCCCTTCACGATGGCCCGCACCGCATCCCCCGTCTGGGTCAGGCCGGGCATGGGAAAATCGTTCTGCGTGGTCATGGGGGTCGCGACAAACCCGCAGGTCACGCTGGACATGACAATGCCCGCGCGCGCCATGTTGCCCCCCGTCGCCACGATAAAGCGGTCCACCTCCGCCTTGGACGCGCAATAGGATGGCGTGCCGGGAAACGAGACCAGCCCCGCCACCGACGCCATGGCGCAGATCCGCCCGCGCATCCCGTCCGCCCCGCGTGGCTGGCGCAGCATGACATGCAGCGCGGGCAGCACCGTGTTCACCACGCCATCCACGTTGGTTGCAAACATGCGGCGGATCTGGTCATCGGGTTCATGAGGGGCCTCCGCCCCGCCACGGGTGGAAGCGGTAATGCCCGCACAGGCAAAGACAAGGTCGAGGGGGCCTGCGGTGGAGATCCATTCCTCCATGCCGGCCCGATCGCGCACGTCATGCACATTGATGCGGGCATCCGCGCCCCGGGCGATGCACCGCCTCGCCACGTCATGCAGCCTGTCCCTGTTGCGCCCCCCCAGGTGGAGTGTGCGCCCCGGACGGGCAAAGGAAAGGGCAAGCCCGCGTCCGATACCGGACGATGCGCCTGTAATGAGTATCGAATCCTGTTTCATATTCGCAGATTACATACACCCTGTTAGAACTGCGCTACCCCGTTTGCGCCCCCGGCCTGCATTGGGGGGACGTTACGACCAAGGAGAGCCGCATGAGCCAGACATCCACCCCCCCACGAACCCCGCCTGCCCCGTCGGTCCGGCGCAGGGGGGTCTGCCTGGTTATTTCAGCCCCGTCCGGCGCGGGCAAGTCCACCATCGCCAATGCGCTGCGGGCGTCCGAGCCCCAGCTTCTGCATTCCGTATCGGTCACCACCCGCCAGCCCCGCCCCGGGGAGAGTGATGGCATCCATTACCATTTCCGCAGCATGGAAGAATTCGAGCGCATGGCCCGGGCGGGCGAGATGCTGGAATGGGCCACCGTGTTCGGCCGCGGTTACGGCACGCCGCGCGCGCCGGTGGAGCAGGCGCTGGCGGAAGGGCGCGACATGGTGTTTGACATCGACTGGCAGGGGCACCGCCAGATCCGCGCGGCCCTGCCTGATGACGTGATCAGCCTGTTCGTGCTGCCGCCCTCCATCGAGGAACTCGAACGCCGCCTGACCGGCCGTGCCTCGGACGAGGCCGACGAGATCGCGCGCCGCATGCAGGCCGCGCGCGACGAGATCTCGCACTGGAACGAATTCGATCATGTCATCATCAATTCCGACCTGGACATGGCCATTGCGGAGGCCCGTTCCGTGCTGGTCGCAGCCCGGCTCGAACGCCACAGGCAGGTCGGGCTTGCGGCGCTGGTCGCGGGTTTCGGGGTCTGAATCACGCAGGCGGCCGGTCAGGCGGGGGGCCGCGCGCCACGCATGGGTTGCATGTGACACGGCGGTGGACAAGCCCCCCGCAATAGGCGGATATGCATGCACCGTGGCCCCGGGCCACATCCCGCCCCGCTCATTTCATGCCGGATTCCCATGCCTGCCCGCAGCACGCCCGCCGCCCCCATGTCGTACTGGATGATTGCCCTGCTGGGGCTGCTTACGGCGATTGGTCCCCTGGCCACGGATATGTACCTTCCCGCCTTTCCCATCATGGATCACGATCTGGTGGGCGGGCATGCGGGGGCCAGCCAGGTCACGCTGGCGGCATGGTTCGCGGGGCTGGCGGTGGGTCAGTTCAGCCTCGGCCCCATTTCCGACCGGCTGGGGCGCAGGGTTCCGCTGCTGGGCGGCCTGGTCCTGTTCATTGCCGGGTCCATGGGCTGCGCGCTGGCGGACGGGTTCACCCTGTTCTGCCTGTGCCGCTTCGTGGCCGCCCTTGGCGGGGCGGCGTGCGCGGTCGTGCCGCGCGCCATCGTGCGTGACGTGGCGACCGGCGCGCAGGGTGCGCGCATCATGTCGCAGCTCATGCTGGTCTTTGGCGTCATGCCCATCCTGGCGCCGTCGCTGGGCAGCCTGGTGCTGTCGGTCGGGCACTGGCGGTGGATTTTCTGGATTGCGGTCAGCTACGGCGGGCTGGGACTGGTGGCGGTGCTGGCCACCCTGCCTGACACCATGCCGCCGGACCGGCGCATTGCCTTCTCGGTCGCGGGCATGATCGCGCGCTATGGCGGTCTGGTGCGTGAGCCGGTGTTCATGTCCAGCGCGCTGGTCAACAGCTTCTCCTCCTTCGTCATGTTTGCCTACATCACTTCCGCCCCCATGGTGTTCGAACACCTGCTGCATTTCACACCGGGGCAGTTCGGGGCCTTCTTCGGCCTCAATGCCGGGGTGTTCATCGCCTCGGCACAGCTTAACGGGTGGCTGGTCCACCGGGTCGACCTTTCCCGTCTGGTGGATGGCGGGGTGGTGTGCGCCCTGTTTGCGGCGGTAACGTGCCTGGGGCTGTCGCTTGCCGGGGTGGCGGGGGCGGGGCATCCGCTGCTGGTCTGCGCGCTGGTCATGTGCATTACCGGGTGCCTCGGGTTCATCGGGCCGAATGCCACGGTCATGGCCTTTACCCATCATGGCCACCAGGCGGGCAGTGCCTCGGCGCTCATGGGCACGATCCAGTTTTCGCTTGCCGCCGCCAGCGGCTTCATCCTTGGCCATGTGACCTTTCACAGCCCGGCGCCGCTGGCCATGGTGATCACGATGGGCGTGCTGTGCATGGCGGGATGCAACCTGTGGCGCCATGCCTGTGACCGCCGCGCGGCCCACGGGCCCGTATCGTGACGGGGCGCCCGCGGCGTTCATGCGCTTTCGCTTTGACGTGGGGCACGCCCCGCGCTACGGCAGGAACATGTCCGCGGGATGTGCTGCCCGGCGTGGCGACCATTCCCCTGCGCTGGAGGCCTCGTGAACGGCGTTCTTGATTTTGTTGCCGGACTGGGCCGGGCGCTTCTGGATATTGTCCGCATGGCGGGACGGGTGGCGCTTTTCGCCGCTGTCGCCCTGTCGCATGTGGTCCGCCCCCCCTTCTACTGGCGCAGCCTGTGGGGCACGCTGGTGGAGATCGGTTTCTTCTCCCTGCCCGTGGTGGCGTTGACGGCGCTGTTCTCCGGCGGGGTGATCGCGTTGCAGTCCTATACCGGCTTTGCCCAGTACCATGCCCAGAACGCCATTGCCGGGATTGTCATCCTGGCGGTCACGCGCGAACTGGGGCCGGTGCTGGCGGGGCTGATGGTGGCGGGCCGCGTGGGGGCCGCCATGTCGGCCGAGATCGGGACCATGCGGGTGACCGACCAGATCGACGCGCTGAGCACGCTGTCCACCAACCCCATGAAATACCTGGTCACGCCCCGGCTGATCGCGGGCACGCTGGCGCTGCCCTTCCTGGTGGTGGTGGCGGATGTACTGGGTGTGCTGGGCGGGTTTACCGTATGTGTGATGAAGCTGGACTTCTCGCCTTCCGCCTACATTACCGCCACCCTTGCCTCGCTCAAGGTGATGGACGTGACCGTGGGGCTGGTGAAGGCCGCGATCTTCGGGTTCCTGATCGCGCTCATGGGCTGCTACCATGGCTATAACAGCCGGGGCGGGGCCGAAGGCGTGGGGGCGGCCACCACGGCGGCGGTGGTCGCGGCATCCATCCTGCTGCTGACCTTTGATTACCTCCTGACGGACGTGTTCTTTTCCCAATGAGTGACGCAACCCCCAAGATCCGCATTCGTGGCCTGAAAAAGGCGTTCGGCCCCAAGGTGGTGCTGGACGGGGTGGACCTTGACGTCGCGGGTGGCACCTCGTTCGTGGTCATTGGCGGGTCGGGTACGGGCAAGTCGGTGCTGCTGCGCTGCATACTGGGGCTGATCACGCCCGATGCCGGGTCCATCGAGATTGATGGCGTGGATGTCACGGCCCTGTCCGCCCGGCAGCGCGAGCCATACATGGCCCGGATCGGCATGCTGTTCCAGAACGGCGCGCTGTTTGACAGCCTGAGCGTGTGGGAGAACGTGACTTTCGGCCTGACAGCCGCCGCCCGCATGGGCCATGGCCCGCGCCTGACCCGCGCGCAGGCCCAGGCGCGGGCGGGCGAACTGCTGGAACAGGTGGGGCTGGATCCCGCCGTGGGCGTGCTCTCGCCTTCCGAACTGTCTGGCGGCATGCAGAAGCGCGTGGGGCTGGCGCGCGCCATCGCCGCCCGGCCCGAGATCCTGTTTTTCGATGAACCCACGACCGGCCTCGACCCCATAATGGGCGCCGTGATTGACGGACTGATTGCCGACTGCGTGCGCAGGCTGGGCTCGACGGCCATCGCCATCACGCATGACATGGCCTCCGCCCAGCGGATTGGGGACCGGGTCGGCATGCTGTACGAAGGCCGGCTGATCTGGGAGGGACCGCCATCCACCCTGTTTGACAGTGGCAACCCCGTCGTGGACCAGTTCACCCATGGCCGCCGCGAAGGGCCGATAAAAGTCGATGTACGTCGCTGACTGATAAAAAAAGACAGAAGTTTTTGGGTGCCGCCTTTTTTCAAAAATGCGGCGTCTTTCAAAGCTGCTTGAAAAAAGCTTCACCAAAAACTTTTTCCTGTTTGGCCAAGGGGCTTCCCTGACTTTCGCGGCCGGTCGTTCCATATATGATATGCACGATCTGTTCTTGTCCAAGGAGCCATCATGGCGCGTCGGCCCGCTAACCGTTTTGTCTGCCAGTCCTGCGGGGCGGTCTTTCCCAAATGGTCGGGTCGGTGCGATGCCTGTGGCGCGTGGAACAGCATTGTGGAGGAATCGGTCGAGCCCACGGCAACCGGCGGCACCACCGCGCGCAGGCGCACGGGCGCGCGCATCAACCTTGTCGGGCTTGCGGGTGACACGCCGCCACCGCCGCGCATCGAAACCCGTATTGGTGAACTGGACCGCGTGCTGGGCGGTGGGCTGGTCCCGGCATCGGTCGTGCTGGTGGGCGGGGATCCGGGTATCGGCAAATCCACGCTGTTGCTGCAGGGGGCCTGTGCGCTGGCCCGCGCCGGACGCAAGGTGATGTACATCTCGGGTGAGGAAGCGGTGGACCAGATCCGCCTGCGCGCGCGCAGGCTGGGGCTGGAAGCGCCCACGCTGGAACTGGCCGCCGCCATCAACGTGGCCGATATCGTGGCGACGCTGGAGGCGGAAAAGGATCTGGCGCTGGTCGTGATCGACTCGATCCAGACCATGTGGATGGAAACGGTGGAAAGCGCACCCGGCACCGTAAGCCAGGTGCGCGCCTGCGCGTTCGAACTGATCCGGCTGGCCAAGCAGCGTGGCTTCAGCCTGATCCTGGTGGGCCATGTAACCAAGGAAGGCGCACTGGCCGGCCCCCGCGTGCTGGAACACATGGTCGATGCAGTGATGTATTTCGAGGGCGATCGTGGCCACCAATTCCGCATCCTGCGCGCGGCCAAGAACCGTTTTGGCGCAACCGATGAAATCGGTGTCTTTGCCATGACCGATCAGGGGCTGGAGGAAGTGCCCAATCCCTCCGCCCTGTTCCTGGCCGAGCGGCGGGGGCATATCGCGGGTTCCGCCGTATTCGCGGGGATGGAGGGCACGCGGCCGGTACTGCTGGAAGTCCAGGCCCTGCTGTCGCCCAAGGCGGGGGATGGTGGCGCACGGCGCGCTGTCGTGGGGTGGGATACCGGGCGGCTGAACATGCTGCTGGCCGTGCTGGAGGCGCGCTGCGGCATCAAGCTCAACGCCATGGATGTGCACCTGAACATAGCCGGTGGCCTGCGGGTGGGGGAACCGGCGGCTGACATGGCGGTGGCCGCGGCCCTTGTATCCGCCGCCACCGGGCAGCCCACCAGTGCGGGATCGGTCTATTTTGGCGAGGTCGGGCTGTCGGGCGAGGTCCGTCAGGTCTCCCAGCCCGATACACGGCTGAAGGAGGCACACAAGCTGGGGTTCGAGCAGGCTTTCCTGCCGCGCCGCATCGCGCGCGGCAACCGCAGGCCAAGCGCGCCCGCGGGCCTTGGTGTCCGTGAAATCGGCCATCTGGGCGATCTGGTCGGCCTGTTCACGGGGGCAATGGAGGAAACGGAGGCGTGAGCACGCCCGAACGCTTCATGCTGAGCGAACCGGCCATGCTGGAGCGCGAGATCAAGAAAAGCATCTTCCTTGCCCAGGCGGCGTCGGTCACGACACCAGCGGAGGCCATGGCCTTCATCGCCGCCGTCAGTGACCCCGATGCCTCGCATAACTGCTGGGCCTACCGGATTGGCCAGGCCTATCGCAGCGATGACGCGGGCGAGCCGGGCGGGACGGCGGGCCGCCCGATCCTGCAGGTGATCGAGGGACAGGGCTTTGATCGTACCGTGGTAGTGGTCACCCGCTGGTTCGGTGGCACCAAGCTCGGGGCCGGCGGACTCGTACGCGCCTATGGCGGCACGGCGGCGGAATGCCTGCGCGTGGCGCCACGCGTGCCGATCGTGGACATGGTGGAGCTGACATTCGACTGTGGTTTTTCCGAACACGCCCTGCTGCGTGCAAGGCTGGAAGGCATGGACTGCCAGATCGTGTCGGAAGACTTTGGCGGCCATGGGGTCCACCTGCATGTTGCCGTGCCCGTAACGCGGGAGACGGAGGTGCGCGCCCGCATTACCGACATCACGCGCGGGCAGGCGGTGATCCGTGTGGTGGAGGAAGATACGGGTCCGGGTGTTGGAGAGTGACGGCATTGCCGCTATGTCAGACAGCGTTCCACGTTCAGCATACGGAAAAAGACCAGATATGACCGATACCCCGCCGGACCGCCTGTCCGTCAATCCCGCCAGCCCCTTCTATAACGAAGCCCTGCTTGATCGTGGCATTGGCGTGCGCTTCAAGGGCATCGAGAAAACCAATGTCGAGGAATACTGCATAAGCGAAGGCTGGGTGCGTCTGGCCGTGGGCCGGGGCACCGACCGCTTTGGCAACCCGATGACCATGAAGGTCACGGGCCCGGTCGAGGTCTGGTTCAAGGACAGTGCAGAAAGCGAATAAAGGAATAAAAGTTTTTGGGTGCCGCCTTTTTTCAAAAAGGCGGCGTTCTTTGAAGCTTTTTGAAAAAAGCTTCACTAAAAACTTTTCCATGAAAAAAGGCCGCATCCTTTCGGATACGGCCTTTTTTTGTCTCCCATGCCAAGGGTTATTCCTTGTCGATCGCACGCTTAGGCAGCAGGGCGGGCACAAAGACCAGCGTCGCCACCAGCGTACAGGCCAGGGAGAGCAGCAGCAGCCGCCCCATGCTGGCCGTGCCCGGATGGTGCGATGCCGCCAGCGAGCCGAACGCCGTGCCCGTGGTCAGCGCCGAGAACAGCACCGCGCGCGCCGTGGGGCTGGACAGCGGTGATCGGATGCCCGCCCGCCAGTTCATGACGAAATAGATGTTGAACGACACACCCACCCCCAGCAGCAGGGGAAGTGCGATGATGTTGGCGAAGTTGAGCTGCTCGGGCACCACGATGATCAGGATGACCGTCATCAGCGCCGAGAGCAGCAGCGGGGCGAGCACCAGCGCCGTATCGAGCAGCCTGCGCAGGGCGACCGCCAGGATGATGGCGATCATGACAATGGCCGCCGCCGCCGCCGTGACAAAGGCGTGCACCATGGTCGCGGCACTCTGCACGATATCAATCGCCGAACCGGCGGCCATTGGTGCGATCTTCTGGATCTCGCTGACATAGGTGTGCAGCGCGTGGTTGCCCTTCATCTCGCGCGTGGGGTGGACTTCCACCAGTGCGCGGCCATCAGGCAGCAGGTAGTCACGCGTCAGTTGCGGCGGTACGTCGGCAATGCTGACCGGCTTGGCCTGCAGCATGCCACGCAGCATGTCGAGCTGCATGGGCAGGAAGCGGACCAGTGCCTCGTTTGTGGCCAGGATGCGCTGGTCATCCGCCTGTGACAGGTGGGCAAGGGCCGACTGGATGCGCCGCAGCGGGTCATCGGCGGCCAGCTTGTCCAGCACACCACCCAGTTCGGCCGCCGTCTTGGCGGCTGCGGCCTTCAGGTCTGCTGCATCGGGCGCGGGTCTGGGGTTGGCCACGATCAGGGTGGGCAGCATGATGTTGGCGGCATCCTGTATCAGCGGCAGCTTGGCCTTCTGGTCGGCAGGCACCAGTGATCCCAGCCACAATGCGTCATGCACCAGCGGCAGGGCGGAAATCCTGTCCGACATGGCGGCGGCCTGGTCCAGGCCGGGCATCAGGATATCCACCGTATAGGGCGAATACTGCGGTTCGGACATCAGCATGCCCAGCGTGACCATGCCTTCTGATTTCGGGTTCTTGGTATGCAGCGGGTCGGCATCGAACGTCAGCCGGGGCACCAGCGCCACGCCCACCAGCGCGATGGCCACGAACGCGGCCAGTATGGGCTTGCGGTGGTGGCGGATGGCCGTATCCACCGGCCGCGCCCATGCAAACCCGATGGTGCCATGCCCCGCCGTGGGGCGGAACAGCCGCAGCAGGGCGGGCAGCAGCGTCAGCGTGCAGCCAAAGGCGAAGACCATGCCAAAGCCCGCAATCAGCCCAAGCTGGGCCACGCCCACGAAGGCGGTGGGCGTAAAGGCAAGGAAACCCGCCGATGTGGCCATGGCGGCCACAAGGATCTGGTGGCCGGTTTCATTGCCGGTCTGCTCAAGCGCCTGGACAATGCCGGGTGCCGAACCATCGGGCAGCGCCTGCGCGCGGAAGCGGACCGAGAACTGGATGGCGAAGTCCACCGCAATGCCGACGAACAGGATGGCGAACGCCACCGAGATCAGGTTCAGCTTGCCCACGACAATGGCGGCAAACCCGGTGGTCAGCAGCAGGCCCGATACCAGTGTGATGATGATGGGCACGATCACCCGCCATGTATGCACCGCCAGGATCAGCCACAGCGAGACCAGCACCAGCGAGCCCAGCAGCCCCGCCACCATGCCCTCGGCAACGGTTGCGAATTCCTCGTCCGCGATCTGGGTATCGCCCGTTATGTGGACATGCGCCCGCCCGCTTTTGACAAAGGGCAGCGCGTTTGCCGCATTACGGATGGCATCGGCCGCAGCCCCGCCGGGCTGGAAGGAATCAAAATCCAGCTTGGGCTGGGTCACGACAAACTGGAACTGCCCCCCCAGGTCGGCCAGGTCCCCCGCCAGCAGTCGCTCCCACGAGAGGGGTTCGGGCGTGCCGGATACCGAATGTTCCAGCGTGGTGGCAAAGCCGTCCAGCGCCGCGCGGAAGGGGCCAAGATCGGCCTGCCCCTGGTTTATGCCCAGCGCGATCAGGTTCAGCGCATCGAACAGCCCGCGCCCCGACGGGTCGGCGGCCAGTTCGCTCAGGAAGGGCTGGGCGGTGATCGTGGTGTTGAGTACGCGCTCCAGCGCCTTGGGATCGAGGAACATGAGCCCGTTGCGCACAAGATAGGGGTCGGTCTGGGGCGTGGTGACGTAGTTGAAGTGGGCGTGGTCATCGCGCAGCTTTGCCGCCAGCCCCAGCGCGGTCTGCTGGGCTTCCTCCGGCAGGGCGGCGTCGATCACGGCGACAAGCTGGTCCTGTTTCTGCGGGAACAGGCGGCCCATCTCCTCGGAGCGTTTCTTCCAGTCCAGCGAGGACGAGAACATCTGGTCCGTATCGGTCGTGACCCCGAGCAGCGCGTAACTGGCGTAGGTGGCACCCGCGATCAGGACGGCAAATACCATTACGACCGCAATGGCATGACGGGAACAGAAAGCGACAAGGCGCCCAAGCGGTACCGATAGCATGACGAGTATTCAGCCCTTCAGAAACCTACGTCGTGCCGCATGGGCGCGGCAGTCGGTCAAGAGGCCCGGTTTGGCCCATGATGCGGTCCCGATGCAAGGTGGTTCTTCATTGCATGCCGTAACAGGGGAGGCATCATCGGGTTACGGCTGGCCGGGCATGTGTATTTCCTTGGCGGCGGCGGGATCGGGGCGCACCCAGCGTATTTCCATGGCCTGCCATGCCACCAGCGATGGCAGGCCCCATGCGATCTCGCGCAGGCGCTTGATGAGCGAGAGCGCGATGCCCACCTGCGGCGACAGGCCGAACAGCCCGCCGATGATGATGTATCCCCCTTCCGACACGCCCAGCGCGCCGGGTACGGCAAAGCCCGCCGACTTCGCGGCCTGCCCCACGCTCTCGATCACAAAACTGTCAGAAAGCGGGAGCGGATGCCCCATGGCGCGCAGGATCACGAATACCTCGAACGTGCCCAGCGACCAGCCCAGCAGCTGCATCGCGCCTGCGCGCAGTGAATTCTCGCGCGTGCGGTACAGCGTCAGGATCTCGTCATGCAGGCCACGGATGTCTTCCACTCCGTCCCATCCCAGATGGGCCGCGATGCGGACCAGCAGCTTTTCCACCAGCGATATGGCACCCAGATACTGGCTGCCCAAAAAGACCGCGCCCAGCGCAACCGCGCAGCCGGCACTTTCCATGAGTTCATCGGTAATGGGGGAGCGGTTGACCAGGCAGAACAGCAGGCCCAGCCCCATCAGCGTGAAGGTGACCTGACTGAGCAGTTCAATGGTCAGGTCACAGATGGTGGAAGCCGCGGCCCGCCTGATACCCAGCCCTTCGCGCCGGGCCAGCAGGCGGGTGGTGATGACCTCGCCGCCCACCTGGGCTACGGGCAGCAGGTTGTTGATCCCTTCGCGCGCGCAGCGCAGGGCCACGAAATCGGTAAAGGAAAGACGCCGCCGCCCGGTCTGGGCCAGAAGCCGCCAGGCCTGGGCGGAAGCGCAGACCTGTGTCGCATGGAACGCGATGATGGCGGGAATGCTCCACCCCCCCGCCGCGACCAGGCCCAGGATGTCATGCAGGCCGAAGCGCCCGAGCATCCAGATCGTAAGGCCGATGCCGAATGCCCCGGCGATGAAGGTAAGCTGCCGCATTCGCCATCCCCGTTCTTGTCCCGGCAGGACCATGAGAGGGACTGTTTCAGCCGTTTCGCATGGGCCGGCCGTATCTTAACAGCCTCTGATTTTATGAAGCAATGCGATACTTTCAACACAGGCGGCAACAGCCTCGCGGCCCTTGTTGTGCACGTCATCGCGTGAGCGGATCACGGCCTGTTCATCGGTATAGGTGGTCAGCACGCCAAAGGCGATCGGCACTTCCGTGGCCAGCGCCGCCTGCTGCAGGCCGATCGTGGCGCCAAGGCTGATGAACTCGAAATGCGCGGTATCGCCCTTGATCACGCAGCCAAGGCAGACCACGCCGTCATACCGTCCCGTGCGGGCCAGCGTCTGGGCCAGCAGCGGCAGTTCATACGCACCGGGTGCGTACAGGATGTCTTCCGCGCGCATGGCGATGTCGTGCTCACCCAGCCACGCCACCGCGCCATCGCGCAGGCCGTGGGTCACGTCTTCATTGAAGCGGCTGACCACGATCGCGATGCGCGGCGGGTGGGCAAAGTCAAGCTGGGCGGGGGTGGAGGGGGTGTTGGTGCTCATGTCAGGCTTTTTTTCCGTGATTATTATTATGGCGTCAGTGCGTATCCGCCGTTTCCGGCTGGCACAGGGCATGGCCCATCCGGGTGCGCTTGGCTTCCAGATAGGCGCGGTTGAAGGGGTTGGGCTCCACCGCGAGGGCAATACGCTCGCGGATGTCAAAGCCATGTTTCTGCAGGGCGCGCACCTTGTCGGGGTTGTTGGTCAGCAGGTCGAGCCGGTTCACCCCCAGCGCGCGCAGGATGGCGGATGCCGCCTGCCAGTCGCGCGCATCGGTCTCGAAACCCAGCCGGTGGTTGGCGTCCACCGTGTCCAGCCCCCCGTCCTGCAGCGCATAGGCACGGATCTTGTTGGCAAGCCCGATGCCGCGCCCTTCATGTCCGCGCACATAGACCAGTACACCGGCTTTTGCCCTGCCGATCTGCTCCAGTGCGCCCTGCAGCTGCGCGCCACAGTCACACCGCAGCGAACCCAGTGCATCCCCCGTCACGCATTCGGAATGCAGGCGCACCAGCGGCACGGTGCCGGGGCTGTCGGGCTGGCCCTTGACCATGGCCACATGTTCCGTCCCGTCCGGCGCGCGGAAGGCATGGATCATCATGTCCGGTCCGCCAAAGCGGCTGGGCAGGTGGGCGCGCGCGACCTGTTCCACCGCAGGCGCCACATCCGTGCCATCCGTGATCGGGTTGTCCTTCAGCCAGCGCGCCAGTTCGGCAATGGAAAGGATCTGCAGACCGTGGCGTGTGGCATAGGGGCGCAGGTCGTCCATGCGCGCCATCGTGCCGTCCTCGTTCATGATCTCGCAGATCACGGCGGCCGGGATCAGCCCCGCCATGCGGGCAAGATCGACCGAGGCCTCGGTATGGCCGGGGCGCGCCACCGTGCCGCCGGGCACCGCGCGCAGCGGGAAGATGTGGCCGGGGGAGACCAGGTCCTCGGGCTTTGCATCGGGGGCGGCCGCCACCAGCACGGTCTCGGCGCGGTCGGCGGCGGAAATACCGGTGGTCACTCCCTCACGGGCCTCGATGGAGACGGTGAACGCCGTGCCGCGCGGGCAGGTATTCACCTGCGTCATCATGGGCAGGTTGAGCTGCGTGATCCGCCCGGCCGACATGGGCATGCACACCAGCCCGCGGGCATGGGTGACCATGAAGTTCATGGCGGCGGGCGTCATGAGTTCGGCGGCCATGACCAGGTCGCCCTCGTTCTCGCGGTCCTCGTCATCCACAAGGATGATCATCCCGCCCCGGCGGATGGTGGCAACGGCCTGTGCCAGTGCCGGGGGCATCAACGATACTGACATATGCTCTCCACATATTTGGCGATGACATCGACTTCGATGTTCACCGCGTCTCCTGCCTTCAGGGTGCCAAGGGTTGTGTGTTCCCAGGTATGGGGAATGATCATCAGCGCAATGCGGAACATGTCGGGCGCGCATCCGTCCGCGCCCGGCTCACCCACCGCGTTCAGCGTCAGGCTGATGCCATCGATCGTGATCGAGCCCTTTTCCACCAGGTAGCGGCGCAGCCGGGCGGGAATGGAAAAGGTGATGTGGCGGGCCTCCCCCGTCCGTTCCACCGCCAGCAGGTGGCCGGTGCCATCCACATGGCCCTGCACGATATGGCCCGACAGGCGGGTGGCGGGGGTGACCGCGCGTTCCAGGTTCACCCTGTGCCCCGTCTCGATCCGGCCCAGCGCCGTGCGGTCCAGCGTTTCCGAACTGATGAAGAAGGTGGCGTTTCCCGCCGCGTCAAACGACGTGACCGTCAGGCACACGCCATTGACGGCGATGCTTTCGCCCAGGCTCAGGTCGGTTATGCCCGTGGCCACGGTAATGTCCAGGTCATGGTCAAGCCGCCGCGCGGCGCTGACATGTCCCTGGTGTTCGATGATGCCGGAAAACATGCTTACTCCTTCACGGCGGAAAATTCGGGCAGCAGGCGGAGCGGTGTCACATCCCCCTCGCGCACGCGGATGTCGTAGTGGTCCGTGCCATCGTTGCCCGCGGTAATGGTCAGCCAGTCGTGCCACAGGGCGCGTGCCGCGATTTCGGCGAGCAGCGCGGGACCGGCCTCCACCATGGCCCATGTCACGCCCGCCCGCCCCAGCAAGTCCGGCAGGGCCGCGATGTCGGTGCACAGGCGCACGTCAAAGCCACGGTTGCGTGCGGCTGTCAGGTAGGCTTCATCCACTTCCCCCGTGCGGGTGCAGATGGCCAGTACACGCGGCGCGCGCCCCGCATGGTCGGGCACGCGGCGCACGTCCAGTCCCGGCCGGTCGGCGCGTATGGTGCCGCCCGCCGTAATCACCGCATCGGTTGCGCGGCGCAGGCGGTGCGCCAGATCAAGCGAGGCTGCGGAGGTAAACGTGGTCCGCCCCGGGGGGGGCAGCATGGAACCGGTGCCATCCACCGCCTGCTTGACTGTGATCCACGGCTGTCCGGTGCGGGTAAAATGGGCAAAGGGCGCCAGCAGGCTGCGGCACAGGTCAAGCAGGCCTGCCTGCGGGCCGGTGGGCTGGAGCACATGCACCGCGCGGCCGTGGCGCCGCAGGTAGTCCGCGCCGCCGCCTTCGACATGGGGATTGGGGTCGCGAAGGCCGATCCACACCTCACGCACCGGGGTGGCCGCCAGTGCGTGCGAACATGGGCCGGTGCGGCCGGTATGGTTGCACGGCTCCAGGGTTACGATGGCGGTATGGGCGCGTTCCAGCAGGCCGCGCGCGCGGCACTGGTTTATGGCCTGTATTTCGGCATGGGGGGTGCCGGCGCGGTGGTGGCCACCCGTGGCCAGGATCGCGCCATCGCGGTCAAGCAGGGCGCAGCCGACTGGCGGGTTGGGTGCCGTGGCGCCGACATGGCGCGCCGCCTCGTCCACCGCCGCGCGGAAACCCCGCGCAATGGCGGGCAAAAGGTCGGGGCCTGTCATGGCACTGATGGCCTGCGGCAACGCGTCCAAAACACACTTCTCCATCCATCCGGACGGACTCAGGGCGCGTAAAACCATTACCCCGCCCCTGCCCATGGAGTCCCATGGGGGCAGGCAGGCCATGATTTCCGTTCTCTCTCATCCGGACTGTAACCGTCGGTTCCGGAATCACACCGGATCTGCTTGACCCCGGCCCCGTGGGGACCGGGCGCTCGCGGACTTATGCCCCGTTACCGGGAACAAATACCGCCGGTGGGGAATTTCACCCCGCCCCGAGAACGCCTATGAACCGGGCTCGGGCCCGATTCGCATTTCATTGAAACGATATTGGGAATAATCCCCGCCAATTGCAAGTCACCACTCCGGGCGACGTGCCTCAATCGTGCCTGCCGTCTCCCGTCCTCTCGCGGTGGCCGGGATGGAGCAGGGAGGGAATGCGGCCATGATGGCCGAAATTGACCAGCCGCGCTTCCTCCACCTCGATCCGGCCCAGCAGGCGCGAGCGCAGCACCCAGATGGCCAGCGCCGCCCCCATGAACGGCCCCAGCGCATAGATCCAGAACGATTCCCAGCGCCCCGCCATGAGTGCCGGCCCGAAGCTGCGGGCCAGGTTGGAACTGTTGCCCGACAGCCATGCCGAGACCGGGTTGCAGACAAGGAAGAACACCCCGCCCGCCCATGGGGTGAACCATTTCAGCACGGGGTGGGCGGCCAGCGCGCACAGCATGATCACCAGCAGGCAGGTCAGCACCATTTCCGTCACCAGTGGCCATATGACCGCCACGCCGGAAAAGGGCACGGTGGCGGCAAAGGCGGCGGCCCGTACCATCTCCCCCCATACCGGCAGTACATGCCCAAGCGCTGCCAGCATCATGGCGGCAAGGCATGCCCCCGCCATCTGGGCCACGACATATCCGCACAGATCCACACCGCCAAGCCGTCCCGCAAGGCTGAACGCCAGCGAGACGGAGGGGCTGACATGCGCCCCGCTGACCCGCCCGAACGGCGTGAACGCCGCCACCGTACCCGCCAGGCCGAAGAACAGCCCGCACAGCGCGGTCTGGACAATGGGGTGGGGTGCCAGCGCGCGCCCGATGGGGGTATAGGGCGTGGTCAGCACCGTGACCGACACGATCCCGCACAGCATGAGCGCCATGGTGGCGACCATTTCGCACCCATACAGCTTCCAGTGCAGTGGATGATCGGGATGGGGCGCCCCGGCCAGTGGCAGGTCCATGATGGGTGGTGAATCGGGTGGCCGGGTTGCGGTCATGGCGTGCACTCCCTTTATGGCGCATGTAGAGGCCTTGAGTTAAAGGAAGAAATGGTGTGCAATAAACGGAATCATGCGAATATATGCCGTGCATGAGACTGTTTAATGCATAGAAGTTGAATAATTTTTCTATATAAGGCGGAATCTGTTCCTATGTTCCTGCCGGATATGGGCCGGACAGGGCAGGATCGATCCTGTTCGTCCTGCCCGCGCAGGCATGCCGGGTTGGCGGCATGTTTTTGTTTATCAACCGTATGGGCAGGGGCAGACGCGCCGGACTGATGGATTGCTGGGGGAAAAAGGGCCGCCGTGCCGGCCATGCGGGTGCCTGCCGTGCAACCGGGCCGGGTCGTGGGGGCATGCTGCTGGGTGGCGTGGCCATCATGCTGGGGAGCGTGGCGGGGGCACCTGCCGCATGGGCGGATGACATGGCCGAAATCCGTGCCCTTCATGCCGAAATGCGGCGGCTGGAAGCCAAGGTCGAACAGCTGGAGGCCCGTCATGGCATGAGCCGGGGCAGCCAGAACGTGGTGGCGGGGCGCACCCTGCGTTCGGGCCCGCATACGGGCAGCAGCGCGGCCTACAGCAACCCGTCAGGCCAGATCAGCGCCATGCCCGACCTGTCACGGCTGACCATTGGCGGCCCCGCCCTGTCGGATGACGCACAGGCGGCGGCAGCAGCCGAAAACACCATGACGGAAGCCATCATTCCCGCGCAGGCCAAGCTTGATCTCGATTCCTCCAGCCCGCTGGCCATTACCCAGACCGGGGTGGACAGCCTGCCGCCGGTCTTCCGCATCGGGGGCGTGTCGGTGCGGCTGGGCGGGTTCATCGATTTTTCCAACATCTACCGCAGCAAGAACCTGACCAGTGGCCCGGCCACAAGCTGGGGCAGCTTTCCCTATGCCAACAGCCCCAATGCCCATACCGGGGAGTACCGCCCGTCGGCACAGCTTACGCGCCTGAGCGTACTGCTGCAGGGATCGCCCACCAAGGACGAGACGCTGTCGGGCTATATCGAAACCGATTTCGGTGGCGCCGCCGGTACCGCCAACAGCTACCAGACCAACAGCTACACGCCGCGCATCCGCCAGGCGTACATGACCTACAGCAATACCAAATGGGGCTTCCATATTCTGGCGGGGCAGGCGTGGAGCCTGACCACAGGCTACACGCAGGGCCTGCTGTCACGTCATGAGCAGCTGCCGCCGGTGGTGGACAACAACCAGATTCCCGGCATTGTCTTCACCCGTGTGCCCCAGATCCGCTTCATCAAGGATTTCGGGCGCAAGTGGTGGCTGGGCCTGTCGCTTGAGGCGCCACAGGTGGCCTATGCCACATCGGGCAGCGCGGGGGACCACCAGATGCTGAGCGGTGGTGACACGCTGGCGTCCTCCGGCACGACCCTGCTGTACAGCAATGCCGGTTCCGGCATGCTCAATCCCAATGCCAAATACAGCATGGATGTCGCCCCTGACATCGTGCTGAAGGGCGCGCTGGATACCAAGCCCGCCCATTACGAAATCTACGGTCTCGCGCGGTGGTTCAAGGCCATGTCGCAGTCGGCCGATGGCGGCCCGATCCGTGAGCGCGTGGCCTTCGCTGGCGGCGTGGGCGGTGACGTGACGGTACATGTCATTCCGCGTTACCTGCAGTTTACCGGCAATGTGCTGGCCGGGCAGGGCATTGGCCGCTACGGCCCCGCCATGCTGCCCGATGCCACGTTCAAGGCCAATGGCACGCCTGCCCCCATTCCCGAGATCATTGGCAGCATGGGGCTGATCGGCCACCCGACACCCAACCTGCTGGTCTACCTGTATGGCGGCGTGGAAAGCGCGGGGCGGCGCACCTATACCGGCACCGATGGCTACCAGTATGGCTACGGCGTGAACGACCTGGCGCTGGCAAGCTGCGATGTGGAACAGATCAGTGGCGGCAGCTGTGACGCCCAGACCCACACCATTGCCGACCTGACGGTGGGTGGCTGGTGGCATGTGCTCCAGGGCGGCTATGGCGCGGTGATGACGGGTGTGCAGTATACGTACCTGCGCAAATTCGCCTACAGGGGGGGCGATGGCACGGACCCCACTACGGGGGGCAACACCATTTACGTCACGTTCCGCTATCTGCCTTTCCAGTAGTCGCGCCGGGCGGTGCAAGTGCCGCCAAGCAGTCGGTGGACTGGTGGGCCAGGTGGATGTCATGCACCGCACTTATGGCGTGGATGCTGCTGGCGCGCCACCGGGTGGACATGCCG
Organism: Komagataeibacter sp. FNDCF1; assembly: GCF_021295335.1. NCBI lineage: Bacteria > Pseudomonadati > Pseudomonadota > Alphaproteobacteria > Acetobacterales > Acetobacteraceae > Komagataeibacter > Komagataeibacter sp. FNDCF1. The sequence goes on along the minus strand of NZ_JAIWOT010000001.1, from coordinate 2,477,775 downwards.
TGCGGCGTGCACAGTGCCCCCGCCCCCAGCAGCGGCCCATTGCCCGGATCAATGACCGACAGGACGGCATGCGGGTTGCGCGGCAGCGCCTGACGGAGCGCTATGCGCAGGCGGGTGGCCGTGGGGTCATCCACATGGGCGATCAGGTCGGGCACGAGGCTGACCCACCCCGCCCATCCCGCCGCCACGGCGCGACGGAACTGGGGCCAGGATTTCTGGGCATCCAGCGTGCGCACTGTCGCCTCGGCACCGTCCTCATGGATCTGGCGGGCCAGATTGCGTGCGCTCATGCCCATGCTTGCCTCGGTGGGGGCACCGGCGGGTGGCAGGCTGGCGGCAAGCGCCGTCAGCCCGACCGGGGGAGCAAGCAGGGTCACAAGCAGCATCAGCCGGGGAAATGATCGTAGGCGCATGGTCTTTGTTCTCCCTTCTTGCTGGTGTTGCGGTATGGTCAACCAAACGGGGTAATCGTGGCGGCGGCGCGGCGCGGGTGGGGAAAATCATGGGCACGCGGTTGCAGCCATGAACACATGTGCCTATAGCCTGCGGCGATGCCCGGTAACGGACGGGGCAGCCGCGCGATCCTGACCGGACCGGCCACGCGCGTCGACCAGGGGGCCATGTCCGGCCCTGATCCTATTTCTGGCGGGTCCTGCCATTGTGGAGAACTGACGTTTCATGAGTGCCATGTCCTCTTCCGAGATTTCGCGCCTTCAGGTCTGCCTGCGCCGTCTGCTGGGTTCACCGGGGCTTACGGTCAATGCGCCGCCGCGTGCCGGGCTGTCAGTCGAACTGGCTGTCAATGGTGAAGTGGTGGGCACCGTCCACCGTGACGAGGATGAGGGCGAAGTCTCCTACGCCATCCACATGACCATCCTTGAAGAAGATCTGCCCGCGCCGAAATGACCGGGCGGCGGTGTGGCGGGACCGGACTCCCGCCCCGGACCTGCCGCTAGGGCTGCGTTACCGGCTGGGGAACGGGCCCGGCCGATGCCTCGACCAGGGGCTGCTGGCGCGGCGCGGGCAGGTCGATGTGGTGGATCTTCCACTGAAAGGCATGGATGCGCATCTGCACCCGCAGCGGCGTCTCGTTTTCATGCCCCGGCATGAGCATGCTTGCCTCGAACACGCCCGGATGGGTGAAATGCATGTGCACGCCGTGCAGCAGGCCGTACAGACTGTAATGTGCGCCGGGTGGCGCATGCGGCATCAGGTGGTCCACCAGCATGCCCAGCTTGTCGGGGCGCACTTCCTCATCAATGGCGTTGGATACGGCGGATGATGCGAAGGATGCGCCGAATTCCGGCAGTTCATCATCGGCATGGGGCGGGCCGATCAGGCTGTCCACCACCTGGTTCTTCAGCCCACTGCGGACCGATTCCCATTTCAGGCAGGTATTCAGGCTGCCCATGTCATGGCTGCGGATGGCCGATGTGATCGACCATAGCGTAAGGAAGGGGGATGCCGCGTAGAGCGTGCTGGCGGCGGCCAGCGTGCCCGCGCATATCCAGCGTGCCTGCTGGCGGCGTAGCGCGGACAGGCCGGCAGGAATTTCCATGCGGGAAAGATAAGACATTGATTTACACTCCCCCAAAATGGTTTCACGCTTGTGACAGACTATACTGGAAACATATCCGGCATGCATTGGTTTCATGATTGACGCTGGAAACCATCACGTAATCGTGATCTTTAACCCGTTGCTTCCGGCTGCAACGGCACAGTGCGACAATGTATCCGCCCCTGATGGGCGGCCGGGTCGGCGCAGGAGGGCAGGGTGAATTTTTCCGAGGACGAGATCCAGCGCTACGCGCGCCACATCCTGCTGCCCGAAGTGGGCGGAACGGGGCAGGATGCGCTGAAAAATGCCAGTATTCTTGTAATTGGCGCCGGTGGGCTCGGTTCCCCCGTCGCCCTTTACCTGGCGGCGGCAGGGGTGGGCCGGATCGGGCTGGTGGATGATGATGTGGTGGAGCTGTCCAACCTGCAGCGCCAGATCGCCCATGTCACCGACCGGATCGGCCAGCCCAAGGTCGAGTCGGCAGCCATCGCCTTGCGTGCGCTCAATCCCGGTACGCAGGTCGATTGTCATAACGTCCGGCTGACGGTGGAAAACGCCCGCGCGCTGGTGCGGGACTATGATCTGGTATGCGATGGATGTGACAATTTCGCCACCCGCTACCTTGTGGCCGATGCCTGCGCGCTGGAAGCCCGCACCCTTGTGTCCGCCGCCGTGCTGCGCTTCGAGGGGCAGCTTTCCACCTTCCGCCCCGGTGGTCCGTGCTATCGCTGCCTGTATCCCGAGGCACCGCCCGCAGGCACGGTGCCATCCTGCGCCGAAGCCGGGGTGTTCGGCGCGGTGACGGGGGTGATGGGCACCCTGCAGGCGACCGAGGCGCTGAAGGAAATCCTGGGTATTGGCGAAAGCCTTGCGGGCCGCCTGCTGGTATGGGACGCGCTGGCCATGCGCTTCCACACCATTGCCCTGCCATCCGATCCCGACTGCGCGCTGTGTGGCACGCACCCCATCATCCATGACCTGTCCGCCCACCACGGTCCCGCGCCGGCAGGCTGCCGGATGCCCGAAGGGACCGCGTCGTGATGGCGGACCATGATGACGGCGCGCTTGCCATCGTGCTGTATGATGGCGCCTATGCCCGCGCGCATTATGCCTTTGTCGTCGCGGCGGGCGCGCTGGCCATCGGGCGGCCCGTCATCATGTTTGCCGCAGGCCGCGGGGTGCATGCGCTGGCGCGCGACTGGTCCGGGCTGCATGATGCGGGCGATGACGAACAGGTGCGCGCGCGCGGTGTCGCGGGCATGGACGTATTGCGGGAGGCGGCGGTGGAACTGGGGGCGACACTCATGGTGTGTGATGCGGCGCTCAGGCTGTGCGACCTGGCGCCCGCGCTGCTGCTGGATGGCGTGCAGGTTGCGGGCATTCCCACCTTTCTCGAAGCTGCCCGGGGGCGGCAGATCATAACCCTGTAAGGAATGAAGAACACGATGGCGCAGTGCGTGCGGCATGAACTCCTTGCGCGACCGGCCCGTGTGCCGTCGCGCATTCCAGCCCGGCGCGGGTATCTGGCAGCCGGCGCGGTGGCGTTGCTCATGGCGGGGGGCGGGATGGCCCGCGCGGCCCCGCAGGCGGCGGCGCACCATCACGCCCATCATCATGCCGCCGACGCGGCAAGGACCACGCATGCGGCCACCGCCGCCAAAAGCAGCCTGGGCCACGCCCATGCGCATGCAGGCAAAGAAAAGCCCGCAGGTGCCGCCCATCACCACCATGCGGCGGCGGTGGCGGCCGGTGCGGCGGCAGGCGCTGGCGCCGCTGCCGCAGCCGATGGCGCGCAGTCCATGCCCGCCCATGCAGCCCCTGCGGCGGATGCCACGATTCCCCCCCCGGCTGACAGTACCAAGGGCAGCGTGACCGGGCTGCCGCTGCCGCGCTTTGCCGCCTTCCGTGCTGACGAGGTCAACCTGCGCACCGGGCCGGGACAGCGCTACCCGATTGACTGGGTGTATCACCGCCGTGGCCTGCCGGTAAAAATCGAGCGTGAATTCGATGTCTGGCGGCTGGTCGAGGATTCGGACGGGCAGAAGGGCTGGGTGCATCAGGCAACCCTGGTGGGAACCCGCACGTTCGTCATTCCGGGATTGCCGCCGCAGGGCGACGCCCAGCAGGCCGGTCAGCCCACCGCCAAGGAAACCGACGTGATCGGTCGTGCCGATACCCGCATTGTCGGCCATGTGGCGGATGTGGCGGAGGCCGGGAATGTCAGGGGGGCCGTCCTGCTGCATGCGGATGCCACCACCACGTCACCCGTCGTGGCCGTGCTGCGGCCCGGCGTGGTGGGGACGATCCGCCAGTGTCAGGCGGGGACGATGTGGTGCAGGGTTTCGGTCAAGCAGTACAGCGGCTGGCTGGAGCGCAGCACGCTGTGGGGCCTGCTGCCGCAGGAGGTCGTATCACCGTCCTGAGGCAATGGATGTAAACAGGTAGGGGAAAGAAATGCCGGATACACCGTATCGTGCCATGCGCCGGACCAAGATCGTCTCGACGCTTGGCCCAGCCACCTCCGATCATGCGGCCATCCGCGCGCTGGCGGTGGCGGGGGTGGATGTGTTCCGGCTCAATTTCTCCCACGGCAGGCATGAAGACCATGCCGCCCGCCATGCCGTGATCCGTGATGTGGAGGCGGAGCTTGGCCGCCCGCTGGGTATCCTGGCCGATGTGCAGGGCCCCAAGCTGCGTGTGGGCACGTTTGCCAACGGGCGGGCGCAGCTGACACCGGGCGCGCGGTTCCGTCTCGATCTCGACCCCACGCCGGGTAATGAGACACGGGTCAGCCTGCCCCACCGTGAAATCCTGGCTGCGGCGAAAGAGGGCAGCACCCTGCTGCTCGATGACGGGCGGCTGGCGCTGCGGGTATGCGAATGCGGCCCCGACTTCCTGCTGACGGAAGTCACGCTGGGCGGCGTGCTGTCGGACCACAAGGGCGTGAACGTGCCTGATGTGGTCCTGCCCATTCCCGCACTGACGGAGAAGGACCGCGCGGACATGGCCTTCGCGCTGGATCTGGGCATCGAATATGTCGGCCTGTCCTTTGTCCAGCGGCCCGAGGACGTGAAGGAAGCCCGCACCCTGGCGGGCGGACGCGCCTGGATCATGACCAAGCTGGAAAAGCCGCAGGCGATGGACAATCTGGAGGAGATTGTCACCCTGTCGGACGCGGTGATGGTGGCGCGCGGCGACCTTGGTGTCGAACTGCCGCCCGAGCAGGTGCCGCTGGCGCAGAAGCGCATCATCCGCACCGCCCGCAGGCTGGGCCGTCCGGTGGTGGTGGCGACCCAGATGCTGGAAAGCATGGTCCACGCCCCCACCCCCACCCGTGCCGAGGCATCGGACGTGGCGACGGCGGTGTTCGATGGCGCGGATGCGGTCATGCTTTCCGCCGAGACGGCGGTGGGCGCCTACCCGCGTGAGGCGGTGGCGATCATGGACCGCATCGTGCGCCGGGTGGAGGAAGACGAGGTCTGGCGCCGCCAGCTCGATGCCTCCAGCCCCGAGGCGGATCACAACGTGGCGGGCGCCATAGCCGCCGCCGCCCGCCAGATCGTGGCAACGGTGGATGTGGCCGCCGTCGCCGCCTTCACGCTATCGGGCCGCACCGCGCTGCGCATTGCGCGTGAACGGCCTTCATGCACCATACTCGGCCTTGCCCCAAGCGACGAGATCGCCCGCAGGCTGGCGGTGGCGTGGGGTGTGCAGGCGGTCTCGGTCGGGCAGGAAACGCCGGTTTACACCATTGAAAGCGTGGTGGACCAGGCGTTGTCCATCATCAGGGCGGATGGCTACGGGGGCGTGGGCGATGCGGTGGTGATCGTGGCGGGCCTGCCCTTCGGGGTTGCGGGCAGCACCAATACGCTGCGGATCGCCACCATTACCTGACAATAAGGAACAGGAGTTTCCGGGTGCCGCCTTTTTTCAAAAAGGCGGCATTCTTCAAGGCTTTTTGAAAAAAGCTTTGTCAAAAATTTCCTTTATTCTCAGGCCTGCCGGTTTTCGATCAGGCTGCGGCGGATGGCGCGGCCGCGCTGGATGCGGCTTACGATCACATCTTCATTACCGGTGCGGATGGCATTCCCCATGGCCTGTGCATCCGCAATGAAGCGGTCGAGCATGTCCAGCAGCGCCTCGCGGTTGTTGAGGAAGATGTCACGCCACATGGTGGGGTCCGACGCCGCGATGCGCGTGAAGTCACGAAAGCCCGATGCCGCGAAGTCCAGCACCTCGGACCGCGTTTCATCCGCCAGGTCATCGGCCGTGCCGCAGATGGTGAAGGCCAGCAGGTGCGGCAGGTGACTGACGATCGCACAGACCCGGTCGTGATGTTCCACCGTCATGTCGCGCACGCGGGCACCCATCATCTCCCACAGTGTGGTGATGCGCGTGATGGCGGCGCGTGGGGTGCCGGCAGGAGGGGTGAGCAGGCACCACCTGTCCTCGAACAGGGTGGCGAAACCGGCATCGGGGCCGGAAAATTCCGTGCCCGCCATGGGGTGCGCGGGCACGAAGGCAATATCGGGATATTGCGCCAGCAGCGGCTGCATGGCCTCCATCACCGTGACCTTGACCGATCCCACCTCGCTCAGGATCGCACCCGCCTTCATGGCGGGCATGACCTGCGCCGCCACCATGGCGATGGCACCCACCGGCACGCATATGATCACGCAGTCCGCCTCATGCGCGGCGGCGGCGGGACTGGCCTCGACCACATCGGCAATGCCCAGTTCGGCCACGCGGGCGCGCACTTCGGGGCTTATGTCGCATGCCACCAGCCTGCGTGCGATGCGCCGGTCTTCCATCGCGCGGCGCAGGATGGACGAGCCGATCAGCCCGGGGCCGATAACGGCCAGTGTGTCAAACAGGGAGGTGGTCTGATTCGTCATGGCGCGGTGGTCTGTCTGGCTAGGGGTCACGGAGCGTGCGATCACTTGCGCGTGGGGTCGCCGGACTCGCGCAGCGGAACGGGGGAGACGGCCGGGGCCGCGCCATCATCCGGTGCGGGCTTACTGTCCGACCTGCGCCGCAGGGCCCGCATTTCCATGCCCTGCCACAGCAGCAGCATCGGAATGCCGATGACCAGTTCACGCCCGCGCCGCAGCAGCGACAGCCCCAGCGAGACCGAAGGCGCGATGCCAAAGGCCGAGCCAAGGGCGATATACGCCGCTTCCTGCACGCCCAGCCCCGCAGGCACCAGGAAGGACACGGACATGATGCCGCAGGCAACACCCTCGATCGCCACGGCGCCGCTGAAGCTCAGATGCGCGCCAAGGAAATAGTAGGCGACCCAGATGGTGGCGGCACTGCCCAGCCAGCCCACATAGTGCAGGATCGCCCCCTGCGCGATACGGCTGGGGTGGGACCATATGGCGTCGAAGCGTTCCTGTATGCTGTCGGCGCTGTTGAGCATGGCGTCCTGCCACTGGGCGGCCATGTTGTTGCCCAGGCTGCGGCCCACGCGCTTGAGCAGGTCGCCCCCGTGGCGCTGGGTATAGATGAACCCGCCGATTCCCAGGCTCAGCAGCACAAGCCCGATCATGACGGGACGGGCGAACGGGCTGGACTGCTGGTGCGCCACCAGGCACAGCACGGCGGTCAGGATGAACAGGATCTGGCCCATCACCTCGGTGGTGATGTCCACCAGGTTGGCGCAGGCGGCCTCCCCCCCATCCACATGCCGGCCCTTCCTGCCCGCGAACAGGTCGCTCGAGCACGTGGCGCGGATGCCCAGCACCATGCCGCCCAGCTGCGAGAACGGCAGGCACGATGCTGCCGCGTCGCGGATCATGCGCGACACCACCAGCTGCACGAACGGAATGTCCCGGCAAGCCGCGTGCCATGCAAGACCCAGTATTGCATCGACTGCAAGCTGCGCCACGACGGTCGCCATGAACCCGGTGAACCCGATGGAGACGATGGCCTTCATGACCGAACCCGCCCCGAACCACGCGGTGCAGCCGGTCAGCAGGGCCAGGCCAAGGATGGCCAGCAGGATGGTGAGCTTTCTCAAAAACGATCCGTCTTGGTCTGTTGGCGGGGGAACACCGGGTGAAATTCACGTCACGGTGGCCAGTCGTGCCTCACTTACACTACAGGAAGGTCTGGCGCCACCGGGAGGTGTCGGGATAAATGGAACGCCCGCTGGTTGCGAGTCCGTATCGCAATCGTGAATTCTGTCCCCGACGGAGTGATCGTTCAGACCATGACTGCCCCAACCCTTGTAACCGGTGCGACCGGTTTTGTCGGCTCCGCCGTTGCCCGTAACCTGATCGAGCGTGGGCATTCGCTCCGGCTCATGGTGCGCAAGGGGAGCGATCTGACCAACCTGCGCGACCTGCCCGCCGAACTGGTCGAGGGGGACCTGTCCACCCCCGGCAGCTTCGATGCGGCGGTGAAGGGCTGCCGCTACGTGTTCCATGTCGCGGCGGATTACCGGCTGTGGGTGCCCGACCCGGTGCCGATGATGGTGGCCAATGTGGAGGGCACGCGCGCGCTGATGCTGGCGGCACAGAAGGCGGGGGTGGAACGCATCGTCTACTGCTCCTCCGTCGCGGCGCTGGGACTGATCGGTGATGGCACGGTGTCGGATGAGGAAACGCCGGTGCACGAGCATGGCGTGATCGGCATCTACAAGCGTTCCAAATACCGTGCCGAGCAGGAAGTCCTGCGCCTGGTGCATGAGCGCGCGCTGCCTGCCGTGATCGTGAACCCCTCCACCCCCGTAGGCCCGCGTGACATCAAGCCCACGCCCACGGGGCAGATGATCCTGGACTGTGCCGCGGGCCGCATGCCGGCCTATGTCGATACCGGCGTGAACATCGTGCATGTGGATGACGTGGCCGAGGGCCATGCCCTGGCGCTGGAGCGCGGGCGCATAGGCGAGAAATACATCCTGGGCGGCCAGAACTATCTGCTGCGCGACCTGTTCGCCATGACTGCCGAACTGGCGGGCGTCGCGCCCCCGCGCATCAGCCTGCCGCAGGCGGTGATCTGGCCCGTGGCGGTGGCCAGTGAATGGCTGTCGCGCGCCTTTGGCATCGCGCCGCGCGTCACGCGGGAGATGCTGGCCATGTCGCACAAGAAGATGTTCTTCTCATCGGACAAGGCCATCCGCGAACTCGGCTACGCTCCGCGCCCCGCGCGGGAAGCGGTGAAGGACGCCATAGACTGGTTCCGCCAGCACGGAATGCTGGACTGAGGCATCCGTCATGTTCCTGCTCGCGCTTTCCATACTGGTGTGTGTCATCTGGCTTGGGCTGATTTTCTGTCATGGGCGCTTCTGGCAGGCGGGGCCGATCCTGGCGCCGGTGCGTGGCAGCCAGCTTGCGGCGGCCAGCTGCCCCGAAGTGTGCGTGGTGGTACCTGCGCGGGATGAGGCGGCGTCGGTCGCGCGCTGTGTCAGCTCCCTGCTGGCACAGGACTATCCCGGCCAGCTGCATGTCATACTGGTGGATGACAACAGCACCGACGGCACGGGCAGGCTGGCCCGCGCCGTGCCGGATCCGCACAGGCGGCTGACGGTCGTGACCGGCAGGGCACGCCCCGCGGGCTGGAGCGGCAAGCTGTGGGCGGTGGCCCAGGGCGTGGCCCGCGCGCGGGAACTGGTGCCGGATTCAAGCGGATTCGTGCTGCTGACCGATGCCGACATCACCCATGATCCGCGTCATGTCTCCACCCTGGTGGCCAAGGCGCAGGCGGAACATCTGGACCAGGTGTCCGAGATGGTGGAACTGAACTGCGCAAGCCAGGCCGAGCGCATGCTGGTGCCGGCCTTCGTGTTCTTCTTCGCGCTGCTCTACCCCTTTGCCAGCGTGAACAACCCGCGCAGCCGGGTGGCGGGGGCCGCGGGCGGCACGGTGCTGGTGCGCTGGAGCGCGCTTGCGCGCATCGGCGGGATCGGGAGCCTGCGCGGCGCGCTGATCGACGACTGCACGCTGGCCGCCCACGTCAAGCACAGTGGCGGGCGCATCTATCTGGGCCATAGCTGTCTTGCCCGTTCCATCCGCCCCTATCCGCATCCGGCCGATATCTGGCGCATGGTGGCCCGCACGGCGTATGTGCAGCTTGGCTATTCCCCCCTGCTGCTGGCCGGGACCGTGGTTGGCATGGTGCTGGTCTGGATCGTGCCCATGCAGCTTGCCCTGCTGGGCCACGGCCTGCCCTGCCTGCTGGGGGCTGGGGCGTGGGTGCTGTCCATGGCGTCCTACACGCCCACGCTGCGCCGCTTCGGGCTGTCGCCCTCATGGGCGCTCTTGCTGCCGGTCATCGCGGGGTTCTATACGCTGGCCACGATCGGTTCGGCACTGGACCACCATCGGGGCCGGGGCGTGGTGTGGAAAAGCCGCGCCTATACCGAGCCCGATGGCGCGATCTCGACACATGCGGGCGGTGAGGGCACCGCGACCGCAATGAACCGCACCATGGGGGATGACGTAGGGTGAATACAGATGAGCAGGCCGTGTGGGGCAGCGGGGATGTCTCGTCCGGCAAGGACGCCGGGGACGAGAACTTTCCGGTCGGCTCCCTGCTGATCAGCCGCAGGCTGCGCCCGCACGTGCATGCCTACTATGATTTTGCCCGCGTGATCGACGATATCGTCGATACCGACCGGCTGGACCCGCAGGCCAAGATCGCCCGCCTTGACGCCATGGAGGACGTGGTACTGGGCCGGCGTACCGCCCCCGACCGGCGTGATGCGCAGGCGGCGGTGCGCGTGGGCGATACGCTGGCCCGCACGGGTGTATCCACATCCACGGCCACCGACCTGATCGTGGCCTTCCGGCAGGATGCGGTGAAGAACCGCTACGACACGTGGGAGGAACTGGAGGAATACTGCCGCTATTCCGCCAACCCCGTGGGGCGGTTCCTGCTGGAACTGCATGGCGAGGACCCGAAGACATTCGGCGCGTCGGATGCGCTGTGCACGGCGCTGCAGGTGCTCAACCACCTGCAGGACTGCGCCGATGACCTGCGCAATCTGGACCGCTGCTACCTGCCGCGGCCATGGCTTGAGCGTGAGGGGGTGACGATCGACGACCTGCGCCGCCCCTATGCCGTGCCCGGCCTGCGCCGCGTGTTTGCCGCGCTGCTGGACAGGGTGGATGAACTCAACCGCCACGCCGCCCTGCTGCCGCGCATGATCCGTGACCGGCGCATGCGCATGGAAGCGGCGGTGATTGTCGGTCTGTCGAAGCGGCTGGCAGCCCGCCTGCGGGTGGAGGACCCGGTGGCGGGCCGCGTCAAGCTTTCGCGCGCCGATGTGATGGGGGCTGTGGCGGGGGCCATGCGCACGCTGGTCTGATCGGGCGGGATTTTGTCCTGACGCGCGATTGCCGCTAAGAACAGGCGAACTGTCAATTTGTTGAAGTGAACGGAACACGCGGGAATGTTTTTTTTGCGCGCGCGGCATGATGAGGCCCCGGTACCGGGCTGCGACGCCGCCGACCTGGCACAGGTCGAGCAGGTCGTGGTGCGGTCGGGCACGTCCTTTGGCAAGGGAATGCGCATCCTGCCGCCGGACCGGCGGTATGGCATGTACGCGGTCTACGCCTTCTGCCGCCTGGTCGATGACGTGGCTGATGATGAGGGCGATCCCGCCGACAAGTGCCGCAGGCTGGAGGAATGGCGCGCGCGCATCACCCGGCTCTACGCAGGTGAGGCGCGTGATGGCATCGACCGTGTGCTGATGGCCACCATCCGCCGTTTCGACCTGCGCCAGCAGGACTTCAACGACGTGATCGACGGCATGGAAATGGATGCCCGCGGCCCCGTTGTCGCCCCCGATGAGGCCACCTTCGACCTGTATTGCGACCGCGTGGCTTCCGCCGTGGGGCGGCTGTCGGTACGGGTGTTTGGCGATGCCTCGGCCAGCGCCGACCAGGTGGCCTATCATCTGGGCCGGGCACTGCAGATCACCAACATCCTGCGCGACGTGGCGGAGGATGCCCGGCTGGGCCGCCTGTACCTGCCGCGTGACCTGCTGGAGCGTTTTGGCATCCCGCCCGAACCTGAAGCCGTGGTGCGCGCGCCACGGCTGGAACAGGTCGGGCGCATCCTGGCCGGTCGCGCGCATGATCATTTCCGTGCGGCGGCGGCGGCCATGGCAGAATGCGACCGTACGGCCATGCGGCCCGCGCGCCTGATGGGGGCGACGTACGCCGCCATCCTCGCGGCGCAGGAGCGTCAGGGCTGGGGCACGCCGGAGCGTCGGGTCTCGCTGTCGCGCCCGCGCAAGGTGCTGATCGCGCTGCGCGCGCTGGCGGGCTGAGGCACCATGGCGGGACATGTCCATATCGTAGGCGGCGGCCTGGCCGGGCTGTCGGCGGCGGTTGAGCTGGCCGGTGGCAGCGAGCGGGTCACGGTTTATGAGGCGGGACCGGCCTGTGGCGGCCGCGCACGCTCCTATCTTGACCGCCAGCTGGGCTGCCGGATCGACAATGGCAACCATCTGCTGCTGTCAGGCAACCCGGCGGTGTACCGCTATCTGGGGCTGATCGGGGCGCAGGATACGCTGGTGGGGCCTGCACGCCCCGTCTTTCCGTTCGTGGACCTGTCCGACCGGCTGCGCTGGACGCTGGACCTCTCCCGCGGCCGGGTGCCGCTGTGGGTGCTGTCGAAGCGCAGGCGGGTGCCGGGCATGCGGCTGGCGGAACTGCGTGGCCTGCTGGCGCTGATGGAGGCGACACCGGACATGGTGGTGTCCGACTGCCTGCAGCCGGGCAGCCTTGCGCGCCGCCTGCTCGAACCCTTTGCCATATCCGTTCTCAACACCATGCCCGATACCGGCAGCGCCGGCCTGCTGGGTGCGGTGGTGAAGGAAAGTCTTGCGAAGGGGGGCCGCAACTGCCTGCCGCGCTTCCCCGCCGTGGGGCTGTCCGAAAGTTTCGTGGACCCCGCTGTGGCCCACCTGTCGGTGCTCAGGGCCGAGGTGCGCACCGGCAGCCGGATAAGCGCGGTGGAGATGGCGGAGGGCCAGGTCACGGCCCTGCGGCTGGGGGAGGAACGGATTGCCCTTGGCGCGCAGGATACCGTCATCATGGCGGTGCCGCCCCCCGTGGCGGCCAGCCTTCTGGCTGCCGAACTGCCCGGTTTCAGCGCGCCGGATGAATTCGAGTCGATCCTGAACGTGCATTTCCTGCTGCCCGAACCCCCGGTGCTGACCGGCGGGCTGGCGCAGGCCCGCTTCATTGGTGTCGTGGGCGGGATCAGCGAATGGGTGTTTGCAAAGGAGCGCATCCTTTCGGTCACGGTCAGTGCCGCCAACCGCTACGCCACGCGGGACCTGGATGAACTGGCCGCCATCATCTGGAACGAGGTACGTGCCGCGATCGACCCGGCGGCGACGGTCCCGCTGCCGGTGGCCATGCCACCGCTCCGGATCGTGCGTGAAAAGCGTGCGACCTTTGCCGCAACCCCCGCACAGGACCGGATGCGGCCGGATACGCGCACCATGGCCGCCAACCTGCTGCTGGCAGGGGACTGGACGGCAACGGGCCTGCCCGCCACGATTGAAGGGGCGATCCGCTCCGGTGCCGCGGCAGCCCGGGCCGTGCATGACCGCCGGGGTACCGCCGGCCGTCCGCAATGAGCGGGGGCGACGGACTGGCAGCGGTTTTCCGCCACCCGGACAGGAAGGCCATGCCGGACCCGATGGTGCCAGACCCGGCGCGCAGGCGCTACGGAGCCTGCGGCAGGCATGGGGGCGTAATGGCGCCGGCACCCGGTATTGCGGGCGTTCCCGGGGCGTGGTTGCGGCATCATCATAACCCGTCCGTTTTGCTTCCGGCGGTCGTGACCGTAGGCGCCATGTCTCCTGAAAATCGCGAAAGGGGTCGTCATGTCTGATCCAGTATCCGTATCTCCCTTTTCACGGCTGGGTATCGTGGTGGGGATGGAGGCGGAAGCCTCCCTGATCCGTCCGTTCCTGCCACAGGCGCGTTTCGGCCTGAGCGGGGCGACCCTGTCGGGTGCGCGGCAGGCGGTGCTGGACCTGCTGGAAGGTGGGGTGGACGCGCTGCTTTCCTTCGGGCTGGCGGCGGGACTGGACCCGGCACTTGCACCCGGTGCCGTGGTCATGCCCGCGCATGTGATGGTCAATGGCGAGCGGATTGCCGCATCCCCCGCGTTGCTGGGCTGGCTGGGGGCAAACCGTGCCGATGTCATGGCGGGCGATCTGCTGCATAGCGACGTGATCGTGACGGCGGCCGCGCGCAAGGCGGAGTTGTTCCGCCAGACGGGTTGCGTGGCGCTGGACATGGAAAGTGGCGTGGTGGCGGAAATGGCCGCGGCCCGCAGGGTGCCCTTTGCGGTCATGCGCGTGGTCTGTGATCCGGCGGACCGTACCCTGCCGCCCGCTGCCGTGGTTGCCCTGCGGCCCGATGGCAGTCTGGCGGTGGGGGCGCTGGCGCGCAGCATCCTGTGCAACCCGCTCCAGATTCCCGCCCTTATCCGCGTGGGGCGCGATGCGGGCGAAGCCCGCAAGGCCGCGCGTGCGGTACTGGCGCGACGCTTCGGGTGATTCGCCGCCTGCACGCCACGCGGGTGGCGGCGGGCAGGAAACATACGATACGCGCAGGTGATATGCATTCACCCGGACTGTCCGTGCCCATGGTCCGCAATACAGGCCGACAGACCGGATCGGAATGTTGTAACGAACTGATTTAAAAAACCTTTCCTGATCTACCACGTTGGCGTGCGGACCCGTGATGGATGCGTTGGGCGCAATCGTGCTTCCCTGATGCAGGGGATGGCGCACAGGCAATTGATTCGCATCAATGTCAGCTGTGTCGGATCAGCGTGACATGCTGCCGGTTTCGTGAAACGAACAGGGGGAAACAGGCATGACCCGTGCCGTGCTGGCACTCAACGCAGGCTCATCCAGCCTGAAGTTTGCCCTGTTCGCCATTGAAAAGGGCGAGACAGCGGCCTCGCCTTCCCATCGCATTGCATCGGGGGAACTGGAGGGGATCGGCACCCATCCCCATTTTGTCGCCCATGATGCATCGGGTGGCGTGCTGGTGGATGAGACATGGGCACCGATTGCCCCCGGCACCACGCCGGCGCAGGCCCATCATGGCCCCATGGCCACCCTTATGGAGTGGGTTGGCAGGCAGCTGGGTGATGTCGATCTCATGGCCGTGGGCCACAGGGTGGTGCACGGGGGGGCGGATTTCATTGCCCCCGTACGGATCACGCCCGATGTGCTGGCCCGTCTTGCTGCCCTGACCCCTTTCGCCCCGCTGCACCAGCCGGGCAGCCTGGCCCCCATCCGTGCCCTGCTGGCCCAGAAGCCGGACCTGCCGCAGGTGGCGTGTTTCGATACCGGCTTCCATCACACATTGCCTGCCGTGGCGCAGGCACAGGCGCTGCCACGCGACTATGCGGCCAAGGGTGTGCGGCGCTACGGATTCCACGGCCTGTCGTATGAATATATCGCATCCTGCCTGCGTACATCCGCGCCGCATCTGGCGCAGGGGCGTACCATTGTCGCCCATATTGGCAGCGGTGGCAGCCTGTGCGCGCTGCTGGCCGGACGCAGCGTGGACACCACCATGGGCTTCTCGGTGCTGGACGGGCTGGTCATGGGCACGCGCTGCGGGCACCTGGACCCCGGTGTGATCCTGTACATGCTGCGTGAAGAAGGGCTGGGCGCGGCCGAGATCGAGAATATTCTCTATCACCGCTCCGGCCTGCTGGGTGTGTCGGGTGTGTCGGCGGACATGCGCGACCTGCACGCCAGGGCCGGCATGAGCCCGGAGGTTACACAGGCGCTGGACCTGTTCGTCTACCGTTTTGCCCAGCAGGCCGGCGGCATGATGGCCGCACTGCAGGGGCTGGACGGGCTGGTGTTCACCGCCGGTATTGGCGAGCATGACGCCACCATCCGCGCGGCGGTATGCGCGCGGTTGGAATGGGCGGGAATCCGTCTCGATGCGCAGGCCAATGCCGCGCATCGGGACATCATCAGCACGCCGGACAGTGCTGTGGAGGTGCGGGTCATCCCCACCGATGAGGAAACAACAATCCGTCGGCACGTGCTGATGTGTCTGGGCTGAGTACAGGCCGGGCAGGGATGGACTATCTCGGAAGGAACGGAAATGAGTGAAACTGCATCCGCAACACCGCTGTCCACAGCGGATGTCGCGCTGTTCAACAAATGGTGGCATGCAGCAAACTATCTGTCGATTGCGCAGATCTACCTGCTGGCCAATCCGCTGCTGCGTGAACCGCTCAAGCTGGAACACACCAAGCCGCGCCTGCTGGGCCACTGGGGCACCACGCCAGGGCTGAATTTCCTCTACCTGCATCTCAACCGCATCATCCGTGAGCAGGACCGCAGCATCCTGTTCGTGGCGGGGCCGGGGCACGGGGCGCCGGGTGTTGTCGCCAGTACCTATCTGGAAGGGACATACAGCGAGTATTTCCCCGAAGTGTCGCAGGATGCGGACGGGCTGGCCCGTCTGGTCAAGCAGTTCTCCTTCCCCGGTGGCATTCCCAGCCATGCCGCACCCACCACGCCGGGTTCGATCAATGAAGGCGGTGAACTGGGCTATTCGCTCTCGCACGCCTATGGCGCGGCATTTGACAATCCCGACCTGGTTGTTGCCTGCGTGGTGGGCGATGGCGAGGCCGAGACCGGCCCCATGGCCACGTCATGGCACAGCAACAAGTTCCTTGACCCCCGGACCGATGGCGCGGTCCTGCCGATCCTGCACCTTAACGGCTACAAGATCGCCAACCCCACCGTTCTGGCCCGCATCGCGCCAGAGGAACTGCTGAGCCTGTTCCGGGGCTACGGTTATGACCCGATCGTGGTGGAAGGCCATGACCCGGACATCATGCACCAGAAGATGGCCGTGGCGATGGATACGGCCTTTGCCCGCATTGCGGAAATCCAGAAAGCCGCGCGTGAGAAGAACGAGACCGTGCGCCCGGCCTGGCCCATGATCATCATGCGCACCCCCAAGGGCTGGACCTGCCCCAAGACGGTGGACGGTCTGCGCACGGAAGGGTACTGGCGCGCCCATCAGGTGCCCATTACCGACATGACCAAGCCCGAGCATCTCAAGCTGCTCGACGAATGGATGCATAGCTACCGGCCGGAAGAACTGTTTGACGAAAACGGCACCCTGATGCCCGAAATCGCGGCGCTGGCGCCGAAGGGCGACCGCCGGATGAGTGCCAACCCGCACGCCAATGGCGGCCTGCTGCGCCGCGACCTGCGCCTGCCCGATGTGCGTGAATATGCGGTGAGCGTGTCCTCGCCGGGGCATGAACTGGGTGAGGCCACGCGCGTGCTCGGGTCGTGGCTGCGCGATGTGATGAAGCTCAACCTGCCCGCGCGCAACTTCCGTGTGCTGGCCCCCGATGAGAACAATTCCAACCGCCTGAATGCCGTGCTGGACGTGACCAACCGCGCCTGGAACGCCGAAACTTTCGATTATGATGACCATCTGGCGGTTGATGGTCATGTGATGGAAATCCTGAGCGAGCACACCTGCCAGGGCTGGCTGGAAGGCTACCTGCTGACCGGTCGCCACGGGTTCCTGTCATGCTACGAGGCATTCATCCACATCGTGGATTCGATGGTCAACCAGCATGCCAAATGGATCAAGCAGGCCGATGAGGTGCCCTGGCGCGCGCCGATCGCGTCGCTGAACTACCTGCTGACATCGCATGTCTGGCGGCAGGACCATAACGGCTTCAGCCATCAGGACCCCGGCTTCATTGACCATGTGCTGAACAAGAAGGCCAAGACGGTGCGGGTGTACCTGCCGCCCGATGCCAACACCCTGCTGTGCACGGCGAAGACCTGCCTGGAAAGCCGTGACCGTGTGAACGTGATCGTGGCGGGAAAGCAGCCCGAGCCGCAGTGGCTGGACATGGATGCCGCCATGGCGCATTGCGCCAAGGGCATCGGCATCTGGGAATGGGCCAGCAATGACAAGGGCGGTGAGCCGGATGTGGTCATGGCCTGTGCGGGTGACGTGCCGACCATGGAAACGCTGGCGGCGGTGCAGTTGCTGAACAGACACCTGCCGGACCTGAAGATCCGCGTGATCAACGTGGTTGACCTGCTGACGCTTGAATCAAGGACCCAGCATCCGGACGGTCTGGATGACTTTGTGTTCGACAGCCTGTTTACCACCGACAAGCCGGTCATCTTCGCATTCCATGGCTATCCAGCGCTGATTCACAAGCTGATCTACAAGCGGACCAACTGCCGCAACTTCCATGTGCATGGCTACCGCGAGGAAGGGTCTACCACCACACCGTTTGACATGACGGTGCGCAACAGTCTGGATCGCTTCCATCTTGTGCAGAACGTGATCCGGCGCGTGCCCGGCCTTGCGGCAAAAGCGGCCTATGCCAACGAGGCGATCAGCAACAAGCTGGTCGAACACACGGAATATGTGGCGCAGTACGGTCAGGACCTGCCCGAGATCCGGAACTGGCGCTGGTCGTAACCGGTTCCGGCAACAGTGCCGGTGATTCAGGAAAGGGGGCAGTCATGCCCCCTTTTTTTATGTGCTGTTGTCCGGCACGTCGCATGCGGAATACGTCGAGAACATACTGGAATCACAGAAGTTTTTGGTGAAGCTTTTTTCAAAAAGCTTCGGAAAATGTTGCTTTTTTTAAAAAAGGCAACGCCCAAAAATTTTATTATTACCCAACCGTTTTTAAAACAGTAAATAATGAAATATCAGCGTAAAACGCTGTAATATGAAATAATAAATAACATCAAGGTGACATTTTTTATTTGCAACGCCGCATCAATCGCCCCAGTCGTCAGGAGCAGGAGCAGGAGCAGGAGCAGGAGCAGGAGCAGGAGCAGGAGCAGGAGCAGGAGCAGGAGCAGGAGCAGGAGCAGGAGCAGGCGGCACCGGGGCGGTGGCTGGTACGCTCACCGCAGAGGGTGCGGGTGCCGGAACGGGTGTGGATACCGGGGGCGATGCGGGCTGTGTTGCGGCCGGGGGGGCGGTCAGGGGCAGCGGGGCCAGGGGCTGGCCTGCGACCTGTGCGGGGGTGGTGCCTGCCGCCGGGTTCTGCGATGCCGCGAGGAATTGGGCAAAGCTGTCCTGTATGCGCTGGGCAAGGGCAGGGTCGGATAGCAGGGCATGCGTGTCGGATGAATCCACCACCACCACCCGGTCCCCTTCCAGCGGGGTGGGGGTATGGCTGGCGCCAAGCAGCGCACGGATGGAGCGGGCCTTCTGCGGGTCGTTCTGCTGTGCCATCAGGTCAAGCTGGCGATCAAGCAGGCCGTGGCGGTCAATGAAGCTGTTCACGCGGGCGGGAATGCGGATGCAGCCTTCCGAATCCGCCTGCCCCAGCCGGGCTTCCAGAAAGGTGGGGTCAGTCGCATGCATTTCCAGCCGCACGACGGCCACCGCTCCCTTGCGGCGCCAGTCCTCGGTCGTCTGCCAGCCGAAATCCCAGACCCGCATCCCTTTCTCGCCATTGCCCCGGATGCCATGTTCGTTCTTGGTGCCCAGCGCGCGGTAGCCGTAGATCTGCCCGTTGTTGAAGAAGATGCCTACCGGTGTGCGGAAGTGCTCCTTGCGCCCGGGGCGCCCGGTACTGACCGCCACCATACCCAGCGGGGCAAGCGTGTGTTCCCCTGGCCGGGCCAGAACAACCCACATGAGCTGGGCCATCGGCGCGCGGTCCACCACCAGGATCACTTCGGGTTCCTGCGGCCATGCCGCGGTCCGGTCCAGCATGGCAGTGGCCAGCGCCATGGCGCGCTGTGTCTGGCGGGGGCGGAGGGGAAGCTGCTGGATGCCCAGTTCCTGCACCATGGCACGCTGGAGCAGGAGCGCTGCATCGGGCAGGGTGGTCGTGCTGGCCTGTGTTGTGCTGCTGGTGATGAACACGCTGATCAGGGCCAGTGCGTGTAACCGGATCAGGCGTACTGGAAGCATCATGCAGGCGGCTTACCTCAGTCATGGACGTTACGACATCCTTATATCGCATTTGTTCACGGCTGGCAGTATGGGCGGCAGGCAAACGGCATACCCAAGCTGCATGCCCCTGCGGCATGGCGTGACGTGGCCAGGATGGAGCAGGGCCTCAGGGTCATTTGTTAAGAGCCCGATCCGAAAGTTTTTGAACAATACCAGCCTGTTGTGATTCATCCGTCTTTGCAGAGAGATGGAGTGAATGGTGACATGGACTGGTATTGCCCGGCGCGAGTATAGCCGGGAAAGATTGCGATATCCATCGGACATGACGGACGGGGAGTGGACTTTGATCATGCCATTTGTGCCCCCGGCGAAACGGGGCGGTCGTCCGCGCACGACGGATATGCGCGAGGTGGTCAATGCGATGCTCTACATAGCCTCGGCCGGGTGTGCGTGGCGTCTGCTGCCGAAATGCTTTCCGCCGGTCTCGACCATCAGGCGCTATTTTTACGCCTGGCGTGATGCCGGAGTGTTCGAGGTCATGAATACGGTGCTGGTCATGAGCCTGCGCGAGATCGAGGGACGTGACGCCTCTCCGAGCGCGGGCGTGATTGACAGCCAGTCGGTGAAAACCACGGAAAGCGGCGGGATTTCGGGCTATGACGCGGGGAAGAAGGTCAAGGGCCGCAAGCGCCATATCGTGACGGATACCTGCGGCTTCCTGATCTTTCTCCTCGTTCATGCCGCTGATATCCAGGACCGTGATGGGGCCGTTGATGTTCTGGCAGCGATACGCAGGCGCTTTCCCTGGCTGCGCCACATCTTCGCTGATGGCGGCTATGCTGGCGACAAATTGCGATCCGCGCTCGCCTCCATGGGAAAATGGACCCTCGAAATCATCAGGCGGTCCGATACGGTGAAGGGTTTTCAGATCCTGCCGCGTCGCTGGGTGGTGGAACGGACATTCGCATGGCTGGGACGATGCAGGCGGCTCGCCAAAGATTGGGAACAATCCATTGCTTCCTCAACCGCATGGACATTGATCGCCTCAATCCGAATGCTCACACGACGGACAGCAAGGCATTGTCAGGGTTGAAAAACTTTCGGATCGGGCTCTAAGACACAAGATAAAGCATGCTGCGATATGAATTGCGGACATTAATGTATGAGCGTACCAGATTATATCGGGTGGTGATGCGTCGAAATTTTACAAAAATTAATTGTTTTATTAATATAATTATTTATAATTAAATCATTAATTGATGATTTTTATTTTATACTTAGATTGGTATCTTAAAAATTCTTATATATTCATATCATATAATTTAAATAACATTCATTATATTAATAAATCTTATTTATGTAATATTATGATAATATTAAATAAAACTGTTTATATGTATTGATTCCAAAATAATGATAAAAATAAACATCATTTTTAATTATTATGAAAAAATTTCAGATATTGTGTAAAAAATTTACCGAATTGTGGTGTTTATTTTTAATATTTATTAAATTAATAGAATATAAATAAGTTAATTTCATAATACGGCTTTATTGTTTCATACCGTGAACATCACGAAGATACTTTGAAAATCATCCATGCTGAGGGTGTACCGGGAGTCCTGCCGCAGTGAGAACACTGCCGGCATGGTGGTCGGGGAATACGATCCGGAATGGCCAGACGGATCGCTGGCAGGCTGGGCTGGGGCAGTTCCAAACCCGGCTTGACCGGCACCGCGTGCGCCGTCAGGCTCAGGGAGACCGTGGTCTGGCAACTGGCATTCCTGAAGAATGAGCCCGGTCCTGATCCTGGTTGCGCCCATGCTACCCTGGCAGAAGTCAGTCAGCAGGAGATCATCTGGTCAAGGAAGTCACGGGCGCGCTGTGTCGTGGGGTTGGTGAAGAATTGCGCGGGCGGGGTCATTTCCAGTACGCGGCCCTGATCCATGAAAATGATGCGGTCGGCAATATGCCGCGCGAAACCCATTTCATGCGTGACGCAGACAGTGGTGATCCCTTCCCGCGCCAGATTGTTGATGATGGCCACCACGCCCGATATCGCCTCGGGGTCGAGTGCTGCCGTGGGTTCGTCAAACAGCATGACTTCGGGCCGCATGCACAGCGCGCGCGCGATCGCCACGCGCTGCTGCTGCCCGCCGGAAAGCTGGATGGGGTATTTATGTGCCTGCTCTGCAATCCCGACCTGTGCCAGGAAGTGCCGCGCCATGGCCCCGGCCTGCGCATGGGGGGTTTTTTTGACCAGGCGGGGGGCAAGCGTGCAGTTGTCCAGCACGTTCAGGTGCGGGAACAGGTTGTAGTTCTGGAACACCATGCCCACCGTGGCGCGGAGCCGGGTCAGGTCGGTCCGTTCATCAATGATTTCGCCATCAATGGCCAGGATGCCGCTGTCATGCGGTTCGATCCGGTTGAAGCAGCGGATCAGTGTCGACTTGCCCGACCCTGATGGGCCAAGCACGACAATCTTCTCCCCCCGCCGTACATCGAAGCTGATCCGGTCGAGTGCGACGAAATCCCTGTACAGCCGGCTCAGGTGGCGTACCGAAATCATGGCGGTCAGGTCCGGCGGGATGGTCATGGGGTCAGGGGTCATGTGTGCCTGCCTGATGGCGGTCGGCCCATGCAAAACGGCGCTCGACACGTTTCTGCACGAACAGGAAAAGGAAGACCATGGCCAGATAGTAAACCAGCGCCGCCGCATAATATTCCGTAAACGCGAACGTGCGCGCCACCTGTATCTGCGTAATCGCCAGCAGCTCCTGCAGGGAGATGACCGAGGCAAGCGATGTGGTCTTAAGCAGGTTTATGAACTCGTTTATGGTAGGGGGCAGCGCAATGCGCAGTGCCTGCGGAAAGATGACATGCCAGTACACCTGCCGGCGCGACAGCGCCAGCGCGTCCCCCGCCAGTTCCTGCCCCCTGTCCACCGCATTCAGGGCAGCACGGTTGATTTCGACCTGATAGGCGGATTCATTGATCGAGAGCGCAAGCCACGTGGCGAGGAAGGGCGTGAACCATGCCTCCCGGAAGATGGGCAGGAACTGCGGCAGCGCATTCCATATGAACAGCAGCTGCAACAGTGTCGGTGCGGCACGGAAAAGCGATACATACCCCCCGAGCACCAGCGTGAGCCAGGACCTGCGGCCATTGAGCGCCACCGCCATCGGAATCGAGATCATGATGGCCGCAAGATGCGACAGGACGGCCACGGCAAGGGTGATGAACGCCCCCCGCATGAACGCGCCGGATGTCAGGGCCGCGAAAAAGATGCCCCAGCGGAACATGGGCGCAGGCCCCGCGTGGGGCAGGGCCGTGGCGGGATCGGGGGCGATGGCCCATTCCTTCTGGATGGCCGCCATCTGCCCATTGCGCACCATGGTGGCCAAGGCCTGTTCCAGCAGGGCGCGGTCATGCGCGTCCTTGCGGATATAGAGTGCGAAATGCCGGTATTCGGGGTAGGGCGGCACAAGGATGACGCTGACCCGGCCGTGCAGCTGCTCCTGCCGGTAGTACAGTTCCACGTCCTGGCTGGCAAAGGCAAAGACACGGCCGATCAGCACCTGCTGCACCACCTCGTCCTCGGTCGGGTATTGCTGGATGATGATGGGGGCCAGCCCGCTTGCGGCTAGATGTTCGTTTTCGCGGGCCAGCCGGCTAGCGTAGCTGGTGCCGGACTGCACGGCCACTGTCCTGCCCGACAGGTCCGCCATGCTGGCAAGTGGCTGCGTGCCCGCGCGCGCCACGATGACCAGCGCGGTATCCTGATAGGCGACGGCATCGAAATCCCGCTCGCGCGCCGGCAGCTTTATGATGCCGCTGGCCACCATGGCGCATCTGTGTGCCGCAAGGCTGGGGAACAGGCCGGTAAAATCCATGGTCGTGGTGACCAGGGGCACATGCCAGTACGCCGCCAGCCCATGGGCGATATCCATGTCGATCCCGTCCACCGCATTGACGTCCGTGCCGTTTACGAACGTCATGGGCGGCAGGGTGGGATTGGTACAGACCGTAAGCGTCCCGTCATGGAGGAAGTCCGGCCGTTCCGCTGCATCAGCCCGCGCATGTCCCGCCATGGCCAGCAGGCCCGCCATGATCACAAGCAGGGCCAGGCCCGCGGCCTGCAGGGACTGGCGGGAGGGGAAGCGGCATGCGGGCCGCGCCATGGAACGGACCGTGTGGTGCGCCGCCCCGGCCGGGGGGCGGGCGGAAAGAGAGAAGGACATTGCCAGCGGGCCCCGTATCAGCAGCTGTCTTCCAGGATGGTGCGGAACGTATCGACCAGCAGCCCGGTCTCGGGGGAGGGGCGGGCAAGGAAATGGAAACCTGTCACCAGCTGCAGCCCCCCCATGACGATGCGCCGCAGCATCCCCTCGCGCACCAGTGGCCGGGCAAAGGCATCGGGCAGGAAGCCGATGTAATTGCCCGACAGGATCAGCAGCGCGCGCGAATCCACATTTTCCGCCGAGGCGCAGAAGTTCAGGCGCGGGCGCAGGCCCGCCCACATGGGCGAGGTGGCGGCACCCGCCACCTCGATCATGCGCTGCCGGGACAGTATCTCGGGCGTGATCTCATCATCCGCCATGCCCGACAGGGGGTGGCGGACACTACAGAACAGGTGCAGTTCCTCCGTGAACAGCGGGATCGCCTGCATGCCGGGCATGTGGCGGGCATTGAGCGTGATCCCGGCGGAAGCCTGGCCGTTGAGCACCGCGAATTCCACCTCACGCGGTGATGCGGAACGGATATCCATGAAGACGGCCGGATGACAGGAGGTAAAGGTCTCGATCGCGCGCAGCAGGGCGGTTTCACCATGGATCTGTATATTGTCGGGCACATACAGGCTGAACCGCCCCGACAGCGTGCCGCTGGCTTCATTGATGCGCTGCTGGAAGCGGGCGATATCGGAAAACAGCGCATGGGTCGCCTCCATCACCATCCGTCCTTCCGCCGTGAGCGCAAAGCCGCTGCGCCCGCGCAGGCACAGCCGCATGCCCAGCCGGTCTTCCAGCGCCGCGATGTCGATGCTGATGGAAGACTTGCTCTTGCCCAGCGCCACCTCGGCTGCGGCAAAGCCACCATGTTCGGCAACCGTGCGGAACACGCGCAGCAGGCGCAGGTCCACCTCGGCAACCTGGCCATGGAAGCCGGCCGGTTTCCGCCGCGATGCCTGGCGGCGTACGGGGCGCGCGCCATTGGGGTCCGATGGGGGCTGTCGGCTCATGAAGGGTATCCCCACGGCCCCACGGGGTTACTGCGGCGTATGGGCAGAAGTGGCGCGGGCAAGCATCTCATTATCGGGAAAGACCAGTCTGCTGTCAGGATTATCCACGGATTGTAGCGTCGTGATGCAGGTGGGGATACGCTACAAATTATTGATACCACATAAAAAATGGAGATTCATGACCACCCGGCGCATGGGAGTACGCAACTGCCCGCATGCAGCACCCACGTCCATGGCACGGACTGATACTGGCAGGGCTGATGAAAATACTAAAGTAAACTACGAATTGTTTATATTTGATCATGCATGGCCGCCGTTATTCTTCCGCTGCGATAGAGGGCTGTATCTGACTGCTGGCAAGGATGACGGGACAATGGGAACGAACCGCTGGTTTGTGGATAGTGAAACCGGGGAACTGGCGGACGTGCTGCTGTGCCCGCCGGACCATTATGCCTGGATTCCCAGCAACGACATCGCCATCCAGAGCATGGCATCGGGTGCGACCATCGACCGCGCGGCGCTGCGGGCGCAGTTTGACGGGCTGGTCGCCACCCTGCGTGAAGCCGGGGTCAGCTGCCATTTCCTGACCCCGCATGAAGGCATGCCCTACGAGGTCTATACCCGCGACAGTTCCCAGACCACGCCGTTCGGCACCGTCGTCACCCGCCTGTCACGCCCCGAACGCCGGGCGGAGATCGGGCCGGTGCATGATTTCTATGGCCGCGACGCGATCTGGAAGACCTGCACGAAGGGGCATATCGAAGGCGGTGACATCCACATCATCCGCCCCGGCCTGCTGGCGGTGGGTGTAAGCGGTGGCCGCACGGACGCCGCGGGTGCGGCCGAGTTCATGGGCTGGTTCGAGGATGCGGGCTGGACATGCCGGATGATCCGTTTTCCCGAACATTTCCTGCATCTCGACGTGATCTTCACCATGGTGGCGGAGAACCTTGCCATCGCGGCGGTGGACGTGCTGTCCGATGCGGATCTGGACTGGTTCCGCACGCAGGGCATCCGCCTGCTGCCGGTCAGCTACCGCGAGGCCATGCGCGACATGGGCTGCAACGTGCTGGCGCTGGGGCGCGGGCGCGTGATCAGCCCGCGGCACTGCACGCGCATCAACCAGATGCTGCGCGCGGAGGGGCTGGACGTGCTGGACCCCGAACTCGACCAGTTCTCGCAGGGCGGTGGCAGCATCCACTGCATGACCATGCCCCTGCGCCGCCGCTCGCTCCTGCCGGGATAGGCTAGTGGCGGGGCCGCGCCCGCACGCGCGGCAGGACCCGACAGACGGGCCCGGGGCACGCGTTCCCGTTTGGGGGAATGATGGATCATCGTTGCCGATTCATATCATTCCGCCCTATCATGGTGCTGCCTGACACGGGCGGCAGCCGTGCGTTGGGGCATTTGTCACAGGATGGGATTTTTCGATACCATGTTGACTTCACCGGTTTCCCCAACCTCCACGACCGAGCAGGACCTGCGTGAGGACTTGGCGGCGGCCTATCGCCTCATGGCGCATTTCGGCATGACCGACCTTGTCTATACCCACCTGTCCGTGCGGCTGCCGGGGCACGCCCATGCCTATCTGGTCAATCCCTATGGCCTCCTGTTCGAGGAAATCACCGCCAGTTCCCTGGTGGTGGTCGATGCGGATGGCCTGCCCCGGCAGGAAACATCATGGCCGATCAACCCGGCGGGGTTCGTCATCCATTCCGCCATTCATCGCAGCCGGCCCGATGCCGCCTGCGTCATGCACACCCATACCGTGCCCGGCATGGTGGTGGCGGCGCAGGATACGAACATCCTGCCGCTCAACCAGATCAACATGGAATTCTATGGCAGTGTCGGCTTCCACCCGTACGAGGGCATCGCCGCCGATGACAACATGGGCGAGCGTGAACGCCTGGTGCGTGACCTGGGCACCCACAATGCGCTGATCCTGCAGAACCATGGACTGCTGACGGTTGGTGATACCGTGGCGCATACCTTCTACCGCATGTACTATCTGGAACAGGCCTGCCGGATCCAGGTCGCGGCACAGGCCACGGGCGTGCCGCTGCACATTCCCTCCGCCGCGCAGATCCAGCGTACGAAAAAGCAGTTCGATGACGACCCCGATGGCGGGCGTCTGGTCTGGCAGGCCCTGCGGCGCAAGCTTGACCGCGAGCAGCCGGATTACCGGACCTGACGCTCCTGGCCTGAACATGACATGACCCCCCGCATGGCCGTGCCGCACGGCCCGTGACGGTTTTCTATCGCAGGCGTGCCGGATGTCCTTCTGGCACGCCTGCTGCCGTATGGGCATCCTGCCGACCGGTCTGCCTGTACGGGAAATCGGGGTGGTGACGGGCATGGCACAACCCGCCGGGTGGCGGTGCTTCGCTGCGACGGGCGCGGAAATGACCCTGCGAATCGGAACCGCATGGCGGCTCCCCCGGCCTTGCCGCCATGGGCGCGATACCGGCTGCGGGCCCCGTGCCCGCGCTGACGGAAGGCAAAAGCACGCTGCCACGTGGGGTGCGGACCGCCCGCGGGCGGTTTTTGATTATTACGATGAAAAAACCTGTTCACCAGTGTCAGGAAAATGTTCTATCATGAATATGAAAGTTACACACGTGTACCTGATCTCAAGCCAATGATCCGGACATGACCGGATCTGGAGTAGTGCGATGTCGGAAGATCCCCTTCTTCAGCCCTATCAGCTCAAGCATCTGACGTTACGGAACAGGATTATCGTCACGTCGCATGAGCCGGCATACCCCGAGGACGGGATGCCCAAGGAACGTTACCGCGCCTATCATGTCGAGCGTGCGAAAGGCGGCGTGGCCATGACCATGACGGCCGGTTCCGCCGCCGTGTCCAAGGACAGCCCGCCGGTCTTCAACAACCTGCTCGTCTACAAGGACGAGGTTGTTCCCTGGATGAAGGAACTGACCGACGCCGTGCACGAACAGGGTGCGGCCGTCATGATCCAACTGACCCACCTTGGCCGCCGCACGCGCTGGGACAAGGAATTCTGGCTTCCGGTCGTATCGCCTTCCCACAACCGCGAAGCCGCCCACCGTTCCTTCCCCAAGAAGATGGAAGAGTGGGATATCGAACGGATCATCAAGGACTATGCCGACGCGGCCGAACGCATGAAGGCGGCCGGCATGGACGGGATCGAACTGCAGGCCTACGGCCATCTGATGGACCAGTTCTGGTCACCGCTCACCAACGAGCTTGAAGGGCCGTATGGCGGTTCGCTCGACAACCGGATGAAGTTCACCTTCGATGTGCTGAAGGAAATCCGCAAGCGTGTCGGGCCGGACTACATCGTAGGCATCCGTTATACGGGTGACGAGATGGAGCAGGGTGGCTTTGGCAAGGAAGAAGGGCTGCAGATCTCGCGCAAGCTGAAGGATAGCGGGCTGATCGACTTCCTCAATGTCGTGCGCGGCCATATCGATACGGATCCGGGCCTGACCGATCTCATCCCCATCCAGGGCATGGCCAACGCGCCGCATCTGGATTTTGCGGGTGAAATCCGCGCGGCGACCGATTTCCCCACCTTCCACGCCGCCAAGATTCCCGATGTCGCGACCGCCCGGCACGCCATTGCATCAGGCAAGGTCGACATGGTCGGCATGACGCGCGCGCACATGACGGAACCGCACCTGGTGCGCAAAATCATGGAAAAGCGCGAGGAAGACATCCGTCCGTGCGTGGGCGCGAATTACTGCCTCGACCGCATCTATCAGGGTGGTGCCGCCTTCTGCATCCACAACGCGGCGACCGGCCGTGAAGTGAACATGCCCCACATCATCGAGAAGGCGGCCACCCGCAAGAAGGTGGTGATTGTCGGCGCCGGTCCCGCAGGGATGGAAGCTGCCCGCGTGGCGGGTGAACGCGGGCATGAGGTTGTCGTGTTCGAACTGTCGGACAAGCCGGGCGGCCAGATCCGCCTGACCGCGCAGAGCCCGCGCCGACGCGAGATGATCAGCATCATCGACTGGCGGATGAGCCAGTGCGCCAAGCATGATGTCACCTTCCGTTTCAATACCTGGGCCGATGCCGATACGATCAAGGCGGAAAACCCCGATGTGGTCATCATCGCGACGGGTGGCCTGCCGCATACCGAGGTCCTGTCGAGCGGCAACGAGCATGTCGTCTCGGCGTGGGACATCATTTCCGGTGACGTCAAGCCCGGCTCCAACGTGCTGGTCTTTGATGACGCGGGTGACCATGCCGCCCTGCAGGCTGCCGAGTTCCTGGCCGCTTCCGGCGCCCGGGTCGAGATCATGACGCCGGACCGTTCGTTCTCGCCAGAAGTCATGGCCATGAACCTGGTGCCCTACATGCGGTCCCTGCAGAAGGAAGACGTGACGTTCACGGTCACCTACCGCATCCGTTCCGTGGCGAAGGAAGGCAACATGCTCAATGTTGCGGTGGGCAGTGATTATGGTGGCGTGGACAAGCAGCGCATCGTGGATCAGGTTGTCGTCAACCACGGCACGCGCCCGCTTGACGAGCTTTATTTCGATCTCAAGCCGGATTCCGTCAACCTGGGTGAAATATCGCACGACCAGCTGACCGCGGGGGAACCGCAGTCGGTGGTCCGTAACCCGCAGGGCGCCTTCCAGCTGTTCCGGATTGGTGACGCGGTTGCCGCGCGCAACACGCATGCGGCCATTTATGACGGTCTGCGTATCGCCAAGGATATCTGATACCGGCCACGCTCCGCCCCGGTCATGCCCTGTATGGCAGGGCGGGGCGGACAGCCGATCATGCGAGGAAAGTCATGAAGATACTCGTTCCCGTCAAGCGGGTGCTGGACGCCAATGTGCAGGTGCATGTCAAACGCGACGGCTCCGGTGTCGCGCTTGAAAATGCCAAGATGTCCCTGAACCCGTTTGATGAGATTGCGGTTGAGGAAGCGATCCGGCTGAAGGAAGCCGGTGTCGCGTCGGAAATCGTTCTGGTTTCCATCGGTCCCGCAAAGGCGGAGGACGTGCTGCGCAACGGGCTGGCCATGGGGGCGGACCGTGGCATCCTTGTCCAGACGGACGAGAGTGTCGAGCCGCTGGCCGTGGCCAAGCTGCTCCGCGCGGTTGCGGATACCGAACAGCCCGGCCTGATCATTGCAGGCAAGCAGGCGATCGATGATGACAGCAACCAGACCGGGCAGATGCTTGCGGCACTGCTGGGATGGGGGCAGGCGACCTTTGCCTCCCGGGTCGTGATCGAGGGGGACAGCGCTGTCGTGACGCGGGAGGTTGATGGCGGCCTCCAGACAGTCAGGACCAGCCTGCCCGCGGTTGTCACGACCGACCTGCGTCTGAACGAACCGCGTTATGTCTCGCTTCCCAATGTCATGAAAGCGCGCAGGAAACCGGTGCAGAAGATGAAGCCGGAGGATCTGGGCGTGTCCGTGGCGCCACGGCTGAAGGTACTGGCAACGGAAGAAGCCCCCGCGCGCAAGGCCGGGATCATGGTCGGGTCTCCTGCTGAACTGGTGGAAAAGCTCAGGGCCGAGACCGATATCATCTAATAGATGGGTGAAATAGCATAATGACCATTCTTCTTCTGGCAGATCACGATAATACGGCCCTTTCCGAACAGACGGTAAAGGCGCTTACGGCGGCATCGGCTATTGGTGATGATGTCCATGTCCTCGTGGCGGGGAAAGACGTCTCGGCGGTTGCGGCCGAAGCGGCGGCACTGGCTGGCGTGAGCAGGGTGCTGGTCGCGGATGATGACCGGCTTGCCCACGCGGTGGCTGAACCGCTGGCGGAATTCATCGTCTCGCTTGCCCCGGCCTATCGCACGATCCTGTCGGCCGCCACGTCCAATGGCAAGAACATCATGCCCCGGGTGGCGGCATCCCTTGATGTCATGCAGGTATCCGAAATTATCGAGGTACTGGGCCCTGATACCTTCAAGCGCCCCATTTATGCGGGCAATGCCATCCAGACAATACAGACGACGGACCCGGTCCAGGTCATAACGGTCCGTTCCTCCGCCTTTCTTCCGGCGACGACGGGTGGCAGCGCCCCGGTCGAGACACTGGCCGTGCCGGAGCTCTCGCCGCCGCTTTCGGTATTCGTGTCCAATGCGCTGTCCGAATCCGAACGCCCGGAACTGACATCGGCCAGGATCATCGTGTCCGGTGGTCGGGCGCTGGGTTCGGCCGACAGGTTCCAGGAGGTTCTCTTTCCCCTGGCCGACAGGCTGAAGGCGGCGGTGGGCGCCAGTCGCGCCGCCGTGGATTCCGGCTACGCGCCCAATGACTGGCAGGTCGGGCAGACCGGCAAGGTCGTGGCACCCGAGCTCTACATCGCCGTGGGCATTTCGGGTGCGATCCAGCATCTCGCCGGGATGAAGGATTCAAAGGTCATTGTTGCCATCAACAGCGACCCGGATGCGCCCATCTTCAAGGTGGCCGATTACGGGCTGAAGGCCGATCTGTTCGAGGCCCTGCCGGCAATACAGAAGTGTCTGTGACAGGCATCCATGCCCATCATGCATTCCGCACGCCAACAGGCCGTGCGGAATGCTGGTGGCTGCCGGCCGGCCGGCCGGATGATGCCTCCATGCTCGCGTGATGTGCCCCGATCCGGGTATGATTGCCCTGCAATATCCAGGGATTTTCAGCAGTTGAAGGAAAGAGGCGCGGCGGCATGAATGCAGGTGCAACCGAAGGAAACAAGCGGGGTTCGACCGAAATCTGGATTGATGCCGCCTATGATACCCTGCTTGAAAGCGGTGTTGACGCCGTAAAGATCCTGACGCTTGCCAACAGGCTGAATCTGTCACGCACCAGCTTTTACTGGTTCTTCAGGGACCGGGAGCAGCTTCTTGATGCCCTTGTGACACGCTGGCGGGAAAAGAATACGGGAAGCATAGTCAAGCAGGCCGAGGCCTATGCCGAAACGATCGTGGAGGCGACGCTGAATGTATTTGACTGCTGGCTGGATGAAACGCTTTTTGATGCACGGCTGGAATTCGCGGTGCGTAGCTGGGCGCAGCAGTCCCCCGATATCTTCAACGAAGTCCAGGCCGCTGATGCTTGCAGGCTTGAAGCGCTGATGGGCATGTTCCGCCGCTTCGGCTTCAGTGCGACATCGGCGGATGTCCGGGCCCACGCGCTCTATCTGGTGCAGATCGGATATATTTCGAACCAGACCAGGGAAGATATTGCCAACCGCCTGGATCGTATTCCCAGTTACATAGAAATCTTTACAGGTCATGCGCCCCAACCCCATGACCTTGATCGCTTTTTTGCACGCCATCACGTGCTGGTCGCCGATGCCAGGACCTGACGGCATGATGAAAGCAGGCGGATGAACTGAAAACCCGGAACGCGGTCAGGAAACCAATACAGAATGGGACTGTAAAGCTGGGAATGGCCTACTTTCTGGTATGGTCCGTGTAATGCTGTACTAACAGGAATGAAAATCTGTCATGTTTTTCCTGATGTGTTCAGGAAATATTGATCCAGATCGGGATTGTATTGCGAAAATTGTTAAAAATACGAAATAAGATATGGAATATCATCTCTGCATAAGGTTAGATTTCTATCGTTGAATCGTGCAGGCCCGGTTATGGACCGGTCCGTCACCATGTGCGTGGCGAACGGTTTCGTACCATGGCGGGCATTGCTGGACTGGCATTCCCTGCGCCGCGTCAGTCCGACGATGGAAATGATGGAGTTTATTCATTATGGCCTCAGGTACAGAGACGAGATTTCCAAATATAACCCAGCCGCTCACGCTGCGGGGCAAACGCCTGCGCTCGCGTGTCTATCTGCCCGCCCACCAGCCCGGCCTTGCGGATGAGGGACGCCCGGGCGAGCGGTATATCGAATACCACCGGCAGCGGGCACGCGCCGGGCTGGGCATGCAGATTACCGGGGCCACGCCGGTACTGTGGTCGGAAGTATGGGCCGATGGCCTGACCCTTGTTAACACGGATGACAGCATCATCCCCGGTTACCGGAAGCTTTCGCAGGCCGTTCATGACGAAGGCGGCCTCATGCTGGCGCAGCTGGCCCATGTCGGCGCGATGGAGACAACGGGCACGGAAATCCTTTCGGCCTCATGGACCCTTTCGCAGATCACATGGCGGATTGCGCGCGCAGCGAACGCGGAGGAACTGGAGGGTATCATCGCGCTGTTCCGTTCCGCCGCCCTGCGCTGCCGCGAAGGCGGGCTGGATGGCGTGGAAGTCACGATGGCGCATGGCATGCTGCTGGCCAGCTTCCTGTCCCCCGCCATGAACCGGCGTGATGACCGTTTTGGCGGGGATGTGGAGGGCCGCACGCTTTTCCCCCGCCAGGTGGTTGCGGCCGTGCGCGAAGCCATGGGGCCGGATGCGATCGTGGGCATCCGCATCTCCGCCGACGAGATGGTCGCAGGCGGTCTGACGGCGGAAACCGCCGCCGCCTGTGCCGCGCGGATCGAGGCGGACGGGCTGATTGACTATGTCAGCGTAACGGCAGGCAACAATACCCAGAAGCTGCCACGTGCCGATCACTGGCCTCCGACCCCCGCGCCGTTCGGGGCGTTCCGGCACCTGTCGCGGGTCATGCGCGGCGCGCTGTCGGTCCCGGTGGCGACTGTTGGCCGTGTCACCACCATTGATACCGCCGAGGAGATCCTGCGTGATGGCGATGCAGACCTGGTTGGCATGGTGCGCGCCAACGTGGCCGATTATCGCATCCTGCCGCTCAGCCTGGCGGGACGGGCGGCGGAAGTGCGTCCGTGCATCGGGGCGAATGTCTGCATCAATGCCCTGCTCGATCACCGGCCCCTGACCTGCATGGTCAATCCCGACGTGCGCGGGCAGGTTGCCGCCGCGACACGACAGGCGGCGGACGGACAGGCCGCCGTGGTGATCGGTGGCGGTCCGGCCGGGCTGGAAGCGGCCCGGCGGCTGGCTGGCATGGGTTACGACACCACACTCATGGAAGCTGGCGCCGGACTGGGGGGGCAGATGCAGCTCTGGTCGGCAACCCCCTCACGCACCGAATTCCTCAGGGTCATTGAATGGTGGAAGCGCGAACTTGACCGGCTGGGCGTAAAGGTCGTGACCGGTCAGGCTGCGGATGTGGCGAATGTAACGGCCCTTGATCCCGCCATGGTGGTGCTGGCCACCGGCTCCCAGCCATATCATGATGCGTTGCCGGGGGCAGACGGTCTGACCCGGTACGGCCCATACGATGTATCCGCGCAGGGTGGCCATGTTCTGGTCCGTGACGAGATGGGGCGGCTCGGGGCCATGCTCATTGCGGAAAAACTGTCCCTTGGCTGGGACAAGGTCACCCTTGTGACATCCGCCATGCATCCGGGGGAAGGCGAGGGGCTGACCACCACCTATCCCCTGATCCGCTCGCTGGGGCAGCGTGGGGTTGAGATGATCGACCGCGCACGGGTTGTCCGGTACGAAGGCGGCACCGCAATTGTGGAAGGCGTTCTGGGGGAAGGCCGCCTGCCGGTCAGCAATATTGACGCGGTGGTGTCCGTGCTGGGCATGGTGGGTGAAACCGGACTGCTGGACGCCCTGCGCGATGCGGGACTGGATGTTCGCGTGATCGGTGATGCCCATCTTCCGCGCGATGTCACCTCTGCCGTGGCGGATGCCGCAGCGCTGTAAGATGTGCGGACAGGCCGGTTCGGATGGTAACCCGATCCGGCCTGTCCGCCCCATAACTGTCCGGTGACAGGTCAAACGGACCGCAGTTTACAATAATTCCTGATCTGTTGTGGCATATGCAGGTCTTCTGCGACTTATCTGCAACGGAGTATCACAAACCGGCGAAGTGGCATCCGATTTTTTGACAGGAAGGAACCCGGGGTCATACCCTGCATTACATAACGGAATCGAATCGAATTACGGTTGCCCGAAGCTGGTTGGCCCCCTTTTCATAAATGAAGGGCGCACGGGCGTGGGCTGCGTACGGTGCGTATGCGTATACAGGCGGTATTCCATTCACGACAGGTAATCCAGACGTGCTGGAGGCTGAACGGATAATGGCGAATAATACTCCAATCTCGGTTCTGGCAAGTGTAACGCACGGGCTTACGGGCTTTTTTTCTGAAAATGGCCTGGATGGCCACGATATCCTCGAGCGATGCGGTATTGACCTGGCCATGCTGGACAGGCCGACGGCGTATATTTCGCTTGAGGCCTATGCCGGTGCATTTGCACATGCCGCGCAGATCAGTGGCAATGACAATGTCGGCATGCGGTTCGGCCAGGGATTCCCGGCCGAGAGCATGGGGCTGATCGGATATATGTGGATATCCGCCCAGACGCTTGAGGCGGCGCTGCGTTCCTTTACGGAATTCTTTCCCCGTCACCAGAGCGGAACCCACCTTGCCATTGTCGATGGCGGTCCGCTATCGCGGCTGGAATATGCCGTGCCCGGGCTTGCCCGTTCCGCCGGGCGGCGACAGGACGCGGAACTGTCGATTGGCATGTTCATGAACATGTTCCGCCATGCGATGGGACAGGACTGGAGCCCCGAACAGATCTGGTTCGAGCATGGCGCGCCATCGGCATGGCGGGAGCATCGTGATCTGCTGCGCGCGGATGTCAGGTTTGGCATGCCGGTCAATGCAATCGTGTTCCGCAGTGGCGAGCGCGTGGCCCGGATCAGTACGGCCAATACCATGCTGCAGCAGATCATCCGGGAGAACTTTTCCCATCTTACGCACAGGGAAGCCGCAGCCGTTGAACTGATTGACGCCGTCCGCCATGAAATCGAACGGTCCCTGCCCGAGCGGCAGCCGACACTGGCGGATGTGGCGCACAAGATGGGAATGCCGGCATGGACCCTGCAGCGCCGTCTCGGGCGCGAAGGCAGGACGTTTTCGCGCGTGCTCGATACGGTGCGCCGCGATCTTGCGCTTGCCTACCTGCGCGAGGGACGGCTGAACGTCAGTCAGGTCGCCTATCGCCTGAATTATTCCGAAGTCGCGGCGTTCTGCCGTGCATTCCAGCGCTGGGTGGATATGTCCCCATCCGAATGGCAGTCGCGCCTGTAGGCTGCTGTCATGTGCCGGCGTGACTGTCATCTGCGGGCAGCAGATTGTCATCAGGCATCAATGCATTTCCCCCACGGAGGAGATATTCAGGATTCCAGCATGTGCGCGGCCCGTGGGGATGCGGGGTCAAGATGGCTGAAAGGCGGATTGACATGAAGATTGCGATCCTTGGTGGTGCGGGCATTCAGGCGCTTGGCATTGTTGCCGACCTGCTCCGGTATGAAGCGGCGTGTGATATCCTGCTCATCGATATCGCAGCACGGGCGCTGGAGCGGCGGATGGCGCATTTCGGGCATGACCCGCGCCTTTTTTCCGCAACGTGTGACCTGACGGATGAAGCCCGCATTGCGGCACTGGCAAAGGATTGCGACACGGTCGTGATGTCCGGCCCCCCGGGCCTGTGCCTGCCCGCCATGCGGGCCGTCCTGCAGTGTGGCAGGAATTATGTGGATCTGGGCACATTCCCCGAGGAGACGCAGGCCCAGCAGGCGCTGCATGATGATTTTGTGGCCGCCGGGCGCACCGCGGTGCTGGGAATGGGCAGTGCGCCGGGTATTACCTCGGTCATGGCGCGGGCCTGCGCGGACCGTCTCGACCGTGTGCTGGATGTTGACATCACCATTGCCATGCGGGACCTGACCGACCGTAACGGCCGGATCCGCTGGCCCTTCAGCGCCGACGCCATTCTTGACGAACATACCGAACCGGCCCGCGCCTTTATCGACGGGCAGCTTGTCGACCTGCCGCCGCGGACCGGACGGCGCGAGACGTTTCCCGCGCCGATAGGCACCGTTACCGCGTATTGCACCAATCATCCCGAACCTACGACCATTTCCGCCAGTCTTGCCCATAAGGGGGTGCGCAATGTCGTGTTCCGCATAGCGCTTCCCGATGACGTGGACCATGCCGTCAGCATGATGAATACGCTGGGCCTGGCACGACGCAGGACCCTGTCGATGCACGATGGAACCCGCGTTGACCTGCGCGCGGTCGTTCTGGCGGCCCTGATGGAGACACCGCAGGACGTGGCCGACAGGGAAGAACAGTGGAGCGCCACCCGCGTAACGGTAAGGGGAATGGCGGGCGCGGAAAGCATGGAATACCGGGCGGACATGATTGTCGCCCCGCAGCCGCACTGGAACCTGCCTGCCGGACTTATCAAGACGGCGGTGCCCCCGGCCATCCTTGCCGCCCAGATGGCACGGGGCGTGCCCATGCCCTACGGCGTACATGTACCGGAAACCTGCATCGAACCGGAGCCATTTTTCGCCGCACTGTCCCTGCGCGGAATGGATGTCCACCTTGGCGTGGTCGAGATGGCCGGGGCGGACAGGTGAAGCGAAAGCTGGTGTTTCCGGACTGTGATGCCGTGGTGCTGCAGGCACTGGAGGCGGACGGCCTGATGGAACACCTGTGCCAGACATATGATTTCCGGGTGCATATGGGTGCACCGGAGAGCGAAGGGGAGTGGAGGAAAGTCATGAATGACGCCGATGCCTGCCTGCTTGGCTCCACGCTTGATGACAGCGTGCTGCGCGATGTGCCAACGCTCCGCCTGGTCTCCTTTACCGGAATGGGTGTCGCGAATTTCGTCAATCTCGATCTGGCCCGGCAGAAAGGGGTCGCCGTTTCGAATACGCCGGGATACGGGAACGCATCCGTCAGTGAACATGCCCTTGCCCTGCTGCTGGCGCTTGCGCGGCGGGTGGTGGAAGGCGACCGGCTGGTGCGCGGGGGGCAATGGATCATTCCAAGCGGAATGCAGCTTGCCGGCCGGGTTGCGGGCATTCTGGGCTATGGTGGCATCGGGGCGGCAACGGCGCGGCTGTTCGCGGCTGTGGGCATGAATGTCCTTGTCTGGACACGGACCCGGCCGGATACCGCGCCACCGGGGATAAGGTTCGTGCCGCTGGAAACGCTACTGGAGCATGCCGATGTGCTCAGTCTGCATCTGCCCCTCAATGACCGGACACGCGGTATCCTGTCGGGCGCGCATCTGGACCGCCTGCGGCCGGGCGTCATCATCATCAATACCGCCCGGGCTGAACTGATCGAACCCGGCGCGCTGGAAGCACGGCTGCAGGCCGGTCGGCTGGCCGCCGGGCTGGATGTGTTCGCCCATGAACCGCTTGAACCCGACAGCCCGCTGCGCAGCCTGCCCAATGTCGTACTGAGCCCCCATCAGGGCTACAACACGCCCGCTGCGCTGCAGCGCCTGCTGGCGATTGCGGCTGATAATGTCGACGCCTTTTTCACGGGCCGCACCTTCCATCGGGCCTGATGTCCGTTTTCCGTGTTGCGAAACGTACCGCCAGTAATGTGAACCTGACCGGAGTGATTTTCATGCGTCCCATCGACATGGCCATTGCCCCCTTTGCTGGGTCTGACACTGAAATGACACTGGGATCACAGGTGGCCTTCCTGACCGATCTCGCCGCGATCCAGCGCCTAAAGACGGCTTTCGTCACCGCCTGTGATCCGTATGAACCCGCAATGTTCGCCAGCCTCTTTGCCGAGGAAGGCGTCTATACCAGCAGTGAATACGGTACTTAGAGCCCGATCCGAAAGTTTTTCAACCCTGACAATGCCTTGCTGTCCGTCGTGTGAGCATTCGGATTGAGGCGATCAATGTCCATGCGGTTGAGGAAGCAATGGATTGTTCCCAATCTTTGGCGAGCCGCCTGCATCGTCCCAGCCATGCGAATGTCCGTTCCACCACCCAGCGACGCGGCAGGATCTGAAAACCCTTCACCGTATCGGACCGCCTGATGATTTCGAGGGTCCATTTTCCCATGGAGGCGAGCGCGGATCGCAATTTGTCGCCAGCATAGCCGCCATCAGCGAAGATGTGGCGCAGCCAGGGAAAGCGCCTGCGTATCGCTGCCAGAACATCAACGGCCCCATCACGGTCCTGGATATCAGCGGCATGAACGAGGAGAAAGATCAGGAAGCCGCAGGTATCCGTCACGATATGGCGCTTG
Organism: Komagataeibacter sp. FNDCF1; assembly: GCF_021295335.1. NCBI lineage: Bacteria > Pseudomonadati > Pseudomonadota > Alphaproteobacteria > Acetobacterales > Acetobacteraceae > Komagataeibacter > Komagataeibacter sp. FNDCF1. Next base: position 2,439,052 of record NZ_JAIWOT010000001.1, on the reverse strand, counting down.
CGGCCCTTGACCTTCTTCCCCGCGTCATAGCCCGAAATCCCGCCGCTTTCCGTGGTTTTCACCGACTGGCTGTCAATCACGCCCGCGCTCGGAGAGGCGTCACGTCCCTCGATCTCGCGCAGGCTCATGACCAGCACCGTATTCATGACCTCGAACACTCCGGCATCACGCCAGGCGTAAAAATAGCGCCTGATGGTCGAGACCGGCGGAAAGCATTTCGGCAGCAGACGCCACGCACACCCGGCCGAGGCTATGTAGAGCATCGCATTGACCACCTCGCGCATATCCGTCGTGCGCGGACGACCGCCCCGTTTCGCCGGGGGCACAAATGGCATGATCAAAGTCCACTCCCCGTCCGTCATGTCCGATGGATATCGCAATCTTTCCCGGCTATACTCGCGCCGGGCAATACCAGTCCATGTCACCATTCACTCCATCTCTCTGCAAAGACGGATGAATCACAACAGGCTGGTATTGTTCAAAAACTTTCGGATCGGGCTCTTATACGGGTCGCGCCGAAATTGCGGCCTTTATCGAAGATGTACGCAGGGAACTGGTCTGGACCCATCACATCCTGACCAATGGCGACATCCATATCGATGCCGATGGTCTGCATGCAAGGGGCAGATGGTACCTTCAGGCGCTGGAGGACGTGCTGCTCAAGGACGGCCAGATCGCGGGGTATGAGGTTTTTGCTGAATACAACGATACGTTTGCAAAGTGTAATGGAAAGTGGTGCCTGCTGGAGGTCCGTCCGGTCGTGCATGTCGTGCGCAGGGTGAATTCGGGCTGGCGGATCAGGAATACCGACTGACGGAAGCTGGCGCGAAGCCTGCCCCCCATTCATTTCAGCCAGAACCCGTGGCGCAATCACGCCTGCCTGCCATCGCGTCATCCCGCACGCACCGGCGTGGTCCGGCCACTGTCCACTCCCGGCCCGATGGCCGGTCGGGACGGGCCGGAAGACATGGAGAACTGCCGTGAGTTTTGATTATCTCTGCGGATATCCCGACAAGGCTGCCGCAATGCAGGCTGCGGCCCGGTTCTGGAACCCGGACAAGGTGCGTTTTTGGGAACAGTCGGGCGTGCCGCTCATGATCGGCCGCCGCGAAGGGTACCTGTTATACGACCTGGACGGGCGTGAGGTCATTGATGTGCACCTGAATGGTGGAACATACAATCTGGGGCACCGGCACCCCGAACTGGTTGCGGCATTGCGGGAGGCCGTGCAGCATGTCGATATCGGGAATCACCATTTTCCCTCCCCCGTCCGCAGTGCGCTTGCGCAGGCCCTGCTGGCTACGACGGGCGCCAACATGCGGCATGTGGCGTTCGTTTCCACGGGGAGCGAGGCCATTGACCTGGCCATAAAGTCGGCCCGCTACGCGACGGGGCGGCGGGTGATCGTATCGGTCAGAAAGGCGTATCATGGGCATACGGGCCTGGCCGTGGCGACGGGTGACGCACGGTTTTCCCAGCTGTTCCATTCCGACCGGCCTGATGAATTCCGTGCCGTCCCCTTCAATGATGTCTCCGCGATGGAAGCGGCCCTGTCCCGGGGGGATGTCGCGGCGGTGATCATGGAAACGATCCCCGCAACCTATGGTTTTCCCATGCCGCAGCCCGGCTATCTTGAAGCCGTTGCCAGCCTGTGCGCCCGCCATGGCAGCCTGTATGTCGCGGATGAGGTCCAGACCGGGCTCATGCGGACCGGCTGTTTCTGGGCAATCGACAGGCATGCGCTCACGCCGGATATCCTTGTCACCGCGAAAGGTCTGGGTGGCGGGCTCTATCCTGTTGCCGCGCTGGTCATGGATGCGCGCAGCAGCGGCTGGCTCGAGCAGGATGGATTTGCCCATATGTCCACCTTCGGCGGGTCGGAACTCGGGTGTTTCGTGGCGCTCAGGGTCATTGAAATGACCCGGCGTGTCGAAACGCGTGACTGCATTGCCCGCAATATCGCTTTTTTCCACAATGGCCTGGCGCGGATCCAGCAGCGCCACCCGCAGTGGCTGACCGGCATACGTCAGGCCGGTCTGGTGATCGGTCTCGAATTCCATGCGCCCGATGGCGCAGTACGTGTGATGCATGCGCTGTTCGAACGTGGGGTATGGGCCATCTTTTCCACGCTGGACCCGCGTGTCCTGCAGTTCAAACCGGGCCTTCTGCTGGATCAGGCCACCGGGGAGGCAATCCTTGACCGCCTGGAGGCCGCGGTCATGGCGACCGATCCTGCCATGGCGCATGCGGGGGGCAGGGTGTGATGACCGACCTGTGGACACGAAGTGCCATCACGCACGGGGTGCCATGGCATGAGCGGATTGCCGCCGCGCTTGCCTGCTACGCGCTGGAACCCGATACCTCGGCCCGGCTTGTCACGCTTTCTGAAAACGCGACCTACCTCGTTCGCGAACCGCGTACCGGGCGATGCCGCATCATGCGACTGCACCGGCCCGGCTATCGTTCCATCGGGCAGATCGAGAGTGAGCTGGAATGGATGGTGGCGCTCAAGGAAAGCGGTGCGGCAAGAGTGGCCGACATCATGCGCACACGCGGGGGCGAACGTGTTGCGCGCCTGGCATGCGGGAACGGGGGCGAGGAACAGTTTGCCGTACTCTTCGAGTTTCTGCACGGGGAGAACCCGGATGAAAATAACCTGCAGGCGATTGCCGCCCGCATGCATGAACAGGCCGCGCAATGGCGGCGCCCCCCCGGTTTTACCCGCATGGAAATGGATATCGACTACGCCATCGGGCCGCGGGGCTTCTGGGGGTACTGGGGGGCGAACCGCGCCATTGATGACAGCCTGTACGATCTCCTGTCCATCGCGGAACAGCGGCTTCGCGCCGATCTCAGGCAATATGGCGGCCAGGGCGCGCATTTTGGCCTGACGCATTGCGATATGCGCGCCGCCAACCTGATCATGTGCAGGCGGGTGCTGCATGTCATTGATTTTGATGACTGTGCCGATACCTGGCAGATGTATGAACTGGCCGGTTTCCTGTCCTTCCGTGAGGCGGAAATGGATATATCCGCCTGTGCGGGCCGGTGGCTGAATGCCTACGCCGCGCATCGCCCCCTGACCGAGGCGGATCTGCGCTGTATCCCCGCGCTGATCATGACACGCAGGCTCCTGCTTGTGGGCTGGTTCGCAACCCATGGCCACACTGTTGAAGTGCGGGAAATGGGGAACGCATTCGTGGAAGCAAGCAGGACCGTTGCACGGCGTTACCTGGATGGATCCCTCATCACACTGTGAACCGAAAGGAAGGCGGGCACCAATATCAGGAACCGGCTGTTATTGAACATATTAAGTAATTAAAAAATAAAGAAATAATATTCGATCTTGTTGTTGAACAATAAAAAAATAAAAAATTTATTAAATTTGTTTGTTTTTTTGAATGCCATCTGCCTATCATAATCGTATCTGTTAAGTAACAATATAAAAACCGGATAAAAACTTACTTATAACGTGTGTGTGAACAAGTTGCCTCTTTCCTGAATTCATGTAAAAGGAGTCGGTAGCCTTGCATAGCGCCCTATCCATAAATAACGGCATTGCGTGGAAGAGCTTCCGCAAGGCGCTTTTTCTCGCCTGTGTTGGCCTCCCTTCGCCCGTGCTGGCCCAGACGGTAACACCGCACCCGTCCCGCCAGCCTGCAGGCGCCCATCATCCCCGTACGGGAACGGCCGCCAGCCCGCATGCGCAGGCAACCGTCCGTGCATCCAATACGGCCGAATCCATCAGCGTGCATTCCGCCCACCGTTCGCACGGACAGATATCGATCGTCTCTGCCGATGCAATCCGTGCGCAGATTCCCGGCGCGAGTCCGCTCAAGGCGCTGAACCGCCTGCCAGGGGTCATGTTCAATTCAACGGATGCGATGGGGCTCGATATCTGGTCGCTCCAGCTTTACATGCGCGGTTTCGACCAGACCCAGATCGGCATGTCGCTTGATGGCATGCCGCTGGGGGAGATGGTGTATCGCAACTATAACGGTCTTTCGATAGGGCAGGCCATCTCGTCACAGAACATCGCGCAGGTTGTTGCCTCCCCCGGTGCGGGATCGGAGGCAACGCCTTCGACCAACAACCTGGGTGGCTCGATCACCTATGTCAGCCGGGACCCCAAGGAAAAGGCGGGTGCCGAGGTTGATCAGGGATTTGGCAGCAATTCCTCGTTCATGACATTCGTGCGGGTGGACAGTGGCAGGCTGAATGCATCGGGAACCCGGTTTTTTGTTTCCTATGCCCGTGATGATACGAAAAAATGGAAAGGATACGGCCATCAGTTCTCGCAACAGGTGAATGCAAAACTTGTGCAGCCGGTCGGTGACAACAGCCGGATATCGCTTTTCTATGATTACGGTCACCTGCAGCAGGACGCGTACCTTGATTACTCGTTCGACATGCTGGACCACCTTGGTGAAAACATGGATTACCTGGTGGGGGGCGCCAATGCGTACAAGACCGCCTATCTGGCGGCGCAGGGGGTCTACACCGTGGGCCAGGGCAAGGTCAGTGATGCCAAGGATGCGACGTATTACAGTGGTATCAGTGATATTGCCGACTATCTGGGCGGGCTGACCGTCGATCTGGCCATGTCCAGGCATATCAGGTGGAAAAGCGTGATATATGGCCACGGCCAGGATTCGGACGTGACATGGGGGGGTGACCCCTACCTGCCATCCCCCAATACGGGGGCACCGCTTTCGCAGCTGGTCAAGCGTCCTTCGCTCCAGCGGTACGGCATCAACAGCTTCCTGCAGGGAACGATAGGCCGCCATGTCGCGACATTGGGCGTATGGTATGAAAACAATCATTACATATCCAATGAATATGCCTATAACATGCCGCTTCTGGGGGATGGTGTTCCAAGCCGTTACGGACCATGGGGCACGCCATTCGCCGAACTGTGGTCACAGACATATAATACGAATACCTTTACGGCCTATCTGCAGGATGACTTCCGCGTTCTGAAAAACCTGACCATTCACGCGGGTTTCAAGTCGCTGCTGAGCACCACGCGCGTGGGTAACGGCGTGGCGGTGGAATCCTTTACCGGTGGTGCCATTGCAAGCGGGGTGGGCCTGACCACGGCCGAACCCTTCCTGCCCCATGTCAACATAAGCTGGCGGTTCCTGCCCCGCCATGAACTGTATTTCGATTTTGCCAAGAACGCGAAATCCTATGCGCAGTCGGGCTATCATCTCTCGGCCTCGCCCTTTGCCGTATCGCAGGCGGCCTACAATGCGTCTGTCGGCTCAATCAGGCCGGAGACGGACCTGTCCTATTCCGTGGGGTACCGGTACACGTCCCAGCTGATCACGGCGTCACTGAGCGCGTACCGTGTCAACTTCATGAACCGGCTGCAGCAGGTCTCTTCGGGAACGATCACCAACCCGGTCACATCCGTGCTCAATGTTGGCGGCGTTACCATGAATGGCGTGGATGCGCTGGCATCCGTCAGTCCGATCAAGGGGCTCATGATCACGAACAGCCTCAGTTACAACCATTCCACATATGACAACAATGTTTCCGAACTGGGGGTCAGCTACGCCACGGCCGGCAAGCAGGTCGTCGGTTATCCCCGGCTTCTGTACAAGGGATCGCTCTCGTATCGCTGGGGGCCGTTTCAGGCCAATATCGATACGACTTATACATCCGCCCGCAATTTCAGCTATACCGGCGACATGAAGGTGCCCAGCTACTGGCTGACCTCCCTTGGTGCTCATTATTACCTGGGCGACCGCATTGGCCTGAAAAACATTACATTCGGGTTCAATGTCTATAACCTTACAGGCGTACGATACATCTCGACCATGGGGGAAAACGGATACCCGATGAGCGGTGATTACCAGTCGTTCCTGATTGGTACGCCACGGCAGTATTTTGGCTCCATCCACCTTGAATACTGAAAATGCCCATGCGACCGCCATCCGAATTCGCGCTTGTGGTGATAATGGCCGGCTTTCTTGGCGCGGGAATACAGGCCCTGCGTGTGGAAAGAAGATGGCGCGCCGGACAGGCTGCCGCCGTTGACTGGTGGGCGGGGCTCAGGGCGCTGCCACGGCGCTACATGCGCGATGTACACAACGTGGTGCTGCGCCAGCCACGCGCCGCACGGATGCATGCCAGCCTGGCGGGTGGTTTTGTCATCTGTCTGGCGCTGGCGGTCCTGTCGGCCCTGTTTGCCTCGCGGCTGGCCGGTATTGCCGCCATTCCCTTTCTTGCCCTGCTTCTGAGCGGCATCATCCTGCAGATCCGCCGCCGTGTGCCGCTGCGGCCGCGCAATCTTTCGGGTGGGGCATTTGCATGGCTTTCCGTGGGGTTTGTCCTTTCATTCCTGTTTTTTTCCGGGGTGCTGTTCCTGTCCCCCGTGCAGGACTTTTCCGTTGCGCAAAGGTATGCCTACGACCTTGCCATGCTGATGGGGGCGTGCGGGTGTGGCTGGCTGGTGGCCGGGATGCGGCGGGGCCCCATGCGGCATGTCGTGGCCGGGACCGTGCATCTGGTTGCCCATCCACGTCCCGCGCGGTTTGGGGGGCGGCCGGATACGGCACTGCAGCTGCTTGACCTGGATGGGGAAAGGCTGGGTGTTTCATCCGCCGCTGATTTCAGATGGAACCAGCTTGCCGGTTTTGACGCCTGCATCCAGTGCGGACGATGCGAACTGGCCTGCCCGGCCTTTGCCGCCGGCATGCCGCTGAACCCCAAGCGGCTGATTTTCGATCTGTCCGCCGGAATGGATGCGGCGGGCACGGCGCTGCATTATGCCGGAAGCCCCGCTCCCGGCCTTGTGGGGAACGCTGTCGCGGCCGGTCCGGCGCAGGCGTATCTTGAAGGCGGAAACGCAACCTTGGCGCCCGATACGCTATGGGCATGCACGACATGCCGGGCCTGTGTGTACGAATGCCCGATGATGATCGAGCACGTGGATGCCGTCATCGACCTGCGCCGCGCCGAGACGCTGGTATGGGGACAGACACCGGGTAAGGGCGCACAGATTCTCGACAACCTGCGGATGACCGATACGGCTGGCGGCCATGACTGCGCCACGCGGCTTGACTGGGCAGCCGGTCTTGGCCTGCCGCAACTGGAACCCGGGCAGGAAACCGACTGCCTGTGGTGGCTGGGGGAGGCAGCTTTCGACCGTCGCAACCAGCGCACCCTGCGCCAGTTCGCCGCCCTGCTGCGTATGGCGGGCGTGTCATTCGCGGTCATGCCGCCCGGCATGGAACAGGATTGCGGGGATCTTGCCCGCAGGCTGGGCGAGGAAGCCCTTTTTCAGGAACAGGCCAGAGGCAATATTGCGCGGCTCAACCGCCTGTCCTTCCGCCGGATCGTGACACTGGACCCGCATGCCTTTCATGTCCTGAAACGGGAATATCCGGCCCTGGGGGGCGTGTACGCGGTCCTGCACCATACCGAACTGCTGCACGCCCTGCTTGCGGCGGGGCAGCTTGTGGTCAGCGCTCCTTTTCAGGAACGGGTCACCTATCATGATCCCTGTTACCTGGGGCGCTACAACGCGGTCCTTGATGCACCCCGTGCTGTCCTGCGGGCGGCCTGCACGGACCTGGTGGAAATGGAACGCTCCGGCATGCGATCAAGCTGCTGCGGCGGTGGCGGTGGCGCACCCGTGACGGATATCCAGGGTGAACGCCGTATTCCCGATATGCGGATGGACCATATACGTAAGACGGGCGCCCGGCATGTCGCGGTGGCGTGCCCCTTCTGTGCGCAGATGCTCGAAGGTGTGACGGGCACCCGGCCGGAGGTGGCGGACGTGGTGGAGATCCTTGCCACGGCCGTGGGAATCCGGACATGAAGCGCATCAACCGGCAGGCATCCCGACAGGCCGCCGTGGCGGGCAGGCCGGTCCGGATCGACCCCCACGCCCATGATGCATCCGCCCCCCCTGCGGAAGAGGGGGCGGCGGCCCCGCGCGTACGGATCGACCCCCGGCAGTCACGGCGTCGGCCCGTGCGGACGCAGCCGCAGGCCGCAACCCTGCCAGTCCCCATGGAAGTGGCCAGAATTCCCGATCCCGCCAGTTGCGTGCTGGTCGTGACCTGTGGCACGGATCCATGGCCCGGTGCCGAACGGGAACTGCTGGGCGCCGCCCATGCCCTGCCGGGTGATGGCGTGGCCCTGCTGCGCCTCGCCACAGTGCCCGGTGCCGTGGATGCAGGCCGGACGGGAGCCGACCGGGTCATGCTGCATGAAGGTACGGCCGTGCAGACGGCGCAGGATGCCTGCGCCGTGGTGATGGATGCCATGGCATTCTGCAACGCCCGATATGTTCTCTTTGCCGATGCACTGCATGAAGGAGATGTATTGCGGCGCGTGGCCAGTGCCACGGATGTGCGCCCCGCCACGGGTGTGCGCCGTATTGATGGAACCGAGGTTCATGCGCTGACCGACGGCGGTCGCCGCGAATTCCGGCGCGTGGCCCCGCGCCTGCTTGCCCTTCTTCCCGGTGTGGCACCGTTTTATGATGGACCGGAAAGGGAAGCGGCACCCTGGCATTTTACCCGGCATGTCCTGTCCGACGCCATGGTCGTGAATGCGGGACCGGTTGCGCAGGATACCCGCAACCTGCCGCTGGCGGAAGCGCGGTTTATCGTCAGTGCCGGAGAGGGGGTGCATGACTGGAGTGCCTTTTTCCGGGTTGCGGACACACTGGGTGCCACCGTGGGGGCAAGCCGCATGGTATGTGATGCGGGGCTGCTGCCACGTGACCGGCAGGTTGGCGCATCGGGCACAATCCTGCAGGCTGATTGCTATGTGGCATTTGGCATATCGGGCGCGCCGCAGCATCTGCAGGGTATCCAGCACTGCCGTCTGGTTGTAGCGGTCAATACCGATCCCTATGCGGCCATCGTACGGCGGGCCGATCTTGCCATTATTGCCGATGCGCAGGCCGTCATGCCGGTTCTTGCCGCGCTGGGGGAGGACACGCGGCATGACGGTTGATGTCATGGTCCTGCTTTCACGTGGCCGGCACCCGGTTTCCGGCCGGCCCCGTGCCGCGCGGGCGGATGTGTCCGCCCTGTCGCTTGCCCTGGACATTACAGCCACCCCCCGTGCCCTGCATGTCGGTAATCCGGCCGACCCCGCATTGCGGGACTATCTGGGCATGGGCCTGCCGCGGCTTCATGTCCGTGGGCCTGCTGATGGGGATGTGGAGATCACACCCGCCATCCTGTCCTTTGTGCAGTCGCCGGTACCGGACCTCATCATATGTGGCGACAGGGCGGAACAGGGGGAATGCAGTGGCATGGTGCCCTATCTGCTTGCCCGGGCCCTTGGCTGCGCACTGGTGGCCGACGTCGCCGCCGTGGAGTGCGTGCGGGAAAATGCCGTAACAGTCATTCAGGCCGGAAGGGGAGGCATGCGCCAGCGCCTGCACGTGGCGATGCCTGCCGTCCTGATGGTGGCGGCAGCAGGGCCGCCACCGCGTCAGTTTGCCTATGATCGTGCGCGTCGCGGCATCATCGTGCCGGAACCCTTTGCATTTGCAACGGATCAGGAACGCGCGGCCTGGCCGTCGGGACCCGCGCGCGCGCGACCGCCACGGCTGCGCGCCGGCGGGGACGCGCGGACCGGGCGGGCCAATGTGGTGCTGCAGGACCCCACCCCCCGACAGGCCGCCGAGGCGATCCGGGATTTCCTGAAGCAGAACGGCATTTTCAGGCCGCCGTGAAAAAACAGCCCCCCCGTCGGGATGCATGCCGCCACGAATGTGCTGATACCTGTTCTTGTCGATCAGGGAAAAATTTCCGGAGGAAAGATGACCGATCATCAGGCTTTGCTCAAACCGTTCCGTCTCAAGCATCTTGTATTGCGCAACCGTATTTTCAGTACCGCGCACGCCCCCGGCTACGCGGAAGATGGCATGCCCAAGGAGCGCTACCAGCTCTATCATCAGGAAAAGGCACGTGGCGGTCTTGCGCTGACCATGTTCGGCGGGTCTTCCTCAATCGCGACGGACTCTCCGCTGTCCTTTGCCCAGATCGATGTCAGCAGTGATCGTGTCCTGCCCTATCTGCGCGAATTCGCTGACCGGATTCACGGCGAGGGTGCCGCGGTCTTCTGCCAGATCACCCATCTTGGCCGCCGGGGCCGGTGGGATACCCGGGGCTGGCTGCCGCTGATCGGCCCCAGCGCCAACCGGGAGCAGCAGCACCATTGTTATGCAAAAGAAATGGAAGATTTTGATTTCCGTCGTGTCATAAAGCAGTTTGCCGATGCCGCGATGCGGCTCAAGGATGGCGGGCTGGACGGGTGTGAACTTCTGCTTGCCGCGCATCAGCTCATCGACAGCTTTCTCTCCCCTGCGGTCAATCAGCGGACGGACAGGTACGGGGGCAGTCTGGAAAACCGCATGCGTTTTGGCATGGAGGTGCTCGAGGCCATTCGCAACCGGGTCGGGGACGACTTCATCGTGGGCATCCGCTTCGTGGGGGATGAACTGATCAGGGGCGGGCTGAACGAAGCGGAATGCCTGAAGATTGCTGTGGCCTTCGCCAATTCCGGCCTGATTGATTACCTGAACGTCTATCAGGGCACCGGTGATTCATTCCGTTCGCTGCAGACCATGCTGCCGGACATGTCCTATGATTCAGGTGCTTTCCTTTATCTGCCCAGTGCGATCAAGACGGAAGTCGACATCCCGGTCTTTCATGCCTCCGCCATCCGGGATCTTGCAACGGCCGCGCGCGCGGTCGGCGAAGGACATCTTGATATGGTTGCCATGACACGGGGGCACATCGCTGATCCGCACCTGGTCAACAAGATGCTCAATGGCCGTGAAGACGAGATCCGGCAGTGTATCGGTGCGAATTACTGCGTTGACCGGGTGGATGCTGGCGGGGCGATCTGTATCCAGAACATTTCAACCGGCCGTGAAAAACTGCTGCCCCATGACGTCGGGCGCACGGAACAGCCCCGTCGCGTGGTGGTGGTGGGTGGTGGGCCCGGTGGGCTGGAAGCCGCACGGGTCGCGGCGGCGCGGGGGCATGATGTCGTGCTGTTCGAGCGCGAGCCCCAGCCGGGTGGCCAGGTGCAGCTGGCACGCGCCCTGTCCTGGCGTGAGAACATGGGGGGCATCACCCGCTGGCTGAACATGGAGGTGCAGCGGCTGGGGGTTGATATCCGGCTGGGTACCGAAGCAGACAGGGAAGCCGTCATGGCGGAACAGCCGGATGCCGTTGTGATCGCGACCGGTGGCAGGGTGCCGCCCCCCATGTTCCAGGGTGCCGAACATGCCATCCCTTCGTGGGACATCCTTTCGGGAAAGGTCCGGCCCGCACCCAATGTACTGCTCTTTGACCTGACGGGCCTGCACCAGGGGGCCACGGTGGCCCAGTTCATGGCGGAACGGGGTTCCCTGGTGGAAATGGTTACACCAGACCAGATGATCGGTGAGGAAATCGGTGGCCTTGCGCGCGTCCATTTCATGAAACGCCTGCGTGAACAGGATGTGGTCATGACCCCCGGCTATCATCTGACCAACGTCTATCGCGAAGGAAATGGTCTGGTTGCCGTATTGCGCGAGGAATACAGTGACCGGGAGGAAGAGCGCGAAGTCGCGCAGGTCGTCTATGAACAGGGGACGCTGCCCGAGGATACGCTCTATCAGGCGCTCAGGCCGTTTTCACATAATATGGGAGAAGTCGATTACGATGCCTTTGTCAGTATGCAGCCGCAGATGCTCATGAACAATCCGCAGGGCAATTTCCATTTATGGCGCATTGGCGACGCCGTGCTGAGCCGGAACATACATGCCGCCATTCTGGATGGATCACGCTTCATGAGGGCACTGTGATGGACGCCGCACGGAAGCGCTCCAGCCCACGCTTCATTGATGCCGAAACGATGAGCCGTGTGTCGGATTTTGTCAGCCTGACCGATGCGCTGTACGAAGCGCATCGCGAACGGATGGAATTCGACCCCGAACTGCTGCTGTCCCGCCCGATAGAGGGTGGCTTCAACGCCTTCAATCTCCTGCCCGCCTGGCAGGATGGCAAGGTGCTTGGCGCCAAACTGGTGACGTTCTTTCCGGACAATCCCACCCATGGCATTCCCTCCGCGCAGGGTATTGTCGTGGTATTTGATGGCCAGACCGGCACGCCGACCGCCATTGTCGATGGAACGGAACTGACGGTGTGGAAAACCGCGGGCGACTCTGCCCTGGGTTCGCGCCTGCTGTCGCGACCCGACAGCCAGGCCCTTCTCATGGTCGGAGCGGGCGGCCTGGCGTATTACGCCGTGACCGCGCATCTTTCCGTCCGGCCATCCCTGCGGCATGTCTTCCTGTGGAACCGGCGGGCCAGTCGTGCACGGGACCTGGAGCGGATGCTGGTCGACAGCCCGTTCGGGACAGGCAGGACATTCGAGGTCGTTGAGAATATCGATGAGGCCGTGCCGCGTGCCGACATCATCTGCTGTGCCACGATGGCGGAAACACCGCTGGTGCATGGCAGGCTGCTCAGTCCCGGTACGCATGTCGACCTGATCGGTGGCTGGACACCGCGCATGCGCGAAGTGGACAGCGAAGCCGTGGTCCGCGCCACACTGTTCGCCAATGAACGGCGCAATGCACTGCGTTGCGGTGACCTGACCATACCGATCGATGAAGGTCTGATTACCGCGGACAGCATCAAGGCGGATCTGTTCGACCTGTGCAGTGGTGCGCAGGGCAGGGAGTCCGCTGACGAGATTACGCTGTACAAGAATTCCGGCGGCGGTCATCTGGATCTGTTTACCGCCAATTATGTTCTTGATCGTGTCGCATCGGAAACGGCAGGTGCCAGCCCGAAAACCGGTTAGGAGGACAGGACATGGACGGTTCTGTGACACAACGGGACCAGTCGGACAGGCTGGTGCTGCCGGCGCGCGACAATTTTGGTCCCGGCCCTTATATCGCTTTTGCCGTCGTGGCCGGACTTGGCCATCTTGGTTCCTCAACCATGCCCGTTCAGGTCGGCATCCTGACGGATTCCGCCCATCTGTCGGCAACCGATACGGGTTTTTTCAGCTTCTGCCAGATTGCCTCCATGGCGTTCCTGATGATGGTTCTGGCTCCCTATAGCGCCCGTATTCCCCCGGTATGGTCCTGTACAGGGGGAGCGGTAATCGTAAGCTGCGCGAACCTGATCCTGTATTTCGATTACTCTGAAATAATACGGATCTGCATTTATTCATCCCTGTCCGGCATAGGATACGGCCTGCTTTATGGCGGATTCTTCGTGGCTGGTGCCGGCACGAAAGAACCTGACCGTATTTACAGTTTTGCCAATGCCGGAAGCGTTATTGTTACGGTGGCCGTCATAGATGTGGCCGGTCTGGCATCCACGTGGATGTCGCGCCCGGCGGCATTCCTGGCATTTGCCGCGGTGCCTGTCGTACTGCTTCCCTGCATTCTTCCGCTGGCGGGACTGCGGGGCGCGGCATCCGGGACGGTTTCCATCGCGCGGCCTGCTCCCGTGCCGACGCGGGCCGGGGTTGTGGCGCTGCTGGTATTATGGGTCGCGTCCTCGATGGGAATGAGTGCCGTATGGATCTTTGCTGAACGTGCGGGACGGGCGCTGCACATGTCTCCCGCCATGCTGTCCGTGGTTTTTTCCACCAGTATTTTTGCAGGCATACTGGGGAGTACCGGTTCGGCCCTGCTGTCGCGTTATCTGTCGCGACAGGCCCTGCTTGTCATTGGACTGACTGCAAGCGGTATTGGCAGCATCATTATCTATATCGGGTCTTCTTCGGCCGTTTACGTAGGGGGCATGGTCCTTTTCTTCATTGCGGTCATGTTTGCCTATCCCATTCTCATGGGGGTGGCAGCCGCCATTGACCCGACCGGGCGCACGGGCGCACTGGCCGGTGGTTGTGACAGAATGGCCTTTGCCGTCAGTGGTCCTGTTGCCGGTATCATGATTGACGCGAATGTGCCGCTGGTGGCCATCGGCATCCTCGGTTTTGCAGGGTGTGTGGGTGTACTGCCATTCACGCTTCCGGCCATTGTGAAAACACTCAACCGGACTGTCCATGTGCCATGACCTGTTCGTCCGGGCAGGGTATCCATGTGCCTCCGCCTGCGCAATCCGGTCTCACATGTTGCCATGTGAGCGAACTGCCGCGTGGTCGGCTGCATGCCATGGTGGCGTTCAGTGCGGTGGGGGGCATGTTCTGTGATGGCTATGTAATTGGCGGCATTGGCGCGGTCATGCCTTTTGTTCATGATACGTTGCATGCGGATGCCATGGGCAGCGGCATGGTGGGGAGTGGCACGCTGTTCGGGCTGCTGTGCGGGGCATTCGTGATCGGACAGGCCGCGGACCGGTTCGGCCGCAAACCCCTGCTGCAGTCGGGGATGATGCTGACCATTGTCTTTTCGCTTGCACAGGGGCTGGTCACGTCCGTTATGCAGCTTGCCCTGCTGCGGTTTGCGCTGGGGGTTGCCCTGGCGGCGGACTATGTGGCCGGGAATGTCTATCAGATCGAGTTTTCGCCCCTTGCCGCGCGGGGCAGACGCCTCAGTACGATGCTTGTGGGCTGGACGTTCGGTTTCGCGCTTTCGTTCCAGCTGGGCTATCTGTGGTGCGCGCCGGGTGGTTCCGGCTGGCGATGGTGTCTCATGTTCAGTGCCCTGCCGGCAATGCTGGTCTACGGTGTCCGGATGCGTCTGCCGGAATCCCTTTCCTGGCTTCTGACAAAGGAGCGGCATGATGATGTGGCCGTGATCATACGGCGGCATTTTCCCGGTTATCAGGTCAGGGCGGTGCCAACGGCCAGACCGGAACGCAGGCATAAATGGGGTGGACTGGCCACGGCGCCTGTACCACGGCGCATGGTTGTAGCATTTGTATTCCTGACCGCGCAGCTCGTACCTTTTTTCGGGATCGGTACGTTCCTGCTCCAGATCCTTGGCGCGCTTGGTATCCACAGTGCCTATCTGGGGGGCATGATTTATGCGGTATTCATCATTATCGGTTCCCTTGCCGGACGTGCCATCGTGGACCGGTTATCCCGACCGGCATTTCTGTCCGGTACGTTCCTGATTTCCTCGTTCGTGCTTTTTGTTCTGGCTTCGGGGCATCCATTCGCACCCGAAATACAGATCCTGCTTCTGGCGGTCTTTGCACTGGTGCTATCCGCCGCGTGCTGCATGCAGTATGTCTATATGGCTGAACTCTTTCCCGTTGCGGTAAGGGCTTCATGCAATGGCCTGGTACAGACGGTAACCCGGCTGTGCGTGTCCCTGTGCACGTTGCTGCTGCCCATTATGGCACGGGATTTCGGGACCGATCGTGTTCTTCAGGTATCGGCGGTTTTGCTTGGCCTGGGTGGCCTGTACTGCCTGGTCTTTGCACCGGATACCCGTACGGCCGAATAGCATGTGTACCTGATGCTTCGGCCACATTATCATGCCATGTTATAAATATCTGGAAAATCGGGAACGGGTTGATCAGGCAACCTGCAAATTGTGGGACACGAAATTCTTGCAATCCCGCAATTAATTCCATAACCCATTGAGAAAATGAATTTTCCAGATAGCATGGCAAATTGTGGAGCAAACCCGGACCTTGATTACAGCAGTCCAGAAAAATAAACCAAGTCAATGAATGATGTGGTGCGAGCTGCGGGACTCGAACCCGCACGCCCTGTTGCGGGCGCAAGATTTTAAGTCTCGTGCGTCTACCATTCCGCCAAGCTCGCCCAATGGCGTCTGTGTAGCATATGCTGCACACAGGGCAATCATCTGCCGTTATTTTATTGGCATTGCGTCCCGCCCCGGGGCCGGCGCAGGGTACGCAATGCCACAAAATGGTCTGTCAGGGCCGGGCCGCCCATCCTGTGGCGCCCGGTCAAGGCGGGGATATTATTGCTGGAAAGCGCGGGCCAGCATGTTCTGTTTTTCAAGTGATACGGGCAGGGTCGTATTGGTCAGGGCAATGCCCTGCCAGCCTGCGCCCAGCGCCGTATAGAGGTTGATGGCGTCCTGCAGCCGTTCCAGCCGGGCCATGGCTTCGGCATTCTGGGCGTTCAGGGTTGTGCGTTCGGTGGTCAGCACTTCCAGGAACCCGACCAGACCCGCGGCATACAGCTTGCGGGCGCGCTCGCTGGCCAGGGCGCTGTCTTCGGCAGCCTTGGCCAGCAGTTCGGTGTGTTCCTCGTCATCATGCCACGCGGCCATCGCATCCTCGACTTCCTTGAAGCCGTTGAGAACGGACTGGCGATAGGCAAGACGGCTGGCCTCGGCCGCCGCCTGCGCCATGCGGATCTGGGACGTGTATTTGCCACCATGCATCAGCGGCAGGGAGGCCATCATCAGGAACTGCCAGCTCATGCCCCCCATCTGGAACACCTGGTACAGGGCCGATGCATTGGGGTTGAAGTTCAGCGGAATGGTGAAGTTGGGGTACAGCTGGGCCACCGCCACGCCAATCCGTGCCGTGGCTTCGGCATAAGTCCGCTCGGCCTTGCGGATGTCGGGCCGGTTGGCAATGACCATGGAGGGCATGGTCGACGGGAATTCCGGCACCGGCGGCAGCGGCTTGGCTACTTTCAGTTCCAGTTCCGACGTGCCTGGCATCTGGCCCATCAGTACGTCGATGGCATGCGTGATCTGGGAAATATGGGTTTTCAGCGGTTCGCGCGCCGCGGTCTGTGAATCCAGCTCCGCCTTGGCCTGCGCGATCTGCATGGTGTTGCCCACGCCTTCCAGGTACAGCCGGCTGGTCAGGTCATACGCATCCTGCGCCACGTGAATGTTGTTGTTCGCGATTTCCAGCCGCAGTTGCTGGTCGCGCAGCATCATGTAGTCACCGGCCAGTTCGGCCAGCATCATCACCATCACGCCACGACGGTCCTCGATCGATTCCTCGACCGCGCGGTTTTCGGCTTCCACGCTGCGGCGGATGCGGCCGAACACGTCAATCTGCCAGCTGGCGCTGAAACCATAGCCCAGGTAGGACGCCTGTGGATGGTTGACAGGGTTGCCGGGCCGCAGCGGCCAGTTGTCGATATTGATCGAATACCGCACGTCACCTGCGGATGCCTGCGTATCCACCTGCGGGTACCACTGCGATGCCTGCACGTCACGAATGGCGCGTTCCGCCATGATCCGCTGGCCCGCGACCTGCAGGTTGTAGTTACCCGCGATGGCCTTGTCGATGAGCTTGTCGAGTTCAGGATCCTTGAACAGATGCCACCACTGTTTCAGTTCCTTGTTGGTTTCCTCGATTTCCTCCGGGGTGGCGGCGTGGTCATCCTCGGTGAACTTGGCCGGTGGCTTCATCCGGTCGGGCTGGTAGCGGGGCCCCACCGTGCAACCGGCCAGGAAGATGGCCGATGTCAGCAGCAGGCCGGTCCGGCGGGTAACTGAATTGATGTTCATGATCGTGCCCGCGCCTTACAGGTGGTCTTGCAGCCATGTCGTCAGACGGCCGCGTTGGGTACGGGACTGGGGGCCCACGCTAATGGTTGCGGTCATGCCGGCCGCCAGCGTCACGCTGTCGGGCACGTGGTCCAGATGGATACGGACCGGAATACGCTGCGCCAGCCGCACCCATGTAAAGATCGGGCTCACATCCTGCAGGCCCAGCCCGTCGGGCCTGCCGTTCTGGTCATTGATACCACGTGCGATGCTGACCACATGGCCGGGCAGGATGTCCTTGTAGCCCATCAGCTTGACGCGTGCCTCGTCGCCCACATGCACGCCCCACATCTTCGTTTCCTCGAAGTAGCCGTTCACCCAGTAGGAATCGGAATCGATCACCGCCAGGCGGGCATGGCCCTCGGTCACGTAGTCACCCACCCGCAGGTTGAGGTTGGTGATGTTGCCGTTGACCGGGGAATACAGGATGGAGCGCTGCAGGTTCAGCTTGGCCAGGTCAAGGGCCGCGCGCGCCGCATCGACCGATGCGATCTGGGTCGCCACGTTCGAGTTGAAGACTTCCTGCTCTTCCGCCGAGACGATGCCACCCAGCCCCATACGGCGGCGTGCGTCATTCTGCTTGAGCTTCAGGTCCTCGAGCGCCCCGTCCAGCCTGGCCTGTGCCTCGCGGATCGCCAGACGGAAGCGTACGGGGTCAAGCACGAACAGCGGGTCGCCCCGGTGGACGAACTGGTTGTCGACCACGGGCAGTTGCACCACCGTGCCCGAGACTTCCGGCGCCACGTCAACAACATAGACGCGAACACGTCCGTCACGTGTCCAGGGGGCAATCATGTAGGTGTCCCATAAGGTGACGCCCATGACGATGGCCATCGTCACGACCGCCAGGGTCAGGACCACACGGATCAGGGTGCGCAAGAGAGGCATGGGGATTCTCGAACCTTTTTGGGACAGTCAGATGTACAGGATCATCAGGCAGAGGACGCAAGTGTATAGCGCAACCTCGAACAGGGCGAGATGCCAGAACCACTTCATGACGCCGCACCACCACAGCAGCGAGCGTAGCAGCATGGTGACAGGCAGCGCGGCCACGGCATAGACGACAATCGGTGCCATGAAGACACCGAACAGGTTGAATTCGCTCAGCATCAGGCGGTTCTCATTCCGAACGGTCCCGTTGAAGGAGGAGCAGGGGGCGACGGACTCCGCCGCCATCCGCCGCTATCTGTAGCGGACCGGGCGCGGGGACGAAACCGGCAATGGTACCAAAGTACGGAAGATCGCACACCCACGCGCGGCATGGCTGGCCCGTGCGCGGGCATGCTGACGGCGGGTGCGCGGGGAAAGGGGGCCGCGCTCATGGCTGGACCATGGTGCGGCCGGATTCGGGCGGCCTGGCACACAGATTGGCCTCGATCCGTTCAAAGACGGAATAGCAGGCCAGCAGTTCCGGCGTGGAAATGCCATGCAGCAGGCGGCTGGACACGGCTTCCACCGCATGGCGGACCTGGCGGGCGGTCCGTTCGCCCTTTTCCGTCAGGCGGACCAGCTTGGAGCGTTTGTCTTCGCTGTCGGGGGAACGGAACACCAGGTCACGGCGTTCCAGTACATCGAGCAGGCGGGCAACGGACGGGGCTTCGATCTCAAGCGCGCGCACAAGATCGGTCTGGCGCACGGGGGGCGGCAGCAGGCCAAGGTACAGCACGGGCCGCCATGTGGCTTCGGTCAGGCCATAGTCGCGCAGGTCATGGTCGACCTGCCGCCGCCACGCGGCTCCAAGCCGGGCAAGACGACGACCGAATGACAGTTCCTTCTCGTTGCGCTCCAAATCGGGCATTCTGTTCCGCCAGCGGGGACATACAGGTATTAAGCATACAAACCATTTGTGCGCTTAGTATATCCACAAGCTGCACGTTTCCAGAAAACGACAATGTGAGCCAATGCAATTTCAGCATGGATACTATCTGGCAATGACGTGGATCATCACCAGACAGCCTGTTGCGGTCGGGTTGTGGTGGTTTATCTGGCGCGACCGCGGAACAGGTTCCACAGCGCGCGACCGGTATGACGGGTCAGCGGGCCGGCCACCGTGGCCGCCACGGCGGACAGGGCAATGCTCTGCCGCAGTTCGTTCATGGCGTGTTCGCGTGCGAATCGGACACGGATTTCCTCCGGCGTCATGTAGGAGCGGCGGCCCATGACCAGCCCCATGAGAACCACCAGCACATCCGCGCCAAACACCACCGCCGCCGAGCCAAGGGCGCTGAAGCCGAAGGTCTGGTAGCACAGCGCCCACAGCAGCCCATGGCCGGAAATGACGGCAAAGAAGGCAAAAACCGCTGCCACAACCAGGAATGCGGCCTGACGCCCAAGACGGATCGCCATCAGTTTGCGTAGGGTCAGTTCCCCTTCGATGATGGTTTTACCGAGTTCGCCTATTCTCATGATGCTCGCATATCCTCTGGTTGCAGCAGGCTAGAATGCCTTATTTCGTTGCGCGGCCAAGAAAATACCCGATTACCGAGAAAATGGCGATAGCCACAAGCGAACGAGCGCGTGAACCGCCTTTCTTCGGGGCGTGCTCTTCCAGGCTTTCACGGGCCTGGCCCGCCAGTTTCTCGGCCTTGCTGGCCACATCGTGCAGGGCCTGCTTGCCATGCGTGTGCAGCAGGGTCTCGATGTGGGTTTTCAGGGCCTGCAGGTCTTCATGCGTTACATGCTTGACGGAATCGGTCTTGCTCATGGTCGTGTCCCTTTTACAGCGTATGAAACGGGTCATCCTCTGGTAAGGAGGTAACCATTGCTTATAACGCGTTCTCCCCCCAGTCAGGTTTCTGTTATCGCATGCCTCCTCTCTCATCTCGGCTGGTTGTCAACGCGCTCAGGGTGGTTCCCGATGCGCCGCCGCTGTCTTTTCATGCGGCGGCGGGTGCGTGCCTGGCGGTCGTGAATGACCATGCGGCCTGCCTTTCCACGCTGGCGGACGTGCTGGCGGGGCATGTGCCGACGCAGGGCGGCACGATCATGGTCGACGGACGTGACGAGACCGCCCTGCCGCCTGAACGCCGCAGCGGTGTCGTGGTGGGGTGGCGTGATCCGCTGTTCGCGCACATGTCCGTTCAGGCCAACCTTGCCTTCGGGCCGCGGGCGCGCGGCATGGAGTCGCAGGCGGTGGCGGCACGGGTGCGCGCCATTCTGGCCCTGCTGGGTCTGGACGGGCTGGAACAGGCGCGCCCTGCAGCACTGGAGCCCGAACAGGCGCTGCGTGTCATGATCGGGCGCGCGCTGGTGTCCGAGCCGCCCGTCCTGGTGCTGGATGATCCGTTCACCCCGCTTCCCCCCGCCGCCCGCACGGCCATGCGCCGTCTTGTGGGCAGGCTGGCGCGCGCGCGTGGCCTGTGCGTCGTGCTGCTGACGCGCGCGCGCTCCGACGCCCTGCTGCTGGGGGACATGATCGCCTACATGTCCGGTATGGAAATCGTGCAGCAGGGCACGGCGCTGGACCTGTTCGAACGCCCGGCCTGTGACCGGGTGGCCGCAGGCTTCGGCCATGCCAACAGCCTGACCGTACGCGTCGCCTGCGTGGAGGACGACGTGGCCCGCGCCCATCTGCCCGGTGGCCTGCCGGTGGAGGCCATGGCCATGCCCGGCGTGGTGGCCGACCGGCTTGCCACGCTGTGTATCCGCCCGGACCGGATCGCGGTCATGTTCCCCACCCGCGCGGGCATGGCGGTCGATGACCCGGATGCGCCGCCACTGCTGGAAGCCGTCCTGACCGACCTGCGGCAGATGGGCGATCACGTCCTGCTGCGTTTTCGCCTGGCGAACGGTGAGGAACTGCTTGCCCGCAGGCCGCCCACGCCCGCCCTGCAGCGTGTGGTTCCGGGTCAGACGGCGGTGTTGGCATGGCAGCCGGGGCAGGCAATTGCCTTTCCGTTCCGGGGTGAAATGGGGTAGCGTCCGGCCACCTGTCCGCCCATGCCTGAAAGACTGTTTCCTGTCCGTGTCCAAGCCCGTGCCCCGCAGCCCTGTCCGTTGCCTCCTGTCCTGCCTGCTTGCCGCCGTTGCCAGCCTGTCGGTGGCGCAGGCTGCCCCCGCCCATGGTGTGACGCGGGCGCGGCACAGGTCCGCCCTGGTCGTGGCAGGGGCGGAGTCGCATCTGGAGCAGGCGCAGGATGCCGCCTTCTTCCAGCCCTTCGTCCGCGCATCGGGCCAGCCGGTCACGCACCGGACATGGGATGGCAGCCTGCCCGAACTGGACCGTCACGGCCTGCATGCGCCCACGGGGGCCACATGGTCGCTTGTCTTCGCGGAAGACAGCACCATCCGCGCCGCCTGCATGGCGGGGCTGGTCGTGCATCTGGCGGGCAGCGCCACCAACCCCGATGGCTGTGGCGTGCCCGGCCTGACCACGCAGGTGGTCGTGGCGTGGGACCGGACATGGCGGCAGGTGGCGCCGCGCTGGGGTGACTTCTGGGATGTCGTGCGCTTTCCGGGCAAGCGTGGCCTGCGCCGTGACCCGCGCACCACGCTCGAGATCGCGCTGATGGCCGACGGCGTGCCGCCGCAGGACATCTATGCCCAGCTTGCCACCGATGCGGGCGTGGACCGCGCCTTTCGCAAGCTGAGCCAGTTGCGGCCTTACATAACATGGTGGTCCACCCCGGCGGAGGCCGCCAGCATTCTCGCCCGCGGACAGGTACTCATGAGCAGCGCGCCCGGTGATGCGGTCATGGCGTCACCCGTGCATGGCCGCCAGGACATTGGCGTCAGTGCCGACATGGCGCTGTCCTATGGCCTGTCATGGGGTGTCGTGGCCGGACAGGTGGCGGGCAGGCTTGGCCAGTCGCGCGACCTGCTGCATTTCATTGTCCAGCCGGACCGGCAGGCGGCCTTCGCGGCCAGCTATTCCGCTATCGTGCCGCCTGATGCCGGGCAGCCCGCCAGGGTGCTGCCCATGGATCCGCAGTTCTGGCAGGCGCATTACACCAGCCTGTCACACCGCTTCGATATCTGGCTGCGGGGGGCGGGCTGACCGATGCTGCCTGTGCTGACGGGGCGGCCCGCGGGCCTGCTGGCGCTGGATGGCGCCTGCACGGGACTGGGGCTGGTGCTGGCCTGCCTGCTTGTATTGTGGATGGAGGTCATGCTGCGCGGTGCGTGGCCACAATGGTGCGTGGTGCTGCGTGGACTGATGCTGGCCTGCGCGCTGCCGGGGCTGGGGCTGGCCGTCTGGTGGCCCACCATGCTGCGGGGCGCGGGTGGTGCGGGGTGTATGGTGCAGGGTATGCTGCTTGCCCCTGCCGCCATGTGGCTGCTGCTGCGGGTGCTCCAGCGTATCCCGCCCGGCCTGTCGCGCACGGCCGGCGGGCTGGGGGCGGATGCGTGGACTCGGCTGCGCCTGCTGTGGCTGCCGCTGCTGGGTGGCCCGCTGGCGGCCGGGGCTGCCTGCTGTGCCGGCATGGTCATGCTCTGCGCCATGGCTGCGGCGGCATGGCGGTAAGATGTTTTATGGACTGGACATGTCAGGACCACGACCATGACCGATGAGACCCGACCCTTCTGGGAGACAACGCCGCTCGAACGGATGACCCGCCCGCAATGGGAGTCGGTCTGTGACGGGTGTGGTCGGTGCTGCCTGCACAAGCTGCGTGAGGACGAGACGGACGAGGTGCTGTTCACCGATGTCGCCTGCCGCCTGCTGGATACCGGAACCTGCCAGTGCAGCGATTATGCCCACCGCCAGCGCCGCGTGCAGGATTGCATCACGCTGACGGCGGAAAAGCTGGTGGATATCGACTGGCTTCCCCCCACATGCGGCTACGTGCTGCTGCGTGATGGCGAGCCGCTGCCCTGGTGGCACCCGCTGGTGTCCGGCACGCCCGAGACGGTGCATGAGGCCGGGATATCCGTCAGCGGCCGTGTGGTGAGTGAACGCCATGCGGGCATGCTGGAGGACCATGTGATCGACTGGCCCGGTGAAGCGCCCCGGGGTGCGTTCTGCCGCACGCGGCCCACGCGGCGCTGATGGCGGACGGCACCGCTCCGGGCAGCAGTGTGGAGGTCGTGCCCATCGCATCGGGTACGGTCACGGTGCGGTGGCGGTCTTCACGACAGGCGCGGCGGATTTCCATGCGGATCGACCCGCGCAGCGGGCATGTCATCATTACCCTGCCGCGCGGCGCGCGCAGGGCGGACGGGCTGGCGCTGCTGCGGGCGCATTCGGCCTGGGTGGCGGCGGGGCTGTCACGCCTGCCGCCTGCCGCCGAACTGCGTGATGGCGGTCAGGTCCTGCTCGATGGCCGGGCCCGCGAGATCCGCCACTGTCCCGACGGGCGGCGGGGTGTGTGGCTGGAGGACGGCAGGCTGCATGTCAGCGGGGCGCAGGATTTCATCGCCCGCCGCGTCGGCGCCTACCTGCGCGCGCAGGCGCAGGTGCTCCTGCCCGCCCGGCTTGGCATCCAGGCGGAACAGGCCGGCCTGCACCCCACGCAGGTCAGGCTGCGCGATACGAAAAGCCGGTGGGGTAGCTGTTCATCCGATGGTTCCATCATGCTGTGCTGGCGGCTGGTTATGGCCCCGCAGGAGGTGCAGCACTATATCATCGCCCACGAACTGGCCCATCTGCGCCATATGAATCATGGTCCGGATTTCTGGCTGCTGGTCGATGAACTGACCCCCCACCGTCGCCAGGCCGAGAAATGGCTGCATACCCACGGCGCCAGCCTGCACCGGATGGTCCCGGCCTGAAATGACAAGGAATGGAATTTTTTGGGTGCCGCCTTATTTCAAGAAGGCGGCGGTCTTTGGGGCTTTTTGAAAAAAGCTTCACCAAAAACTTTTCATCGTTTTACTTCAGGCGGTGAACTGCTCGGCAATGATCCGTTCGGACAGGCTCTGCCCGGGGTCGAACAGCACGGTGGTGTGCAGTTCGCGCGCTTCGGTAATCTTGACGGAAACCACGTCACGCACTTCGGTAAAATCGGCCACGGCGGCGACGGGGCGCTTGTCGGTCTCCAGTATGTCAAAACGCACCTGCGCCGTTGATGGCAGCAGCGCCCCGCGCCACCGGCGCGGGCGGAAGGCGCTGATGGGGGTCAGCGGCAGCAGGTTGGCCGATAGCGGCACGATCGGCCCATGGGCGGACAGGTTGTAGGCCGTGGACCCCGCCGGGGTGGAGATCAGCACCCCGTCGCATATCAGTTCGGACAGGCGTACGCGTCCGTCCACATTGATGCGGATCTTGGCCGCCTGCCGTGTCTGGCGGAACAGGAACACATCATTGAGCGCCAGGGCAGGGATGCAGGCGCCATCGCGTGTCGTGGCCTCCATGCGCAGCGGGTGCAGGATGGCCACCTGCGCTGCGGCCAGGCGTTCGGGCAGGTTGTCGGGCACGGCGGGATTCATGAGAAAACCCACAGTGCCGCAGTTTATCCCGTATACCGGCAGCGGCTGCCCCAGCGTGGCATGGAGCATTTCCAGCATGAAGCCATCGCCCCCCAGGCAGATCAGCGCATTCGCGTCCGCCATGTCGTACTGGCCATACCGTTCCACCAGCCGGGCCAGCCAGGTCTGCGCACTTTCGTTGGGGGCGGCGCGAAAGCACAGCCTGGTGGGGATGTACCCATCGGTCCAGCCGGGGTACGACATCTCGCTCATGGCGTGTGGATGGACAGGCGATGATGGGACATGACCGGCATGCGTTCGCGAATGCTGTCCACGACCCCGCGTTCCAGCCGCGCCGTGCTCCAGCCCGGTCCGTCCGATACCTGGGCCACGATGGTCCCCCACGGGTCGATGATCATGGAATGGCCATAGGTGCGGCGCTTCTGGCCGTTTTCATCCAGATGGGTGCCGGTGGTGCCGCAGGCGACCATCCAGCACTGGGTCTCGATCGCGCGGGCGCGCAGCAGCGTTTCCCAGTGGGCAAGCCCGGTCTCGACGGTAAAGGCGGCGGGAACCAGCAGCACGTTGGCCCCGCGTGCGCGCAGGGCATGGAACAGGGCGGGAAAGCGGATATCGTAGCAGATGGCCAGCCCTGCCGTAAGATCGGCGGAAAGGGGGACGGTCACGATGTCCGAACCGGGTTCGTAGGTATTGCTTTCCCGGTAGCCTTCCCCGCCGGGTGTGGTCATGTCGAACAGGTGGATCTTGCGGTAGCGCGCGCGTTCCTGGCCCGTGGCGTCAAACAGGAGCGTGGTGTTGAGCAGCCTGTCGCCATGCCGCTCCCCGATCGAGCCGCCATGCAGGATGATGCCCAGTTCACGCGCCATGCCGGACAGGAAGCGGTACAGCGGCCCGGCCTGCCCCGTGGCGCCAGGCGCGGGCAGGGTTTCGGCGGCGGCGAATTTCATTTCGCGTGTGCCGCCCAGGCAGCTCCACATTTCGGGCAGGATGACAAGATCGGGCTTGTCCGCGCTGACGGCGGCCGTAACCAGCGCGCGGGCATGTTCCATATTCTCGGGCGCGGAGGCGCCGGGCGCCATCTGGATGACAGTGGTGCGCATCGGGACAGATACTCCGTGGATGATGCCCAGACCATAGGACAGGCGGCCCCGCGCCCGCAACCGGCGCCTCATGCGCGTGCGGCCTGTTAAAAGCGGTGGCGGGCGGATAGGATGGGCGCGGACCTCGTATTGAAAAAATCAATGGCACATTCCTCATCTTCCCGAACCGTCATCTTTGCGGCCCTTGGCGGCAACCTGCTTGTGGCCGCCACCAAATTCGGTGCCGCCTTCCTGACCGGCAGCGCCTCGATGCTGAGCGAGGCCATCCATTCCCTGATCGATACCGGCAACCAGGGCCTGCTGCTGGTCGGCATGCGGCGCGCCACCCGCCCGGCCACGGCCATGCACCCGTTTGGCTACGGGCTGGAACTGTATTTCTGGACCTTTGTGGTGGCCCTGCTCATTTTCGGGCTGGGGGCGGGTGTTTCCCTCTATGAGGGGATCATCCACATCATCCATCCCCAGCCGGTGGCGCATGTGCTGGTCAATTATGCCGTGCTCGTGGCCAGCATCGTGTTCGAGGGGTCGGTCTGGCTGCTGGCGCTCCGGGCCTTCCGCAAGGAGGGCAAGGGCCGGCGCGGCTGGGTGGAGGCGGTGCAGATGAGCAAGGACCCCACGGTCTTTACCGTCCTGTTCGAGGACACGGCGGCGCTGGGCGGCCTGGCCGTGGCGCTTGTGGGCAATATCCTGTCAGAAGTGCTGGACATGCCGGTGCTCGATGGCGTGGCGTCCATCATCATCGCATGCATTTTGGCGGTCACGGCGACATTCCTGGCACGCGAATCCCAGTCGCTGCTGACGGGGGAGGGTGTCGCGCCGGAGGTTCTGGCCGCCTTGCGCCGCATGGCGCTGGCGGCGCAGGGGGTGGAGCGGCTCAATGAAATCCGCTCCATGCATTTTGGCCCGCGGGACGTGCTGGTGGTGATCAGCCTGGATTTCCGCAATGACCTGACGGCGGGGCAGGTGGAAATCGTGGTCAGCGCGCTGGAACACCAGATCAAGCAGACCTATCCCGAAGTCACCCGCGTCTTCATCGAGGCACAGGACAGCCGCGCCCAGCCCACCAGCCGGGCCAGCACGGCCGCCACGGGGGGTGCGCCTACGCCGTGACGAATTCCGCTGCCCGGTAGCCCTGGGCAAACAGCAGGGTGCGCAGCGTGGTGTGGTTGACCTGGCTTGCAATCTCGCGCCGGACAGTGGGCTTGGCATGGAAGGCAATGCCCGCCCCCGCCACCCGCAGCATGGCCAGGTCATTCGCGCCATCACCCGTGGCCATGGCGTCATCCATGTCCAGCCCGCCTTCCTTCACCAGCCGTTCCAGATGGGCAAGCTTGGCGTCCGGCCCCAGAATGGGCAGCCCTACCGTGCCGGTCAGCGTATCACCCTGTGCCAGCAGGGTGTTGGCGTGGTTTTCATCGAAGCCGCATAGTGCCGCCACCCGGCTGGTAAAGAAAGTGAACCCGCCGGAAACAAGCGCCGTGCGCGCGCCAGCGGCCCGCATGGTCCGGACAAGTTCCAGCGCGCCGGGATTGAGCCGCACATCCCGCCATGCCCGTTCCAGCAGGTCCGTGGACAGGCCACGCAGCAGCGCCACGCGTTCGCGCAGGGCGGCTTCGAATTCGATTTCCCCGTTCATCGACCGGCGCGTGATTTCGGCAATCTGCGCGCCGATGCCGGTATGGGCCGCGATGTCATCCAGCGTTTCGCAATTGACGATGGTGCTGTCCATGTCCGCCACCAGCAGCCGCTTGCGGCGGTTGTGGCCCGGCGTTACCAGCACATCCAGCCCGCGCCCGGCAAAGACCGCGCGCAGGGCGCCGATATCCGGGTTGTCCCATGTTTCGGGCGCGGGGCAGGCGATCTCGACAGCTTCCCCTTCCGAAAGGGTAATGGGGGCCGCCCCCCGCACCAGGTCGCGCGCGGCACGGATATCGACCGGGGTAAGGGATGTGGCGTCACGCGCGGCCACCAGTACAAGGGTATGGGTAAGGGAAGGGGAATCAGCCATGGGGTCCGGATACAACAGGGTTGGGACAGGCACGCCTCCGCCGGGGGGGCGTGTGGCGCTGATCGTGGCGGGTCCGACCTGTTCGGGCAAGTCCGCACTTGCGCTGGCGCTGGCGCAGCGGGTGAAGGGTACCATCATCAATGCGGATTCGATGCAGGTCTACCGCGACCTGCGTATCCTGACCGCCCGCCCCGGCCCGCAGGACGAAGCCCGTGTGCCCCATGCGCTGTATGGCGTGCTGCCCGCCGCCCGGACCGGCAGTGTGGCGTGGTGGCGCGAACAGGCCATGGCGTGTGCGCACGCGGCGTGGGACGCGGGGCGGGTGCCGGTATTCTGTGGCGGGACGGGAATGTATTTCCGCGCGCTGACCGACGGGCTGGCCGATATTCCCCAGCCGCCCGATGCCATCCGTGCCCGCGCGCGCGCCATGGTGGAGCATCTTGGGCCGGAGGGAGCGCACGCCGAACTGCGCACGCTTGATGCCGGGACGGCGGCCACCGTGCGCCCCACCGATGGCCAGCGCATTGCCCGTGCGCTGGAGGTGCGTCTGGCCACCGGCCACGGGCTGGCGTGGTGGCGGCGTGAAGCGGTACTGCCGCCCCTTGCCGCGCGCTTTATCGCCATACGCCTGCATCCGCCGCGTGAGGCACTGCGCGCCGCCATAGCGCGGCGCTTCCATGCCATGGTGGAACAGGGCGCGCTGGATGAAGTGGCCCATCTGCTGGAACAGGGCCTGCCCCCCGACCTGCCCGCCATGCGTGCCCATGGCGTGCCCGAACTGGCTGCCATGCTGCGCGGCACGATGACACTGGCGGATGCCACCGCGCGGGCGATCACGCTGACCGGGCAGTACACGAAGCGGCAGGCCACATGGTTCGCCCATCACGCGCTGGCACGGCCTGCGGACACGCTGGTGCAGGAAAAACGCTTCGAAATACACCCCGATGCGCAACAAATGGAAAGATGTGAGAAGAAAATCATTTCTTTTGTTATGAATGGCATTGACGCAGCCCCGGGGTTTCCGTAAACCCGGCCCCGGATTTCGCCATTGATGGCAGGCCGGTTGTCCCGGTCTCCCTGGCGAAGGAGCAGGAACATGAACGCAGCATCGCACCAGACTGATCTGAAGCCTCACACCAGGGATACGGACGCATCGGCTGTCCTGAGCGGTGCCGAAGTGCTTCTGCGCGTCCTGGGCGAGCAGGGGGTCGAAGTCATCTTCGGTTATCCCGGCGGCGCGGTCCTGCCCATTTATGACGCACTTTTTCGCCAGAACGCGATTCGCCATGTGCTGGTCCGCCATGAGCAGGCGGCCGTGCATGCGGCGGAAGCCTATGCCCGTTCCACCGGCAAGGTGGGCGTGGTGCTGGTCACCAGCGGCCCCGGCGCCACCAATACGGTGACGGGCCTGCTGGACGCCATGCTGGACTCGATTCCCGTGGTCTGTTTCTCCGGTCAGGTCGGCGTGCCGCTGATCGGCACCGATGCCTTTCAGGAGGCGGACACCACGGGCATCACCCGCCCGGCCACGAAGTACAATTATCTCGTGCGCCACGCGGATGAGATCGCACCCAGCGTGCATGAAGCCTTTCACATCGCGCGCAGCGGCCGCCCCGGCCCGGTGCTGGTCGACCTGCCCAAGAACCTGATGGTCGGCCCCGCACCCTATGTGGCGCCACCGCGTGCGCCGCATCCGTCCTATCATCCGCAGACCGAGCCGGGGCGTGATGCGATCTCGCGCGCCGTGGCCGCCATGAAGGGCGCGCGCCGGCCGCTGTTCTACACCGGTGGTGGCATCATCAATGCCGGGCCGGAAGCATCGGTGGCGCTGCGCAGGCTGGTGGAGAAGACCGGCTTTCCATGCACCTCCACGCTGATGGGGCTGGGGGCGATGCCCGCGGGGGACCGGCGCTTCCTGGGCATGCTGGGCATGCACGGCACGTACGAGGCCAACATGGCCACCCATGACTGTGACGTGCTGATCGCACTCGGCTCGCGCTTTGATGACCGGGTGACCGGGCGGCTGGACGCGTTCTCGCCCGGTTCGTTCAAGATCCATGCCGATATCGACCCCAGCCAGATCAACAAGATCGTGCGCGTAGATGTGGGAATCGTGGGGGACGCGCGGCGTGTGATCGAGATGATGCTGGAGGAGTGGGACTGCACCCCCGCCAATACCAGCCAGCCCATCGACATGGCGCAGTGGTGGCACCAGATCAACGAATGGCGCAAGCGCGACAGCCTTGGCTTCGTGCAGGACATGGCGCCGGATGCGATCATCCGCCCGCAATACGCCATCCGCCGCCTGCATGAACTGGCGACCGCCACCGGGCGCGACACCTATGTCTCGACCGAAGTGGGGCAGCACCAGATGTGGGCCGCTCAGCATTTCGGTTTTGACAAACCCAATCGCTGGCTGACCTCGGGCGGTCTTGGCACCATGGGGTATGGGCTGCCTGCGGCCGTGGGCGCGCAGATCGCCCATCCCGATGCGCTGGTGATCGATATTGCGGGGGAAGCCTCCACGCTCATGAACATTCAGGAACTGTCCACCATCGCGCAGTACCGCCTGCCGGTTAAGGTGTTCATCCTGAACAACCAGTACATGGGCATGGTGCGCCAGTGGCAGGAACTGCTGCACGAATCGCGCTATTCCGAAAGCTACAGCGCGGCACTGCCCGATTTCGTGAAACTGGCGGAAAGCTTCCATGGTCGCGGCCTGCGTGCGACGTGCGTGGGTGAACTGGATGGCGTGATTGCCGAAATGCTGGCCCATCCGGGTCCGGTAGTGGCGGATATCTGCGTTGCGCAGGATGAAAACTGCTATCCCATGATCCCGTCCGGGGCGGCGCATAACCAGATGCTCCTTGGCCCCGGGGAGGATGACGAGATCAGCGCGGAAGGCCGCATGCTGGTCTGACCCGCCCCCGATGCCGCGGGCGGCGCTGGCCGCCGCTGCGCCCTTCTCCTTTCCTGCCACCTCTGCATGGACAAGCATGCGCGGTGGCACTTTCAGCAGTCAGGAAACATGATCATGACCACGCAGCAGGAGAGCCCGGTCTCCGCGGTCATTTCCATTCAGGTCGAGAATGAAAGCGGTGCGCTGGCGCGTGTCATCGGCCTGTTTTCCGGTCGTGGGTACAATATCGAGAGCCTGACCGTGGCCCCGGTTGATGAAACCCGCCGCCAGTCGCGCATCAACATTGTCACCACCGCGACCCCGCGCGTGCTGGAGCAGATCCGCGCGCAGGTGGAGCGGCTGGTGCCGGTGTACCGCGTATCGGTCATGACGGCGCACGAACCGCATGTGGCGCGTGAGATGGCGCTGGTGAAAGTGATTGCCAGCGGGGAGCGCCGGGCCGATGCGCTGCGTATCGCGCAGGCTTTCCGCGCCCATCCGGTTGATGCCTCGGCCACGTCCTTTGTCTTTGAGCTGACCGGCGCGACCGACAAGCTCGATGCGTTCATCGACCTCATGCGCCCGCTCGGCCTGGCCGAAGTGTCGCGCACGGGTGTCGCCGCCATCGCCCGGGGTGCCGCGATCCTGTAAGGGGACGCCGGGCTTTATCTTTCCATACGTCTTTTTCGTTTTATTCCAAGGAGCAAGACCATGCGCGTCTATTATGATCGCGATGCCGATGTGAACCTGATCAAGAGCAAGAAGGTGGCCATCATCGGTTACGGCAGCCAGGGCCATGCCCATGCCAACAACCTCAAGGATTCCGGCGTGACCGACATCGTGGTCGGCCTGCGCCCCGAGTCCACCGCCGTAGCCAAGGCCGAGGCCGCCGGCTTCAAGGTGATGAGCCCGGCCGACGCCGCCAAGTGGGCGGACGTGGTGATGGTGCTGACGCCGGATGAAGGCCAGGGCGCGCTGTACAAGGAATCGCTGGAAAAGAACCTCAAGCAGGGTGCGGCCCTTGCCTTCGCCCATGGCCTGTCCATCCACTTCCGCATCATCGAGGCCCGTCCCGACCTGGATGTGTTCCTGATCGCGCCCAAGGGTCCCGGCCACACCGTGCGTTCCGAATACCAGAAGGGTGGCGGCGTGCCGTCGCTGGTTGCCGTGGCGCAGAACGCTTCGGGCAATGCGCTGGAAATCGCGCTGTCCTATGCATCGGCCAATGGTGGCGGGCGCGCGGGCATCATCGAGACGACCTTCAAGGAAGAAGTCGAGACCGACCTGTTTGGTGAGCAGGCCGTGCTGTGCGGTGGTCTGGTCGAACTGATCCGCGCCGGTTTCGAGACGCTGGTTGAAGCGGGCTACGCGCCGGAAATGGCCTATTTCGAATGCCTGCACGAAATGAAGCTGATCGTGGACCTGATCTACGAAGGCGGCATCGCGAACATGAACTACTCCATCTCCAACACGGCGGAGTATGGTGAATACGTGTCCGGCCCGCGCGTGATCACGCCGGAAACCAAGGTCGAGATGAAGAAGATCCTGACCGACATCCAGGACGGCACGTTCGTGCGCAACTTCATCCTGGAAAACCAGTCCGGCAACATCGGCTTCAAGGCGACCCGTGCGCGCAACAACGAGCACCAGATCGAGAAGGTGGGCGAGAAGCTGCGTGGCATGATGTCATGGATCGGCAAGAACAAGCTGGTCGACAAGGCCCGCAACTGAAATACCGGCCCGAATAACGGGTGATAAAAGTTTCCGGGTGCTGCCTTTTTCCAAAAAGGCGGTATTGCCCAGAGCTTTTCTGACAGAAGCCATGCCGGAAACGTCCTTGCTGATTTGCGGGACGTGTCAAAGGCGGGCTTTCGGGGTGGTCTTTCGCTCCCGACCCGATCGGGTGGCGGTGGGCCATCCCCCTGTACTTGCGCCAGCCGGACATGTTCCGGCTGGCGTTTTTTTTATGTCTGCCGGTGGCGCGCACGCCTGTATTTGCCGTGACAGCGGCGGGCAACGGGTGCCACCATGCGCCACCGAAAAGAACATGAAGGAGCGCCGTACCGTGACGGATTACGTGATTCCCCCCTACAGCCTACCCATCGTGCCAGTGGAGGGGAGTAAGGGCGTCTTTCCTGTCAGGCGGATATGGTGTGTCGGACAGAACTATGCCGCCCATGCGCGCGAGATGGGCGGCAACCCCGAACGCTCCGACCCTTTTTTCTTTTCCAAGCCGGGGGATGCGGTGGTGCCCGGCGGTGGCCTGCTGTCTTTTCCGGTCAGTACGTCCGACCTGCACCACGAAGTGGAATTGGTGGCTGCCATCGGGCGTGATGGCCATGACATTCCGGTGGAAAAGGCGCTGGCCCACATATACGGCTACGCGGTCGGCCTGGACATGACGCGCCGTGACCTGCAGGCTGTGGCCAAGAAAGCGGGGCGGCCGTGGGATCTGGCCAAGGGATTTGATCAGTCCTGTCCCATCTCGTCCATCGTGCCCGTATCGTCCATCGGCCATCCCGAGCGCGGCGCCATTACGCTGAGTGTGAATGGCGAACCCCGGCAGAAGGGCGATCTGCTGGACATGATCTGGTCGGTTGCGGAAATCATTTCTGCCCTGAGCCGTTTCGTATCCCTCGCGGCGGGCGACCTGATCATGACCGGCACCCCTTCGGGCGTGGGCCCGGTCCGGCGTGGCGACGTGCTGCATGCAAGCTGCGCCGGGGTGGGCGAACTGAATGTGACCTATACCGGCTGAGGCCGTGCGCCAGCGGCGGCACCATCAGGCTGTCCGTGCGCCGCGTGATGGGGGGCTGCCAGCGGGGTACTGGCTGCGTCCGCATGCGTGGCCTGTCGCACGCATCACGTGCTGCCCGCAGCGGATCATGGCCACCGGGTACATGCCCTGCCCACCCATGGGCGGGCAGGAATGCAGGGGCGCGCCAGCCCCTTCTGTCAGAGGAGACAAGAATTATGCAGTATCGTCAGCTTGGCCGTTCCGGCCTGCGGATTTCGGCTTTTACACTGGGAACCATGACATTCGGCGGCAAGGGGAATTTTGCCAAGACCGGCAATACCGATCTTGCCGGGGCAACCCGCCAGATCGACCTGTGCATCGATGCCGGGATCAACATGTTCGATACGGCGGATATCTATTCAACCGGCGTGTCGGAAGAGATTCTGGGTGCTGCCCTCAAGGGACGCAGCGATGACGTGATGGTCACGACCAAGGCGCGCTTCAACATGGGGCCGGGTGCCAATGACGCGGGTCTGTCGCGCTTTCATCTTGTCAGTGCGTGCGAGGCCAGTCTGAAGCGTCTGGGCCGTGATCATATCGACCTGTATTACCTGCATGAATGGGATGGCCAGACCCCGCTGGATGAAACGCTGGAAGCCCTGGATACCCTGACCCGCGCGGGCAAGATCCGTTATGCCGGGGTTTCCAACTTCTCGGCATGGCATATCATGAAGGCGCTGGGCACGGCGGAGCGCAACCGTCTGATCGCCCCCGTGGCGCAGCAGATCTATTATTCCCTTCAGGCACGCGAGGCGGAGTACGAACTCCTGCCCGTGGCTCTTGACCAGGGTATTGGTGTGCAGGTGTGGAGCCCGCTGGCCGGCGGCCTGCTGTCCGGCAAGTACCGCCGTGGCAAGCCGCAGCCCGAAGGCACGCGCCAGATCGAGAAATGGGGCGAACCGCCGGTATATGATACCGAGAAGCTGTACGATGTGGTGGAAGTGCTGGTCAGCATTGCCGAAAGCCGTGGCATTTCCGCAGCCCAGGTGGCGCTGGCCTGGGTGGCGCAGCGGCCCACCATTACATCCGTCATTATCGGTGCCCGGACCGAGGCACAGCTGGTTGATAACCTCAAGGCCATTGAGCTGAGCCTGACTGCGGAGGAAATCAGCCGTCTTGACGAAGCCAGCGCGCCACCGATCCTCTATCCCTTCTGGCATCAGGCCAGCACGGCGTCGGACCGTCTTTCCGCAGCCGACCTGCTGCTGCTGGGGCCGACACTGGCGGAAAGAAACAAGTAAAAACCGCCATAAAATCGGAAAGAAGTTCCTGGTGAAGCTTTTTTCAGAAAGCTTCAGGGAACGCCGCCTTTGTAAAAAAGGCAGTACCCAGAAACTTTTATTTTTTATCAAGGGTTTGTGGGAATCTGGTTTTTCCATTCAACCGTCCCTCTTTAATATGGAGGGGCGGTTGCCCCGCAGGCGCCGCATACCGCTGGGCGAATGGCCGTTGCGCCAATAAGGCACGGCAATATTGACCTGGATCAAGGTTGAAAACCCACCCCCGATGATCAGCTATCCACAGGTTCACATCGCCCATGACCCCATGCGCGCGACAGGAGACAGGGGAAGGAAATCACGCCCGATATCTTGTAATAACATCCAGTTGATCCCATCTGGAATCCAGCGCCATGCCGTTGCCTGTTGAGGGACGGCCAAGGGCGAAACCTTTTTTGTCGCCTGATCGAGAGGGACGGGAAAACATATGAACATCGAGAAGTTTACAGAACGGTCGCGCGGTTTCCTGCAGGCTGCACAGACCATTGCCATGCGGGATTACAACCAGCAGCTGACGCCGGAGCATCTGCTCAAGGCCCTGCTGGATGATGATCAGGGGGCGGCATCTTCCCTCATCCGCGCGGCTGGCGGGCAGGTGCCTGCCATTACGGCCGCCAATGACGCAGCCCTTGCCAAGCTGCCCAAGGTGCAGGGCAGCGGCGCGGGTCAGCCTGCGGCCACGGGTGAACTGGTGCGCCTGCTGGATGGCGCCGAACAGGCCGCCCAGAAGGCGGGTGACGAATACGTGGCGCAGGACCGCCTGCTGGCCGCCATTGCCACATCCGAGACCCCGGCCGGCCAGGCCCTGCGCGCGGGCGGTGCCACGCCACAGGCGCTGGAAAAAGCCATTGCCACAATCCGCAAGGGACGCACCGTGGATAGCGAAAACGCAGAAGCCAATTTTGACGCGCTGAAGAAATATGCGCGTGACGTGACCGAGGTGGCGCTTCAGGGCAAACTGGACCCCGTGATCGGCCGTGACGAGGAAATCCGCCGCGCCATTCAGGTCCTTGCCCGCCGCAGCAAGAACAACCCCGTCCTGATCGGTGAGCCGGGTGTGGGCAAGACCGCCATCGTCGAAGGGCTGGCGCAGCGTATCGTCAATGGTGATGTGCCCGAGGCCCTGAAGAACAAGAAGCTGCTCTCGCTCGACATGGGCGCACTGGTCGCTGGCGCGAAATTCCGGGGTGAGTTCGAGGAACGTCTCAAGGCAGTGCTCAAGGAAATCGAGTCCGCCGAAGGCCAGATCATCCTGTTCATCGACGAGATGCATACCCTTGTGGGTGCGGGTCGCAGCGATGGCGCGATGGATGCCTCCAACCTCATCAAGCCCGAACTGGCCCGTGGCGTACTGCACTGCATCGGTGCGACGACGCTGGATGAATACCGCAAGTATATTGAGAAGGATGCGGCCCTCGCCCGCCGGTTCCAGCCGGTCTATGTGGGTGAGCCGACGGTGGCCGACACGATTTCCATCCTGCGCGGGATCAAGGAAAAAT
Organism: Komagataeibacter sp. FNDCF1; assembly: GCF_021295335.1. NCBI lineage: Bacteria > Pseudomonadati > Pseudomonadota > Alphaproteobacteria > Acetobacterales > Acetobacteraceae > Komagataeibacter > Komagataeibacter sp. FNDCF1. The sequence continues at coordinate 2,402,661 of NZ_JAIWOT010000001.1, read as the reverse complement.
ACGAACTCCATCACGGTATCCGTATTTCCGATGGCGCGCTGGTTGCGGCGGCAACCCTGTCCAACCGTTACATCACCGACCGCTTCCTGCCTGACAAGGCCATCGATCTGGTGGATGAGGCCGCAAGCCGCCTGCGCATGCAGATCGACAGCAAGCCCGAG